>JBGAQM010000107.1:0-16825 GCA_044220735.1 Urbifossiella sp. | reverse complement strand
ACGAGCGCGTCCCACGCGACCCACATCGTCACCGCCGCGAGCATCCCCTGCACCATCGGCCAACCGACGAGCAGCCACGTCGGCGCCGGCAGGACGAAGTGCCGAGCCGGGAACCCGGACTCGGCCGCCTCCAGCCGCGCCTCGAAGCCGTAGGCGAACACGCCGATCACGTAGCTCAGCGCCATCACGAACCAGATCGTGCTGGCCATCGCCATCTGGGGCACCGGCGCGGCCGCGGCGGTGTACGCGGCGAACCCGCCGACCAGCGCCGCCGCGCCGGCGAGCCCCCAGCGGTGCCGCCCCCAGAACTCCCACGCCAGCGCCGCCGCCATCGCCCACATGGGTCAGCCCTCCACCGGTGCCGTCGCTTTCGCCCCGACTCGCGCCACGAAGATCTCGTCGAGCGACGGGACGCGGTGCGCCACCACCTGCGCCCCGGACCCCTCCGCCGCGCCGCGCAACTCGTCGAGCCCGCCGCTGCACAGCGCCGCCCACTCGGCCCCCGACCCGTCCCACGCCAGCGCCCCAGCCAGCAACGGCGGCGTCGGCAGCGGCCGGGGGAACCGCAGTGTCAGCCGGTGGTGCGTCGCCTTGATGTGGTCGAGCCCGCCGCTGAACACCACCCGCCCGCGGTCGATCAGCGCCACACGGTCGGCCACGCGCTCCACCTCGTGCAGCAGGTGCGACGAGAACACCACCGTCCGCCCCTCGTCGGCCACGGTGCGGATGACGGCCGCCAGGATGTCGCGGCGGACGATCGGGTCGAGCCCGCTCGACGGCTCGTCGAGGACGAGCAACTCCGGCCGGTGCGCCAGCGCGAGGACGAGCCCGGCCCGCGCCCGCTGCCCCTTCGACAGGTGCTTCACCCGCGCCGCCGGGTCGAGGCCGAACGCCGCCCGCAACTCCTCGGCGAACGCCGGGTCCCAGGTCGGGTAGAACGCCCGGGTGTAGCGGAGCAGTTCGCGGACGCGCATCCAGCCGGGGAGGTCCGGCTCCTCGGACAAATAGCCGACGCGGCCGAGCACGCCGGCCGGGTCGGCCGCCGGGTCGCGGCCGAACACGCGCACCGTGCCCTCCTTCGCGCGGAGTAGGCCGAGGACGTGCTTGATGAGCGTCGTCTTGCCGGCGCCGTTGACGCCGACGAGCCCGAACACGCCGCCGCGCGGGACGGCGAGGCGCACGTCGGCGAGCGCCGCCTTCGCGCCGAACCGGCGCGTCAGGCCGGCGACCTCGATCACGTTGCCGCTGAACTCGGACGGGACGGCGACCATGGGCTACACCTCCTCGGGGTCGGGTTGCAGGCGCTCGTCGCGCTGGCGGATCAGGTCGATCACGTCGTCGGTGCGGACGCCGAGCTGGCGGGCCTCGGCGAGCAGTGCGTCCACGCGGCCGGTCAGGATGCGCAGCCGCTCGCGGCGGGCGAGGGGGGAGCCGGCGTCGGCGACGTAGGTGCCGGCGGTGCGCCGCTTCTCGACGACGCCGGCGACCTCCAGCTCGCGGTACGCCCGCGCGACGGTGTTCGGCGTGACGAGGAGCCGCTCGGCGAGGACGCGGATGGCCGGCAGCTCGTCGCCGGGCGCGAGCCGCCCCGCCGCGACGAGGTACTTCACCTGCGTGACGATCTGCAGGTAGATCGGTACGCCGTCGTGGGGGGAGATGTGGATGTCCATGCCGCGCCCCTCGGTGACGTGTGCCGCTGTATGCGTTCACTGCTACAGTGGGAACGCCCGTCGGCGGAGATCGTTTCACCGAATTCGAACGGAATCACGAATTGGCGCGAAGGAACGCCCGCGGCGGCGGATCATGACTGGTGTCTCGACCTCGACCGCGGGAACCCATGACTGGCACCGATCCCACCCGCCTGGCGTCGCACGTCCGGGCGATCGCGCGGGCCGCGGATCCCGCCGGCGGGATCCCCGACGCGGACCTCGTTCGCCGGTACGCCGACGCCCACGACGCGGCCTCGTTCGAGGTGCTCGTCTGGCGCCACGGGCCAATGGTGTGGGCCGCGTGCGTCCGGGTCCTCCGCCACCGGCAGGACGCGGAGGACGCCTTCCAGGCCGCCTTCCTCGCGCTCGCCCGGCGGGCGCACGCCGTCGGCCGCGGCTCGATCGGCGGGTGGCTCCACCGGGTCGCCACGAACGCTGCCCTCAAGGTGCGCGGCCGCCGCCGGCCGACCTCCCTCCTGCCGCCCGACGTGCCCGACGAAGCCCCGGCGGACGCCGAGTTTGCCGGCGTGCTTGACGAGGAACTCGGGCGCCTCCCCGACCACTATCGGACGGCGTTCGTGCTCTGCTGCCTCGAAGGGCTCACGAATGCGGAGGCCGCGCGGGAACTTGGCTGCCCGGTCGGCACGGTCGATTCCCGGCTCCACGCCGCCCGCACCCGACTCCGTGACCGGCTCGCCCGCCGTGGGTTCGGGCCCGCGGCGCTGGCCACTGCCGCACTGCCGCTGTCGGCGCCAGTGGCGGCCGCGGCCGTCGCCCTCGGTTCCTCCGCCCCCCCACCCTCTCCGGTCGTCGATCGACTCGCCGACCAGATCGGACGAACCATGTCGCGCACCGCTACCGCGCTCGGCGTCGCCGCGGCCGCTCTCGTGGTCGTGACGGCGGCGGTCGCGGTGTGGGCCGGCCAGGAGCCGCCGGCCGACCCGCCGCGCCCGGCACCCGCACCCGCGCCCGCCCCACAGAAGGCGGACCCGGCGCTGCTGTTCACCGAGCTGGTGCTGAAGCCGGGGGAGACCGGGTCACGGACGATCCGCCTCACGCGGGCGACGTTCCGCGACGGCAGGCTCGCGGGGCGGGACGACCTGCACACCGGCGACGCCTCGGGGATCGGGTTCAACGCCCACTACCGCGTCGTCGGCGGCCGGTTCGTCGTCTTCCAGACCGCGACGGTGTACGACCTCGTCGAGAAGCGCGTCCGCTACTCGCCCGACGGCGGCCGCGTGCTCGCGGTCGAGGGGACGGCGGTCTACTACTTCAACGGCAGCGCCGCCGGGCCGGAGGGCGTGTTCCGGTACGACACCGCGACGGGCGAGGCGGCGCGCGTGGCCGACCCGGGCGCCGGCCGGTGGGGGCTGCGCGGCGCCGTCTCCCCCGGCGGGTCAAAGGCGGTCGTCCGCGAGTGGGCGAACGCGGCCGTCCCGCTCGGCAGCGAGATGCTGTACAAGCTCGCGCTCGACCGCGTCGGCCGGCCGCGCGAGCCGCTCGGCGAGTTCGCCGCGACGAGCGGCGCCACCGGCGCGGGCTGGCCCAACGACCAGCCGCCGGGCGTGTGGCTCGACGACGACCGGTTCGTGACGCAGACCACGCTCGGCAAGGTGGTGGTGCTGGACACGGCAGCGGGCACGCGCGCGGAGGTGGTGACCATCCCGCCGACCCACCGGCCCGGCGAGAAGGCGTGGGACGCGCACGGGGCGATCGGGTTCACCCCGCTCGGGTTCCAGCAGCCGCGGTTCGCGCTGCTCCCCGACGGCCGCGTCGCGTACGACGCCGACCTCGCGTACACCATCGACGTGGCGAAGAAGACGTGGGAGAAGGCCGCGTGGCGGCCGCTCGGGCACGGGTTCGAGTACTCGGCCGTGCCGGACCGCATCGAGGGGCCGCCGCTGTCGGGCAAGACGGCGGTGGTGACGCTCCGCCACCGGGGGAAGGTGATCGGCACGAGCGAAAGCGTGTGGTGGACGACGCCGGACCGGCCGCGGGCGGTGGCGGCCGACGGGCAGCTCGCGGTGATCGAGCAGGCAGTCCGCCGGCCGGGCGCGCGGCCGACCGACGCCGTGCGGGTGTGGTCGGCGGTGACGGGCGAGTGGCAGACGCTCGACGGGTGGGCCGACGGCCTGATCGGGTGGGTGCGGTAGCGTCCCCCCGCTCAGCGCGTCGGACGGTAGGCGGCGGGGTCGGTCAGCGGCCGCGCCCGCACCGCCCCGCCCGGCCCGTCGGTCGTCATCCCCAGGAACCCGAACAGCATCTCGTCGGTCGTCCCCTCGCCGCGGGCCACGTCCTGCGGCGGGCGGTGCGGGTTCAGCGGGTTGCGGGCGGTGTTGTCGAACTCGGCCTCGACCGCGAACACCGTCCCCGCCGGCACGTCCACCGGCGCCGCCAGCCGGTACGCCTCCTGCCACGCATAGTCCCACTCGTCCACCGCCACCACCACCTCCTCCCGGCCGCCGGGCCGCGTCATGGTGATGCGTACCTTCGACCCGAGCATGTGCAGGTGCGGCATCGCCGCGTACAGCCGGCCGGGCTCGTCCAGCACCACCTTCCCGACCACCCGGTAGCCCGCCCGGCCGGCGGGGACGCGGGTGAACGGGGCGAAGTCGTCGGACGCCGCGAACAAGCCCGGCACCCGCAGCGTCTTCAGCCGCTTCAGCCCGGCCGGCGCCTTGGCGAAGTACAGGCCGATCCGCGTGCGGTCGGTCGCCGGCTTCCCGGTGCGGTGGTAGTGGACCTGCAACACCACGTCACTCCCCTTCGGGAGCAGGTGCCCCGTGCCGGCGGGCGCGCGCTGTGCGCCCATCCCCGGCGCCCACCCGCCGAGCCCGCCGACGGCCTCCGCGTCCTTCGGCTCGAACCCGATCCCCATCGGCGACTCGTACCCCGGCCCGCGGTCGATGCCGGCCTTCCCCCGCGCCTCGCGGTCCAGCCGCCGGGCCGTGCCGGTCGTGTCGAAGTAGTTGAGGACGTGGTGAACGACCGACGCGTCGCCGGGCCGCACCTCGTAGCCGACCAGCATCCGGTCCTCGGTCAGCCCGGTCGGCAGGACGAAGCAGCGGTAGTGATCCGGCCCGCGGGCGGCGAGGTGGAAGTCGTCCTCGACGGTCAGCACCAGGTCCGGTTCGCCGAGCGCCCAGCCCGGGGTGAACGCCCGCGGCGCCGGGGCGTCGGCCTTGTTTCCCTCGGGGGCGCCGGCGTCGGCCCAGGCGGCGAGGGTGGCGATCTCGGCGGCCGGCAGGCGGCGGTCGTGGGCCAGCGGCAGGCCGCCGGTCGGCTTCCACGGCGGCATCCGCCGCGACCCGGTGAACTCTTTGATGTCGGCCGCCCACGTCGCCGCGTCGTCGTAGCTCACGAGCGGGAACGGCCCGGCCTCGCCGGGGCGGTGGCACTCCTGGCACCGGGCCTGGAGGATCGGCAGCACGTCGCGGTGGAACGTGACCGCCGCCGGCCCCGCGGGCGCGGCCTTCGGGCGGGCGATTTCGCACCCCACGCACGGCGTCCGCGGCACGCTCACCGCCTTGCCGGCGAGCACCTCGTCGAGCGCCGACCGCAGGTCGTGCCGGGTGGTCTCGGGGTTCGCTTTCAGCCGCGCGCCAAACTTGTCGTCCACCCGCCCGCGGTAACGCACCACGCGCCTGGCGTCGAGCACGAACACTTCCGGCGTGTGCGTCGCCTTCAGGGCGTCGGCGGCGGCGAGCCCGCGGTCGGCGAATACCGGGAACGCGGCCTTGAACTCCGCCGCCTGCCGCGCCACCTCCTCGGGCGTCTCGTTCGGCACGACGCCGACCACGGCCACGCCCTTCGGCCCGTACTCGGCGGCGACGGCCGACAGCGGCTCGAAGTAGTCGCGGGCGAGCGGGCACTTGAACGACAGTACGGCGACCACGACGGCCTTCGTCCCCGCCCGGGGGAACGGGTCGGTCGCCGGCCCGGTCGCGGGGCGGAGGGCCGGGAGCGCGACCCGGGCCGAGGCCGGTTCGGCGCCGCGGAGCATCACCGGGTCGCAGCCGGGGAGCTGGACCGGCAGCACGAGCGCGGCGAACAGCGCGAGGCGGGTGGGGCGCGTCACGGGCGTCTCCGGTGGGTGGTTCCGTCCCGGCCCGGGCGGTGGTAGAATCCGGGCCGACACTCACCGAGCGAGAACGCCCCCGCGAACCTGACACGCGATCCCGATTTTTCTCGGAGCCCCATGGCCGACGACCTCCCGACCAAGGACTACGGGGAACTGATTGCGCGGACCGACCCGGCCGCCCGCAACGAACTCCTCCGCCGCGTCGGCGACGCCCTGTACCGGATGGCCAGCCGGTTCCTCGGCGCGTACCCGGCGGTCGTCCCGTACGAGCAGACCGGCGACGTGCTCAACGCCGCCGTCATCCGCCTCCTGCGGGCGCTGGAGGACGTGACGCCCGAGACGCCGCGGCAGTTCTTCGCGCTGGCGATGCTCCAGATCCGCCGGGAGCTGATCGACCTGTCCCGCAAGTACCGCGGCCCGCAGGGGCCGGGGCCGAACATCGCCCCGCAGCCGACCGGGTTCGACCCCGCCGCCCCGGCCGACTCGACCGACCTCGACCGCTGGCGCGAGTTCCACGAGCGGGTGGCCGACCTGCCGCCCGAGGAGCGCGAGGTGATGGACCTCCTCTACTACCAGGAACTCCCGCAGGCCGAGGCGGCGGCCGTCCTCGGGATCAGCGAGCGGACCCTCCAGCGGCGCTGGCAGGAGGCCCGGGTGCGGCTCGCCCGCCTCCTCCGCGACCCCCCCACGTCGTAATGATTCCCCGCCGTCCGGTTTTCCGCGGCGGGTTCCGGGTGCGGCGCTCGCTCGGGGGGGTAGCCGCGGAGAGCCGTCGTGATTGACACGCGAGTCGTCGAGATCGTCGTTGAAGCCGAACTCGAGATCAAGGCCGGGCGTGAGCCGGACATCGACGCGCTGTGCGGCGGCGACACCACCCTGGCGGACGCGGTGAAGGAGCGGCTGCGGGCGCTCGCCGCATTCCCCGACCCCGGCCGCCCCAAGCCCCGGCCGGCGCCACCCGTCACCCTGCCCCCGGGGTACGAGCCCCTCGGGGAACTCGGCCGCGGCGGGATGGGGGTCGTGTACAAGGCCCGGGCACCCGGCGGCGGGGTGGTCGCGGTCAAGACGCTCACCCACCTCGACCCGGGCCGGCTGGTGTACCTCAAGCGGGAGTTCGCCACCCTGGTGGACCTCCGGCACCCGAACCTCGTGGCCGTCTACGCCCAGGTCGCCGACGGCGCGAACTGGTTCTGCGTGATGGAACACGTGGACGGCGAACACTTCCTCGCCCACGTCCGCGGCGGGGGGCGGGCCGGCGCCGCGGAGACCGGCACCTTCGCCGAGTCCCCCCGCCTCCGGCCGGCGCTCGCCCAGCTGGCGGTCGGCGTCCACGCCCTCCACCGGGCCGACAAGCTCCACCGCGACATCAAGTCCACGAACGTCCTGGTCGCCCGCGACGGGCGGGTGAAGCTCCTCGACTTCGGGCTGGTCGCCGACCTCGACCGGCCCGGGGAGTTGCCGTCGAGTGCGGGCGGCACGGTCGAGTACATGCCGCCGGAGCAACTCGCCGGCGGCCCGCTCACGCCGGCCGCCGACTGGTACGCCTTCGGCACCCTGCTGTACGCCGGGCTGGCCGGACGGCTGCCGTACACCGGCAACTGGCTGGCGGTGATCCGGGCGAAGGAGGCCGGGCCGCCGCAGCCGCCGTCCGACTTCGCGGCTGGGGTGCCGGCCGACCTGGAAACCCTGTGTCTGGAGCTGCTGAGGCACGAGCCGACGGCCCGGCCGACCGGGGACGAGGTGCTCCGTCGGCTCGGCGTCGCGGCCCCGCCCCCCCGCCCCGCCGCGCCCGACCGGCCGCCGCTCCTCGGCCGCGACGCGCTCCTGACCGAGTTGCCGCCGCCGCGGGCGTGCGCCTCACCGGCCGGCCGGTCGTCGTGGACGTCCACGGCGCGTCCGGCGTCGGGAAGACGGCCGTGGTCGAGCGGTTCCTTCAAGACCTGCGCGACGGCGGCGGTGTGGTCGCCCTCGCCGGCCGGTGCTACGAGCAGAGCTCGGTGCCGTACAAGGCGCTCGACGGGCTCGTGGACGACCTCCTCCGCTACCTCCGCCGGCTCCCCCGGGAGCGGGTCGAGGCGGTGCTGCCGGCCCGCGTCGCCGACCTCGCCCGGCTGTTCCCGGTCCTGCGGCGGTTGGAAGCGGTCGTCGAACTCCCCCTGCCGGCCGCCCCCGACGACCCGCACGAGGCCCGCCGGCGCGGGTTCGGCGCCCTGCGCGAGTTGTGCAACCGCCTCGCGGCCCGGGGGCAGTTGGTCCTCTTCGCCGACGACCTCCAGTGGGGCGACGCGGAGAGCGCGGCGCTGCTGGAGGAACTGGTCCGCCCGCCGGACGCCCCGCCGCTCCTGTTCGTCGCCGGCTACCGCCGCCGCGACGCCGACACGAGCCCGTTCGTGGCGGCCCTCCGGCGGCTGCCGGTCGAGCGGCGGGAACTCGCCGTGGACCCGCTGACCGAGGACGACGCGCGGGCGCTGGCCGAGGCGCTCCTCGGGTCGGCCCCGGAGGCGAAGCGGGCGGCCGCGGAGATCGCCCGGGAGTCGGCCGGGAGCCCGCTGCTGGTGCAGGAGTTGGTCGAGTACCACCTCGGGCAGCCCGACTCGACCGCCCCGCTGTCGATCGACGCGGTGATCCGGGCGCGGGTGGCGCGGCTGGCGGACGAGCCGCGGCGGCTGGCCGAGGTGGTGGCGCTGGCGGTCGGGCCGGTGGCCGTCGAGTCGGCGCTGCGGGCGGCGGACGTGCCGGCCGACCAGCAGGCCGCGGCGCTGGACGTGCTCGTGACCGGGCGGACGGTCCGGACGGCCGGCGGGGGCGACGCCCCGCGGACGGTCGAGCCGTTCCACGACCGGGTCCGCGCGACGATCGCCGGCGACCTGACGGCCGACGTCCGCGCCGCACGCCACCGCCGGCTGGCGGTCGTCCTGGCGGCCGCCGACCGGACCGACGCGGAGGCGCTGGCGCACCACTTCGAGGAGGCCGGCGAGCCCGGCCAGGCGGCCGACTACTACGCCGCCGCCGGCGGGAGTCGGCGGCGGCGCTGGCCTGGCCGCGCGGCCGACCAGTTCCGCCGCGCCCTCGACCTGGGCGACCCCGGCGACCCGCGGCGGAAGGACCTGACGGTGGCCCGGGCGGCCGCCCTCGCGGGTGCCACCCACGGGGTCGAAGCGGCGGCCGTGTACGCCGAGGCGGCCGCCCTGTGCGGCGGGGCGGAGGCGATGGTCTGCCGTCAGCGGGCGGCCGAGCAGCTGATTTGGGCCGGGCGAGTGAGTGAGGGGGTGAAACAGTTGCGCGGCGTGCTGACCGCGGCCGGGGTGGCGATCCCGCCGACCGATCGGGCGCTTCGCCGGTCGCTGGTCTGGCTGCGGGTCCGGGTGTGGCTGCGGGGGTACCGGTTCCGGCCGCGGCCGGCCGACCGCATCCCGCCCGCGGTCCGGCTGCGGGTCGAGATCTGCCGGTGGGCGGCAGGGCAGGTGCGGCTGTCCGACACCCAGCTCGGGTCGTGGCTCCACAGCTACGGCTTGCTCCTGAGCCTGCGGTCCGGCGACCCGGGCGGGGCGGCGATCGGGCTCGGCCGAGAGGCGATGATCCGGCCGCTCACCGGGCGGCACACGGCCGTCCGGATCGAAAGCCTCCTCCGACGCGCCCGGGAAGCCCTCGCCGCGATCCCCGACCCCGCCACCCGCGACCTGACAAACGCCATCCTGGGGCTCCACCGGGTCATCGGGTTCCTGTTCATCGGCGACTTCCGTGCTGCGGTCGCGGCCGTCCCGCCGGCCGCCGCCGCCCTCCGGGCCTGCACCGGCGCCCAGGTCGTCTACGAGCGGCTCCTCCTGCGGGTGTTCGACATCCTGGCGTGGCTGATGCTCGGGAACCTGAACCGGAGCCGCGAGTTCTACGCCGAGATCGCCCGCGAGCTGACCGAGCGCGGGAACCTGCACGCCGAGGTCACGTTCCCGCTGATCACCTGGGCGCACCTGCTCGACCTGGCCGACGACGACACGGCGGCCGCCCGCGCCCGCATCCGGACGGCGATCGCCCGATGGGGCAGCAACCCGGGCCACGTCCAGCACGTCCTCGCGTGGCGGAACGAGGCCGACGTGTGGCTCTACGAGGGCCGCGCGGCGGAGGCGTGGGCCTTCTGCCGCGAGCACCGGCCGGTCGCCGACCGATTCGCCCTGATGGAAGACTTCACGGACAGCATGGTCCACTGGACCTGGGCGCGGGCCGCCGTCGCCGCGGCGGCGGCCGGGGAGGACCGCGAGCGCGCCCTCGCCGAGGCGACCCGGGCGGCGGTGGCGCTCGACCGCTACCGCGACCCACACCCCGGCCCGGCCCTGGGGTCGATGGTGCGGGCCGCCGTGGCCGACCTACGCGGCGACCGGCCCACGGCGGGGCACTGTTGGCGCGAGCGGAGGGGGAGTTCGACTGCCGGGGGCTCGCCTTCCACGCCGCGGCCGCCCGCCACCGCCGCGGCCGTCTCGAAGGCGGGGGCCGACGGCGACGCCCGCCGCCGCGGCGCTCGACGCCCTCCGGGTGGCCGGCGTTCAGAACCCGGCCCGCTTCGCCGTCATGCTCGCTCCGGGATTCCGCGACTGACCAACGGGCGGACGCAGGCGAGCCGTCGTCCCCGCACGGCCGGCGGACGCCGCAGCCGATCGGCTCCGGCGACTCCCTCATCGAATACGCCCCGGACCGCAACATTCCCGCCGGACGTGAGCTAGGCTGTCCCACACGCATATTCTGCGCTCATTCGGGTCGCCGCATGAACCTGCTCACACCGCCGCCCGCCAGCTCCGCGACCGCGAAGGCCGTCGCCGAGTTCGCCGGGCACGCTGCGCCGGTCGCGGCCGTCGCGTTTACGCCCGACCGGGCGCTGCTGATCTCCGCCGACCGCGACGGCACCGCCCGCGTGTGGGACCTCGGCGGCGCCAAACCCGGCCCCCGCGGCGACGTGCCCCGTACCGGCGACCCCGCCCGCACCGTCGTCTGCTCGCCGAATAGCCGGCTCGTCGCCGTCGCGGCCGACGCCCTCGGCGGGCTGGTTCGCCTGTTCGACATCACCGACAAGACGCCCGCCCCGAATGTCACCCTGCGCGGCGCCCGCGGCGCCGTCACGGCCGTGGCCTTCTCCGCCGACGGCAAACTGATCGCCGGCGGCGGCGAGGACGGTACCCTCCGCCTGTGGGAGCCCGGCCCCGGCTTCCGCGGCGACGCCCGCGCCATGCTGACGGGGCACACGAAGCCGATCACCGCGGCCGCGGTCGCCCCCGACGGCCAGACGGCCGCGTCCGGCTCGCTCGACGGCACCGCCCGCGTGTGGACCATGAGCCGCATTCGGCCGGGACCGCGGACGACGCTGCCGCACCCCGCTGCGGTGAATGCCGTCGCGTACTTGCCGGACGGCAAGAGCCTCGTGACCGCGTGCGCTGACGGCCGCGTCCGCGTGTGGGATGTGACCGCGCTGAAGCCCACGGTGCGGGTGGAGCTCGCCGCCGCGGTGAAGGTGCTGGCGGTGTCGGCGGACGTGCTGACCGGCACCAGCGAGGGTGCGGTCGTGACGAACTGGGACGCGCGGACGGGGTCGGTGACGGGGGTGTGGGAAGTGCCCGGCGGCGCCGGCACCGCGGCGGCGTTGACGGCCGACGGCCGCTACCTGGCGCGCGGCACCGCGTCGGGGGCGGTGGGCGTCTTCCGCGTCGCCGAGAAGCGGGTGCGGTAGTTCGGTGTGGGGCCGGTTTCCAAGCGGCCAGATAAAGACCGGTTGGAAACCGGCCCCACGCCGAACCGCGTCACCGCAGCACCTCAAGTCGCAGGTCCTTGAAGCGCACCTCCATCGGCCCGCCGCTGTGGACCTGGAGGCCGATCACGCCGCGGCGTGACAGCTGCGCGTCGGTGTAGTCGCACACCAGCTGCCCGTTGATCCAAATCTTCACCGTCGGCCCCTTCGCCTCCACCACGTAGTCGTTCCAGTCGTCGGCCTTCACGTGCCGCTCGCCACCCTCCTTCGCCAGCAGGCCGCGGCCGCTCTCCTCGTACAGCTTGCCCCACCAGCCGGCGCCGATGTCGGCCTGCGGGCCGCGCATCTCGCCGTCGGGCAGCGGCTCGCTGCGGAACTGAATGCCGCTGTTCTCGCGGTTCGGCGCCAGCTTCACCTTCACGCTCAGCTTGAAGTCGGTCACCGCCAGAGACGATTTGAGGAACGTGTTCCGCTTCAACCCCGTCGCCGTCTTGCCGACAATCTCGCCGTCCTGCACGCTCCACACGTCCTTGTCGCCGTCCCAGCCCGTCAGGTCTTTGCCGTTGAAGAAGTCCTTCACGTTGTCGGCGGTCGCCAGCATCGGCACCTGGTTCGGCGCCTGGAGGTACGCCATCAGCGACCGCACCTCGAACGGGGTCGTGGTCTTGAGGATGTCGTCCGGCATCATCGAAAGCGCCGACGGCGCCCGCCGGTCGATGTCGCCGGCGGGGATGGTCAGCGTCTCGTTCTCGGTCTGCACGGTGACGGCGTTCAGCGTCTGCCCCTTGAGGATGCCGGTGACGACGCGGCCGTCGGCGAGGTTGAACCGCGTCGCGGCGTACTCGTTCGGGATGACGGCGCTCGGGTCGAAGACGTTCTCCAGCAGGTAGTCGAGGTTCGCGCGGTTCGAGCCGGTGATGTCCGGCCCGACCTTGCCGCCGACGCCGTACAGCGTGTGGCACTGCTGACACGTCTTGGCGAACACGGCCCGGCCGAGGTTCAGGTCCGGCGCCTGTTTCGTCGGCGTGGTCAGCCGCTCGCGCCACTCGCCGATGAGCCTCAGTCGGTCTGCGGGTGTGGCGCGGACGACGCCCCACAGCTTGCCGATCTGCTCATCGATGCCGGCGTCTTGCAGGTTGCGGAGTTGCCGCACCGTCTCGGCGGACACGTCGGCGACGGGGACGCGCTTGTCGGCGACAGCCGCCATCAGCGCCTTGCCGTAGTGCGTGCGGGCCGACAGTGTCGCCATCGCGTCGCGCTTCTCGGCGGGCGTGTAACCGGCGTACCCGGTGAGGATCACGCCGGGAGTCTTCTCGTCGTCGAACGCCGCAAGCCCACGGATTGCCGCGCCGCGGAGGGCGGTGTCCTTCACGAGCGTGTGCAGCACCGGCACCAGTTCGGCGTCGCGGGCATCAACCAGCGACGTGAGCGCCGCGGTGCGGGCGCCGGCGTCGGCCTTGGCGTCGGCGACGACCGTGCGCAGCGCCGCGAACGCCTTCTTGTCGCCGAACACGACCGCGAGCGCCTGCGCCTGGCTGCGCGCCTCGGGGCTCGGCGACTTCAGCAGGACGGGGAACGTCTTCTCCCACGCGGGCGGCATCGGGTACTGTCGCTTCCCCTTGAGCCCGTCCTGAAGGCCGCGCAGCAGCGCGAGCTGCCGCGTCGCGTCGCCCGACTCGCCGGCCGACTTCACCAACAGGTCGATGGCGTCCGGCGAGCCCGTGGCGCCGATGCGCCGCGCCATCAGCGGCAGCAGTTGCGGCAGCTTGGCGTCGGAGGCAAGCTTGAGGGCGCGCGGCGCGTCCACCTCGGCGAGCGGCTCCATCGCGTACCAGTACAGCTGCGGCAGGTTGTGGTCGGTCGCGTCTTCGGGGTACGAGGTCAGCACTTCCACGAGCTTCCACCGGGCGGCTGCGGGGAACTGATGGGCCAGCGACGCTTGGTAGCGACGGGCGACGGGCGAGGGCATCGCGCGGGCCTCGTCGGCGAGCGTGTCCGCGCGATGCTGGGGGTTAAACTCGGCCAGCCCGAAGCTCTCGTGCATCATCCGGGTCGCCCACGACCGGACATGCGGGTCGGCGTCCCTCCTCAGCGCCTCGAATCGAATGCCGGTCAACTTCTCGCACGCCGCCAGTGTCCACAGCGCGTTCAGGCGGCGGACCGGCTCCGGGTCGGCAAGCATCGCAACCAGCGCGTCCGCCGCCTTGGCGTCGCGGAGGCCACGCTCCTGCAGGACGCGACGCGCGTGTCGGACGTACCACACGTTGTCGTGGCCGTGTAGCTTCACCAGTTCCGCGTCGCTCAGCTTCTTGAGGTCGAGCCCGGCGACGGTCTTCGTCCCCTGGTAGCTGATCTTGTAGATGCGGCCGTTGGTGCGGTCCCAAATCTCGGGTTCGTTACGGTGGCAAATCTGCTTGTCGTACCAGTCGATGGCGAAGGCGTTGCCGTCCGGGCCGCTGCGCAGGTTCACCAGCATCGACCACTTATCGTTCGTCTTCAGGAAGTCCGGGTTGCGGTCGGCGACGTAGCCGCTCCCCTTCGGCGTCAGCACGTCCACGTTGATGCGGTGGCCGTGCAGGTTCCCCATGAACAGCTTGCCGTGGTACTCCTTCGGCCAGTGGCCGCCCTGGTAACACATCAGGCCGCTGTGCGCGTGCCCGCCGCCGACCCCGTCGCTCACGTTGTTCCCGGCGTGCGGCGTCGCGCCCTGGTAGTGGCGGTGCAGCGCGATGGTCTGGATGTCGGTGAACGTGAACGGGTTGAAGTGCTGCCCGCCCTGCCGGTGGTACCGCGCCCCCTGGATGATGTGCCACATGTGCGGGATCACGCACGCCTCGACGAAGAACTCGCCGTGCGCGTTGTAATCGAGGCCCCACGGGTTCGACGTGCCGTGTGCGAACACCTCGAACACGTGCCGCGTCGGGTGGTAGCGCCACACCCCGGCGTTGATCGGCGTGCGGTCCTTGTCCGGCGTTCCCGGGACGCCGACGCGGCTGTGCGTGAACACGCCGTGGCAGCCGTACAGCCAGCCGTCCGGCCCCCACACGAACGTGTTCAGCGTCTCGTGCGTGTCCTGGTAGCCCCAGCCGTCGAGGAGGATGCGCGGCTCGCCGGCCTTGTCCGTCGCCTCGTCGTGCGGGATGAACAGGAAGTACGGCGCCGCCCCGACCCACACGCCGCCGAAGCCGACTTCGAGCCCGCTGACGAGGTTCAGCCCTTCCATGAACACGGTCTTCTTGTCGTGCTTCCCGTCGCCGTTGGTGTCCTCGAAGATCAGGATGCGGTCGCCGAGCTTCTTCTGCGCCTCGGGTAGCACCGGGCCGGGGTGCGGGTTCCGCTTCGGGTACGTGAATGCCTCCGCGACCCACATCCGGCCGCGGTCGTCGAAGCAGAACGCGATCGGCTGGTGGACGTCCGGCTCGCCCGCGAACAGCGTGACGCTGAAGCCGTCCGGCACGGTCATGGCCTTCGCCGCCGCCTCGGGCGCGAGGCCGGCGTGCGCGATTACGTCCTGCTTCGGCGGCGGCGCCTTCTGTGGGCGGGCGGCGAACGCGGGTCGCGCCGCGTGGAAGCGGAAGTCGTCGAAGTTGACGTGCCCCCAGTGCCCGGTGTGCCGGTCCACCACGCGGACCTGGATGTCCTTCCCCTGCATCTTGGACAGATCCACGACGACGCGGCGCAGGTCTTCTTCTTCCAGGCCGGCGGCGCGGAAGAAGACCGAGTTCCTCGCCACGTCCACGAGTTCGACACACGTTTCGAGCTCGTGCGGCCCGCCGCCGACGAGGAAGCTGGCGAACGGGTGCGTCACCTTAAACGGCGCGCTGGTGAGGGTGCCGGTGAGCTTGTCGCCGTGCTTCTCGTACCCGCCGACCCAGTACTGCCCCTGGTGGCGGCTTTTCATGTCGTTGCGGCGGGCGGCGACGGTGTCGCCCTTGATGGGCTGGTCGCGGAAGGCGGTGCCGTCGGCGGTCCAGTCCTTGAGGGTGCCGGTCTCGAAGTCGAGGTTGAGCGGCCGGCCGTCCGCCCCGACGGGCAGCACGCCGGCGTCGTCCGGCGGTTGGGCGGGGGCGAGCAGGGCGAGGGAGAGGAGAGCGGCGTGCATGGCGGTCTCGGGTGCGCCGGTGGGGTGCCGGCGAGCATATCCGAGGGCGGCGGGCCGGGCAACGGGCGGGCTCGGGGCATGGAGCCCGGAGGGCGACGGCGGGTAGCCCCGGGTGGAACCCGGGGCGGCCTGCGGGTGTACTCGAACCGCGTTGCTCCCGCGAGTCACGCCGACGCCCGCCCCGGGTTCCACCCGGGGCTACCCGCCGTCGCCCTCCGGGCTCAAGCCCCGAGCCGGCGGTGCGCGGCCGGCACGCGGGTTGCCGCGCCGGCCGGGCGAAGAATTCGGATAATCTTGTACGCCGCGCCGCCGCGGCGGGCACATCCTGGCGGGCACCGACGGGGAGGGGTGATGGCCACCGACCGGACGACCGCGGCCCAGCTCCTGTGGGGCCGGCTGTCCCCCGGGGCGGCCGACGAATCGACCGACGGCGAACTCCTCGCCGCGTTCGCCGCCACCCGCGCCGAGGCCGACTTCGCCGCCCTCCTGGCCCGGCACGGGCGGATGGTCCTCGGGGCGTGCCGGCGGCTCCTCGGGAACGCCGCCGACGCCGAGGACGCCTTCCAGGCCGTCTTCCTGATCCTGTCCCGCCGGGCGGCCGCACTGAGCGGAGTGCGGTCCGTCGCGGGATGGCTGCACGGCACTGCCGTCCGGGTGGCGATGAAGGCCCGGACGAGCGACGCCCGCCGGCGCGCCCGCGAACGAAAGGCCGCCCAGATGCGCCCCACCGACACCCCCGACACCGCCGACTGGGACGACTTCGGCGCCGTGCTCGACGGCGAACTCGACCGCCTCGGGGCGTGCTACCGCGACCCGGTGGTGCTGTGCTGCATCGAAGGCCGGTCGCGGGAAGAAGCCGCCCGGCTGCTCGGCTGGCCGGAAGGGACCGTGAACGGCCGGCTGGCGCGGGCGAAAGAACTCTTGCGTGCGCGGCTGGCTCGCCGCGGCGTGGTCTGCACCGCCGCCGCCCTCACGACTCTGCTGACCGACCGTGCCGCGGTCGCGCTCCCGCCCGAGCTGGCGCGGACCACTCTCGCGGCGGTCGGCGGTGCAGCGTTGCCCGCCGTGGCGGCGCTGGCGGTGGAACCGCGGACGGGTTGGGGCTGGCCGATGGCCGTCGTGGCGGTGGGTGTGGCGGTGACGACGGGGGTGTTTGCCCTCAACGTCCAGCCGCCGCCCGACCCGCCGCGTGTCGCGGTCCC
>JBGAQM010000106.1:0-17085 GCA_044220735.1 Urbifossiella sp. | reverse complement strand
GTGGTGCGACGTCGCCAACGGCAATTCGGTCACCTCCCGACGTACTCCACTTCCACATAGGTCGGCCCGCGGCGGTTGGCGCCGTCGGCGTCGGCAACGGTGAGCGCCACGCGCGCGTCGCCCGCGGGTAGTTCCATCGTCGCCGTACCCGCGGCCGCCAGTTCGACTCGCCGGCCGCCGATCGCCCCCTCGCCGGACACGAACGGCCGCGCCGCCCGAACCGTCACGCGGTAGCGGCCGGGGCGATCAACACGTACCTCCCAGTGGCCGGCGCTGTCCGCCCCCCAGCCGGCCATCGGCCCACGCCAGTCCTGCCGGCTCAGCCGCACCGGGTTCTCCTCCTCGCTCCCCACGACGATCCGCGGCGGGTCGAACCCGCGCTTCGTCACGTCGGTGAACCAGGCGTCGTAGGCGGCCTTCAGCCGCGCCACTTCTTCGGGCTTCTCGGCGGCGAGGTCGCGATGCTCGAACGGGTCGGCCGGAATGTCGAACAGCTCGTAGCGCGGGGTCCACTTCGCGTCCGGGGCGACGCCGTTCGCCTGCACGAGTTTGAACCGCGGCCCGCGCGCCGCGAACGCACGATACCGCTCCGGCACGTCGCCCCGGTGCCACTGCACGAACAGGGTGCGCGCGGGCCAGTCCACGTTCCGCCCGACGAGCAAGTCGAGCACGCTGCGGCCGTCGAACGTGGTCGTCCCGCTTGGAACGCCGCAAGCGGCGAGGAGGGTGGGGACGATGTCGATGTGCGCCAGCGGCATCTCGACGAGGTGGCCGGGCGTGACGCGGCCCGGCCAGCGGATGTAGCACGGCACGCGGGTGCCGCCCTCGTACACCGTCCCCTTGCGGTTCCGCAGGCCGGCGTTGAACCGCACGTCGCCGGGGCCGTTGTCCGTCAGGAAGATCACGACCGTGTTGCGCGTCTGCCCCGCGTCCTCGATCGCCTTCAGCAGCCGGGCGAAGTTGGTATCGACGTTCTCGATCATGGCGTAGGCGCGGGCGATGTCCTCGGAGTTGTCCTTCTTCCCGGCCCACGGCTGGCCGACCCGCGGGAAGCCGGTGGCGCCGAGGTCGCGGCCGCGGTACGGGGCGACGAGCGCCGGCGGCACCTGGTACGGCCCGTGCGGCGCGTTGTACGCGACGTACGCGAAGAACGGCTTCTCCGACGACGCCCCGACGAAGCGCACGGCCGCGTCGGTGAACACGTCGGTGCAGTAGCCCTTCGTGCGTTCCTCCTTGCCGTTGCGGGTGAGGAACGGGTCGAAGTAGGCGGTGGCGAAGGTGCTGTCGGGGTGGTCGCTGGGCTGGGCAAGGCCGCCGCCGCGGGACCACAGCGTCTCCTGGAAGCCGCGGTCTTCGGGGCGGAGCGGGTAGTTGTCGCCGAGGTGCCACTTGCCGAAGAGGCCTGTGCGGTAGCCGGCCCCGACGAGGAGTTGCGGCAGAATCGTGACATCGGGGCGCATCAGCGACCGGCCGATGAACGTGTCCACGACGCCTGTGCGGTAGTTGTACTGCCCGCTGAGCAGCGCCGAGCGGGTGGGGGAGCACACCGGCGAGACGTGGAAGTTCTTCAGCCACGCGCTCTGCTTCGTGAAGGCGTCGAGGTTGGGGGTGCGGACGACGGGGTTGCCGTGGGCGCCGAGGTCGCCGAAGCCCTGGTCGTCGGTCATGACAAGGAGCACGTTCGGCCGCTCCTGCGCGGCCGCGGGCGAGAGGGCGGCGAAGCCGCATAGGATGGAGAGGGCGTAGCGCATCGGCGGCTCCCGGTTCGGGGCTTGGGGCTTCGCCGCTTGCGGCTGAGCGCCGCCCAACGCTAAGCCGCAAGCGGCCGAGCCCCGAGCCGAAGCATACCCCATGCGGCTGTCCCTCCGCTACCGCCTGCTGCTGCCGCTCACCCTGCTGCTGGCGGGCGACGTGGCCGCGACCGGGTGGGCCGCCGCCGCCGCCGCCCGTGCCGCCGAGCGCCAACTCGCCGCGCAGTTGTGGGCCGTCGCCCACACCCTCACCGAGCCGCCGGGCTACCCGCTGTCCGAGCGCGTGCTCCAGTTGATGAAGGGCTTCAGCGGGGCCGAGTTCATCCTCGACCGCCCCGGATTGGCCCCCGTCGGCACCCTGCCCGACCCGGCCACGCCACCGCCCGCCGACGTGCCGCCCGCGGCCCGCGACGAAGACGACCGCCTCGGCCCGCCGGTACTGGTCGCCGGCGTCGAGTTCCGCTGCCTTCGACTGCCGCTGAGTCGGCGGCTCGCCGAACCCGGGCCGTCGCGCGGCGACCTGTACATCCTCACGCCCGAGGAGCGCCGCCGCACCGCCGTCCGCGACGCGGCCGCGCCGCTCGTCGTGCTCGGCGGCGCCGGCGGGCTCGTCGCCGTCGGGCTCGCGCTGCTCCTCGGCACCGGCCTCGTCCGACGGCTGCGCACCCTCGACGGTCATACCCGCCGCATCGCCGGCGGCGACTTCACGCCCGTGCCCGTCCCCGGCCCGGCGGACGAGGTCGCCGACCTCTACCGGGCGGTGAACGCGATGGCCGGGCAGCTCGCCGAGTACCGCGACGCCCTCGCCCGCGCCGAGCGGTTGCGCGTCCTCGGCCAGTTCGCCGGCGGGCTGGCGCACCAACTCCGCAACGCGGCCGCGGGGGCGAAGCTGTCGATCGAGCTGTTCCTGACGGAGAACCCGGCCGCCGACCCGGAACCGCTGCGCGTGGCGCTACGGCAATTGGCGCGGATCGAGACGAACCTGCGGCAGTTCCTGACGGTCGGCAAGCCGCCGCCGTTCGACCCGCGGCCGTGCGACCTCGCCGCCCTGCTGACACAGGCCGTGGACCTGGCCCGCCCGCGCTGCCAACACGCCGGCATCGCCTTGCACTTCGCGCCGCCGCAGCCGTTCCCCGTCAGCGGCGACGCGGCGCAACTCGGGCACCTGTTCGGCAACCTCATCGACAATGCCGCCGACGCCGCCGGCCCCGGTGGTGACGTTGCGGTGTCACTGGCCGGCGGTGTGGTCGAGGTGAGCGACAGCGGTGCAGGCCCGTCGGCGGACGTGGCGGCGAAGCTGTTCGAGCCGTTCGTGACCGGGAAGCCCGAGGGGATCGGCCTCGGGCTAGCGGTGGCGAAGCGCGGCGCCGACGCCCACGGGGCGGCCCTCACCTGGGAGCACGCCGGCGGCCGGACCGTGTTCCGCGTCGCCTTCCGGCAATAGAATTGCCTCACACCCGAACCCGGAGAATGGCCGCAAAAAGGCACAAAAAGCACAAAAAAGAACAGACTCGAATTCTCTTCTTTCTTGTGCCTTTTGTGCCTTTTTGCGGCCATTCTCTTCTGCCGGAGAATCACCAATGCCCGCCGAGACGCTGGAGTTCAAGGCTGAGCTCAAGCAGCTCCTCCGCCTCATCACGCACTCGCTCTACTCCGACCGCGAGATCTTCCTCCGCGAACTGATCTCGAACGCCTCCGACGCGGTCAACAAGGTCCGCTTCGACGCCCTCGCCAACGCCGACAAGCTGGAGGGCAACACCGACTGGAAGATCAAGCTCACTGCCGACAAGGACAAGAAGACGCTCACGATCGCCGACAACGGCATCGGCATGACGCGCCAGGAGGTCATCGACCACCTCGGAACCGTCGCCCAGAGCGGCACCCGCGCCTTCCTGGAAGCCGCGAAGGCCAGCGCCCAGGGCGCCGGCCCCGGCCTCATCGGCCAGTTCGGCGTCGGCTTCTACTCCGCGTTCATGGTCGCTGACACGGTTACCGTCGTCACCCGCGGCCCCGGCACCCCCGCCGACGGCACCAAGTGGGTGTCCGACGGGCAAGGCGCCTTCACCGTCGAGGCCGTCGAGAAGCCGGCCCGCGGGACGGACGTGATCCTGCACCTGAAGGACGACGCGACCGAGTTCCTCGACGGCTGGAAACTGCGGTCACTGGTGCGGAAGTTCTCCGACTTCATCGAGCACCCGGTCGTCATGGACCAGGAGGAGGAGAAGGACGGCGCCAAGACGACGACCGAGGAGACGCTGAACAGCCGCAAGGCGGTGTGGCTGCGGAACAAGAGCGAGGTGAAGGCCGACGAGTACGCCGAGTTCTACAAGCAGATCAGCCACGACAGCGACCCGCCGCTCACGACCATCCACTACGCCGCGGAGGGGAACACCGAGTTCAAGGTGCTGTGCTTCATCCCGGCGAAGAAGCCGTTCAGCTTCGACTGGGAGGAGCCGAAGGCCGGGCTGCGGCTGTACGTGCAGCGCGTCCTCATCATGGAGCGCTGCGAGGAGGTGCTGCCGTTCTACCTGCGGTTCGTGAAGGGCGTCGTGGACTCGGCCGACCTGCCGCTCAACGTCAGCCGCGAGATTCTCCAGCAGAACCCGATCCTCACGACGATCCAGAAGAGCGTCGTGAAGAACGTGCTGGACGCGCTCGGCGGGATGAAGAACGTCGAGTTCGAGAAGTACCGCGAGTTCTTCACGGGGCTCGGCTCGATCCTCAAGGAGGGGCTGACGCGCGACTGGGCGAACCGCGAGAAGATCGCCGACCTGCTCCTGTTCGAGAGCGCCAACACGCCGGCCGGGCAGGTGACGACGCTGGCCGAGTACGTCGAGAAGATGCCCGAGGGGCAGACCGAGATTTACTACCTGATCGGGGAAGAGGTCGAGCCCTTGCGGCGGTCGCCGTACCTGGAGGCGTTCCGGGCGAAGGGGCAGGACGTACTGCTGCTGTCCGACCCGATCGACGAGTTCGCGCTGCCGCAACTCGGCGAGTACAAGGGGAAGAAGCTCCACGCCGCCGACCGCGGCACGGCCCCGTCCGCGGAGGAGATACCTGCCGACGTGAAGGAGCAGTTCGCGCCCCTCGTCGCCGCGTTCAAGACGACGCTGCCGGAGGCCGGCGACGTGCGCCTTACGAAGCGTCTGACGGAGAGCGCCGCCGTTCTGGTGGCCGACGAGCACGGCGCGAGCGCCCACATGGAGCGGCTGATGGAGCGGATGGGCCGCGGTGAAGGGAAGGCGAAGCGCGTGCTGGAGCTGAACCCCGACCACCCCGCGGTTCGCGCGGCACGCGACCTGCACTCCCAGAAGGCCGACGACCCGCGGGTCGCGGTCTACGCCCGGCTCTTCTACGAGCAGGCGGTGATTGCCGAGGGGTCGAAGGTCGCGGACCCGGCGACACTGGCCGCGCGGGTGAATGAGTTGATCGCCCGCGACGCCGGCCGCTAGAATAGGCTCAGCCGCCCTCGTCGCCTCAGTCCGACCGACGGAAATGACCCGCCGGGCTTCGTGCCCGGCGGGTGGTCTGGCTCGAATTCGCCTGCCCTTTGTTCGCCCCGCCCACTGCGGCGGTCCGATCCTGTTCCCGTCTGGAACGCCGCGGTTTCGCCCCGCCCTGAATCCGATGACGTGCCCGCCGTGCCGGTGGATTTATTCCGGTTTTTCGGCGCACGACCGGCGGGACGTGTTCTAGGGATTGGAATCACCACCGAGCGGCCCCGAGAGGGACTTCGACATGGCTATCACCGCCTTCGTCTTCGCCGCGACCACCCTCACCGCCGTCTTCGCCGTCGCCACCCGCTCCGGGGTGCACGCGGCGCTGGCGTCGCAGGGGACCGCGGTCGGCCTGGCTGACGACGACACGCTGGTCGAGAAGCGGGCCAGCCGCCCCGCGACCGAATGGCAGCTGACCTCGGTAGTCGACCTGCACGCCGCCGAAGACCTGCTCGACTGCCTGGAGGCCCACGGCTACGCCGAGCGCGAGTTGGTGGTGACGGGCAACGCGACGTTCGCCGTCCGCTGGCGCTGAGGGACGACTCGAATCACCTCGAACGCCCGGGGCGACCCCCGGGCGTTCGGCGTTTGCGGCGAAGAAAAAACTTTGACTTCGCGCGAACGGTTCGGCCCGGACCGCGTCCAACCCTCAGTTCGCATCCCCGGCGTTCGCCGGGCAGCCCGTCACCTCGCAGAGGTCATCTCATGTCACGCGCGCGGCGGCCCGCCCCGGGCGGGTCGGTGGTTCCGTACGTCCCGAAGGCCGCGGCCGGCCTGATCCTGGCGGCACTCATGGTCGGGTGCGCCCGTGCGCCGGAACCGCCGCCCCCCGAGCCGACGTCCACGGCCGAGCCGATCAAAGACCTGACAGCTGAGGACATCGGCTTCGACGCGCATCACGGGGCTGTGCCGGACATCGCGCGGGAGGCCGAGAGAACCTCGGTCGGGGTCGTAACTGGCGACCCGATCGGTGTCCCGGACGCGCGCGGTCGAGACGGGAACGCACTGGCGGCGATCGGCCCACCGTCCGGGGACGCCGACGGCCCCACGGGCCTGGCGTCGGCCGAGTTCGCCGGCCGGTCCGGCGTCACCCGGCAGCGTGCGATCCGCGAGCCTGCCCGACCGCCCGTGGCGAAGGCCGACCCCGCACCGCAAAACGAACCCCCGACCGTCGGGGAGCAGTATCCGAAGTACGCCGAGAACCCATTCCGCTCGCCGAAGGTGGCACCGCTGTCCACGTTCTCCGCGGACGTGAACACCGCCAGCTACAGCAACACCCGCCGCTTCCTCGCCGGCGGCCAGCTCCCACCGAAGGACAGCGTCTTCCTCGCCGAGTTCGTCAACTACTTCCCGTACAGCTACGAGCGGCCGAAGGGCGACGACCCGGTGGCGCTCGACATGGCCGTCGGCCCGTGCCCGTGGAACCCGAAGCACCACCTCGTCCGTGTCGGCGTGCAGGCCCGACAGCTCGACCCGAAGGCGATGCCGCCGCGGAACCTCGTCTTCCTCGTGGACACGTCCGGCTCCATGAGCGCCCCCAACCGGCTGCCGCTCGTCGTCCAGTCGCTCGAACTCCTCGTCGACACGCTCACGCCGCAGGACACGGTCAGCCTCGTCACGTACGCCGGCACCGCGGGCGTCGCCCTGCCGCCGACGAAGGGGGCGGAGAAGGAAGTGGTTCGCGCCGCCGTGAAGGGGTTGCAGTCCGGCGGCAGCACCAACGGCGCCGGCGGCATCACCGTGGCCTACGACCTGGCCGTGAAGTCGTTCGTACCGGGCGGCGTGAACCGCGTCATCCTCTGCACCGACGGCGACTTCAACGTCGGCGTGTCGAACCACGGCGACCTCGTGCGCATGATCGAGCAGCGGCGGCTGACGGGCGTGTTCCTGACCTGTCTCGGCTTCGGCATGGACAACTACCGCGACGCGATGCTGCGCGACCTGGCGGTCCACGGCAACGGCCACCACGCCTACATCGACAGCCTGGAAGAAGCCCGCAAGGTGTTCGTCGAGCAGGGCGGGGCGCTTGTCGTCGTGGCGAAGGACGTGAAGTTCCAGGTCGAGTTCAACCCGGCGCGGGTGGGGGCGTACCGGCTGCTCGGCTACGAGAACCGGCTGCTGCGCGACGAGGACTTCCGCGACGACCGCAAGGACGCCGGCGAGATGGGGAGCGGCCACCAGGTGACGGTGCTGTACGAGATCGTGCCGCCGGCGCTGGCGAAGGACGTGCCCGGCGTGGACCCGCTGCGCTACCAGGCGCCGCCCGCGCCGGCGGCGCCGTCGGACGAGTGGCTGACGGTGAAGATGCGCTACAAGGCGCCGGACGGCGACGCGAGTAAGGAGTTCGCACGGTCGCTGGCGGGGAACGCCTACCGGGCCGAGCAAAGCGCCGATTTCCGCTGGGCGGCGGCGGTGGCGTCGTTCGCGCAGCAGCTACGCGACTCGCCGCACAAGGGTGTGGGGAGCGTCCCCGGGGTGCTGGAGGAGGCGGCCGTGCTGGTGGGGGCGGACCCGAACGGTCACCGCGCCGGCTTCGTGGAGATGGTGCGGAAGACCCAGGCGCTGACGACGCGCCCCGCGGCGCCGGCGGCCGGGGCAACGAACTGACTTCGTGGGGCCGGCTGGAAGCCGGCCGCGGTGAACACGGCCGGCTTCCAGCCGGCCCCACGAATCACGCCCGCAGCGCGCGACGACCGCCTTGACGTCGTCCGGCGCGTGACCCGCCGCCTTGAGTGCCTTCATCGCCACGCCCATCGCCTGCCCGTCGTTCTTCGCCGCCCGCACCTCGTCGCGCACAGCGCCAAGGTGCGGCGGTGATCACGTCGCGGTCCCACGCCTTCGGCAGCAGAGCCTCCAGCAGTGCTAGCTCCGCCTCCTGCGCGGCCGTGTCGCGGCCGTCCTTCTTCGCCAGCGGGATCGTCTCCTTCAGCCCTGCGACGCCCTTCTTTACCACGCCGAGTACGACGTCGTCGGTCACGTCGGACTTTCGGCGGAGGGCTTCCATCTGTGCCTCGCCGAGGACGGTCCGGAGCGTGTCGCGCGTCGGCGCGTCGCCGGCCTTGACCGCGGCGGTGACCCGGGCCTTGAGGTCGTCGTACAGGCTCACGGCGGGAATCCCTGGACGTGGAAAGGGCCGGCGCGAGTCGGCGCCGGCCCGGGTCGCGTTGGTGTCGTGTCCCCGCGCGGGGCCGAGCCGACGACTCGCGGGGCACGAGTCGTCGGGCACCAGCGGCGGGCTACCGCTGTGGTAGCAGGTTCGCCCGCGCCTTCAAGGCAACCCGCGCTCCCGCTGGTCGGCCCGTAGGCTGGCGCGTCCGGGCCACGCGGGTCAGCCGACCCACACGCCGCCGGCGAGGACGGCCCCGAACGGGTCGAACGTCTGCGCCCCGCCGGGCTCGCTACTCGACCCGGCGACCGCCGCCAGCGACGGCGCCCGGTACACCCGCACCGCCGACAATTCTCCCGTCCCGCTCCCGGCCACGACGTCGGCCCGGGCGTCCCCGTCCACGTCGCGGACGGTCACCCGCACGCCGCCACGATTGGCCGAGCTGCCGGCGAAGAAGTTGTTCAGCACCAGCCCGTTCGACAGGTTCACCGGGTCGTCCAGGTTCACCCCTTCGAGGTTCGGCACCACCCCGGGGTTGAACAGCAGCCGGCCGCTGACGATCCGCACCCGCGGGCCGCCGCCCGGGCCGCCGCCGACAATGATCTCGGCGAACCCGTCGCCGTTCACGTCGCCGGAGGTGATGAACGCCCCGCCGCGCTGGCTGCTCTCGAACACGAACAGGTTGGCGATCGGGTTGGTCGTCGGCCGCCCGCCGCCGGCGGCGGGGAACCCGGTCCCGCTCCACGCGGTGATCCGCGGGCCGCCGCCGCTCCCCGCGGCGATCAGCAGGTCGGGCGCGCCGTCGCCGTTCACGTCGGCGATCGCCGGCCGGCCGCCGAGCTTCACGGCCGCGTTGTTCTGCCCGCTGGCGCCGCTCAGCGAGGCGAGCCCGTCGAACGCGGCGAGCAGGCCGAACCCGGCGCCGCTGTACACCCGCACCGGCAGCTGGTTCGACACCGGGCCGCTGAAGGCGTCCACCGCGTCGGGCGTCACGGCCACGTCGGCGCGGCCGTCGCCGTTCAGGGCGCCGACCGCGACGAACACGCCCCCGGCAAACCCGGGGAAGGCGATGAAATCGGCCAGCACGGCCCCGTTGGCGCCGTCGAGCACCCGGACCCGCGAGTCGCCGGGGCCGGTCCCGACGACCCGGTCCGGGGTGCCGTCGGCGTTCACGTCGCCGAGGGCGACGTGGAGTTCGCCGCCGAACCCCGGGACGAGGGTGAACGGGACGCCGGCGCCGTACAGCCCGCCGGCCGGGGTGAACAGCAACCCGAAGTCGCCGCCCGCCCCGGTCACCAGCAGCGCGGCGGGGAGACCGCCCAGGGGCGGCGGCGGCGGGGCGATGTTGGCGACGGTCAGTGTCACGTCGTTGCCGTCCCCGCCGACGTAGCTGATCGTATACGTGGTCCCGGCGCTGTCGGGGACGGCGCCCCTTCGGGCAGACCGGCGAACGTGCCGACGACCGCGTCGGCCCCGTCGTTGGCGATGACGGTCAGGACGGTGCCCGCGGCCGGGGCGGCGGCGGTCGGGACGACGAAGATCCCACCGTTGGTGAGGTTCACGGCGCCGGTCACGTTCAGCACGTCGAACAGCCCGGCGGCGCCGCCGGCGACCTTGACGCCGAACGCCCCTCCGGCGAGGAAGGACACGCCCCCAGTACTGAGCGTGCCGGGGGCGGTCGCGCTTCCCGGCCCGATCACCCCGAGGTTCTGAACCTGGACCGGGGCGTTGATCGTCCCGACCCCGCCGAGGAATCCTCCGGGCACGACCACTCCCGGCGTACCGGGCGGCGTTGCGAGGCTCACGAGGCCGTTGAGGAGGAGGGTTCCGGCCGTTGCGGAAACGGACGTGTTGAAGAACCCACTGCTAACCGGGCCGTTCAACACCGTCGTCCCCGTTCCCACCTGGTTGATCGTCCCCAGGCCGTTCAAAGTGTTCGGGACGACGAGCGTGTTCGACCGGTTAAAGATCACGGTGCCGTTGTTCGTGACCGCCCCCGTCCCGAGCGTCCCCGTCGTCCCGCCGTTCCCGATCTGGAGGGCGCCGTTGACCCCGCCGTTGTTGGTCGTGGTGCCGGTGTACGTGTTTGCCCCCGTGAGGGTGAGGATGCCACCGCCCGTCTTGGATAAACTGCCGGTGCCGCTGCCGGCGCTGTCGCCGATGGACGCGGCGATGGTCAGATCGTTGGCCGCGGCGCCGTCGGCGACGGCGATCGTCACCGCCAACGGGCCCCGCAGGCCGAAGCTGCCGGCCCCGGTGATCTGCGACCCCGTCGCGGTAGACGAGGCGGTCAGCGTGCCACCGCTTTGGATGTCGAGGAAGCCGGTGTTGGCGGTGACGCCGGCGGCGATGTCGATGGTGCCGCCGTTGAGGATGACGGCGGGGAAGCTATCGCCCCCGGTGGGCGTCACCTCGACGCGCCCCTCGCCGTTGACGGTGAGCGTGGCCGCGTTGCTGATCTGACCCTGCGCGTTCAGCCGCAGGACGGCGCTTCCGGCGGCCCCGGTGCCGTCCCCGACCACCACGCTCGTCCCGTTCCCCAGCGTGGCAGTGTTGGTGGGGCCGTCGAGCACCATCACCCCGTCGGCGATGGTGGTGGCGCCGGTGTACGTGCTCGCCGCGGTGAAGGTCAGGATGCCGGCCCCGGACTTCGTCACCGCCCCGCCGTTGGTCAACGGCGCCGACACGGTCAGGTCGCTGGTCGGGTCGGCCCCGCGGGCGATGTTGAAGGCCGTGGTGTTGCTCGCCAGCGCGCCGAGGTTGAACCCACCCGCCCCGGTGATGGCGTTCCGGGCGCCGCCGTTGGTGACGATGGTGTTGGTGACGTTGGCGCCGGTCGAGAACACGATGTTCGCGGTGGCGTCCGGGATGTCGATCGTCCCGCCACCGACGGCATCGAAGCGGAACGTCTTCCCCTGGAAGTCGTACCGCTTGCTCGCGCCGGTGGTCGCGATCCGAAAGGTGGACGCGCCGTTGATGTTGATGTTGCCGCCGGTGTACGTGTAGGTGCTGGCCGAGGGGTTATCCAGGACCAGCGTACCGCCGGTGACGAGGGTTTGGCCGGTATACGTGTTGTTCCCGGTCAGCGTCAGCGTGCCGGCGCCGTCCTTGGATAAGTTCTGTCCACCCGTGATCGTGCTCGTGATGGTCAGCGAGCCGCTGGTCACCTGGACTGAGCAAGTTGGTGCTCCGGTCAGGTTGATCGAACCGACGCCGCTGATCGTGTTGGCACCGATGCTGGTGATATGGTTAAAAGCGGTGCCGTTGAGGCCGAGCGGGACACCCAGCGTGAGAGTGTTACCCGTGCTCGTGAAGTCGATGCGATCGACCACGAGTCCGGGGATGTCCTGGTTGATCGAGAGGTCCCCCGTCGGGAAGACGACGATGGTACCACCCAACTCGCCGGTGGTCGGCACCCCGCCGTTCCAGTTCGCGGCGTCGCTCCAGTTGTTGGTGAAAAAACTACCGTCGGTCCAGGTGTGGACGAACGGGACGGTGCGGTCTTCGAGGGATTCGACGCGGAGGCGGGTGCGGGGCGAGCGGGTCACGGGTGGCCTCGGTGCGGGGAAGAAGCTTCACCACACCTATCGCGGGCACCTTACACGCCGGGCAGGAAAACTCCCCTAGCCGTCACGGCGTGACCGGCCCGACGACGCCGCCGTTCCACTCAATCCGGCACTTCGGCAGCTTCGCGGACAGCCGGCGGACGCCCTCGTCCGTCACCCCGGTGTTCCGCAGGGAGAGCTTCGTCAGGGCCGTGAAGCCGTCGAGGTGGACCAGCCCGGCGTCGGTGATCGTCGTGTTGTGCAGTTTCAGTTCGGTGAGGGTGCCGGCGCAGTCGCGGAGGTGGGGGAGCCCGGCGTTGGTGATCGGGGCGTTCGAGATTTGCAGGAAGGTAATGTGCCGCAGGCCGCGGAGGGCCACCAGCCCGGCGTCCGAAATCTTGCGGTTGCGGTTCATGTTGAGGTGGAGGAGTTCGAACCGGCCCGGCGGCAGGTCCGGCGTCACGTCGATCGTGTCCCGGCTTCCGACCATGCCGTTCGAGATGTCGTGCAGGTGACCCTGGAAGGTGAACACCACGGCCGCGTTCCCGCCACTCCCCAGCGCCCACGTCGCCGCGACGCGGTCCGGGTCGTCGGGAACGGGGTCGGCCGCGGCCGGCGGTGGCTCGATTACCGGCAGCGCGGCCACCGCCGGGAACAGAACCGGGGCGGGCTCGACCGGCGGCGGGCGGGTCGCCAGCCACACGCCGGCGGCGGCCAGCACGGCGAGCGGCAGCGCCACGCGCCACCGCCGGCGCGGCAGGGGCGTGAGGGCGGCGGACAGGTCCGCGACCACGGCGGCGGCCGTCGGCGGGCGGGCGGCGGGGTCCTTCGCCATCATCCGGGCGAGCAGCGCCGCCAGCCGCCGCGGCACGGCCGCGGTCACGCGGTCGGCCGGTGGCGGGGTGTACGTCGCCAGTGTCGCCAGGACGGTGAGCGTGTCGTCGCCCGGGAACGGCGGCACGCCGGTCGCGACGTGGTAGAGGACCGCACCGAGGCCGAACAGGTCGGCGCGGGCGTCCACCGGGCCGGCGCGGGCCTGCTCCGGGGCCATGTAGCGCGGGGTGCCCACGACCGTGCCCGGGTGCGTGGTCGCGGCGTCGGCGGCTGCCCGGACGAGGCCGAAGTCGAGGAGCTTCACCTCCCCGTCGGGGCCGAGCCAGACGTTGTCCGGCGTCACGTCGCGGTGGATCAGACCCGCCGCGTGCGCCGCCTCCAGCCCAGCGGCCACCGCCCGCCCGACCCGCACCACCTCCGCGACCGTGAGGCGCCCCTCCCGCCGCAGCCGGGCGCCGAGCGATTCCCCCGCCAGCAGTTCCATCACCAGGTACGGGCCGGCCTCGTCCTCGCCGACCTCGTGAATGAACACCACATTCGGGTGCCGGACCGCGGCCGTGGCGCGGGCCTCGCGCAGGAATCTCGCCCGAGCGCCGGGGTCGGCGGCGACCGCCCGCCGGAGCACCTTCACCGCCGCCCGCCGGCCGAGGAGTTCGTCGTCCGCCTCGTACACCACGCCCATCGCCCCGGCCCCGCGGACGGCGACGACGCGGAACCGGCCGACCCGCGCCGGCACCGGCGACACGGCCGTCTCGCACGGAGCGAACGTGTCGCCCGCGGCCGGGGCGGGGACGAGCCGGATCAACTCGGCCGCCCGGCCGAGCCCCGGCTCGGCGGCGAGCGGGTCGAGGGCGACCACCGTCGCCGCGACCGGAAAGGGGTCGGCGGCCGCGTCCAGAGTCGCCCGGCACGTCGGGCACTCGTCCAGGTGCGCGCCGACCGCGGCGAGCGCGTCGTCGTCCAGTTCGCCGGCGGCGAAGCAGGTCAGCGCAAGCTCGGTGGGGCACGACACAGGCACGTTAGCCACGCTGGCGGGTCGCGTCGGGGGTCTGAAAGGATATCGGCGGGGGCTTACACGCCGCGGTCAGACGAGGCCGTCGAGTTCCTCGCGGAGCCGCCGCGTCACCCGGCTCTTGGCGACGTACACCCCGCCGACGGTCATCCCCAACTCGGCCGCCACGTCGGCCGGCGGGCGGCCGTGCAGGGTCACCCGCTCGAACGCCTGCCAGGTGTTGGCCGCGAACTCATCGCGGATGAGGTCGAGCCCGCGGCGGACAAGGACGGCCGCAACCGGCTCGGTATCATCGGGCTCGGGCGTCAGCGGGTTCGGAATCTGCTCGAGTTGCCGGTGAGCGTCGCTCCCGCCGACCGGGCCGGCGTCCCCGTGGCGGCCGCGGGCGTGGTCGCAGGCGCGGCGGCGGGCGATCGTCCTCACCCACCCGGTGAACGTGTCACCGGCCCGGTCGCGGCGGAACCGGCCGACGGACCGGGCCACCTCCAGGAACACCTCTTGTGTCACGTCCGGGGCGTCGGCTTCGGGGACGCCGGCGCGCCGCACCCACGCGTACACGAGCGGGGTGAACAGCCGGGTGAGCCGGCCCCAGGCGCCGGCGTCGTTCACGCGGACCCGGTCGAGGAGCGACTGCGAGACGCTGGCGGCCGTGGGCGGGTCGGTCGGCATCGAGCACCGTGGGCGCAACCGGAACACCACCACGAGATTACACGACGGCCCCGCGCCCGCCCAGAGATTGATACCGGCGGTCGCAGAGGAGTTGCGGGGGGTCGAGTCAGGACGCGACGAACGGGCGCCGACACGGGAGAGCCGGCGAACGTGCGTCGTCAGGTCTTCGGTATGGTCCCGGTCACCACGGGGGGATTGCGCGAGCCGTGGGCGCGGGCGGCGCGGTAGACTCCGGGCGGCCCGGCCCTCCCCTCCCCCCCGGTGCCGCGATGTGAGGGCCAGCGGTTCTCGCGGCGGCGGCCGTGCCCGCCGGCGCGGCGCCGGCCCAGGAGCGGCCGGTGCGGGTCATCTGCTTCGGCGCCCACCCGGACGACTGCGAGTTGAAGGCCGCCGGCGTCGCCGCTCTGTGGGCCGAGAAGGGGCACAAGGTCAAGTTCGTGTCCGTCACGAACGGCGACGCCGGCCACTGGCGGCAGTCTGGCCCCGAGCTGGCGAAGCGCCGCAAGGCCGAGGTCGAGGCGTGCGCGAAGGTGCTCGGGATCGAGACACACGTCCTCGACATCCCCGACGGGGAACTCGAACCCACGCTGGCCCACCGGAAGACTATCACCCGGCTGATCCGCGAGTGGAACGCCGACGTGGTGATCGCCCCGCGGCCGAACGACTACCACCCCGACCACCGCTACACCGGCGTCCTGGTGCAGGACTCGGCGTTCATGGTCGGCGTGCCGAAGTTCCTCCCCGACGTGCCCGCCCTGAAGGCCAACCCGGTGTTCCTCTTCTACTCCGACGGGTTCAAGCGGCCGACCCCGTTCCGGGCCGACGTGGTGGTGGGCATCGACGCCGCGGTCGAGAAGAAGGCCGCGTGCATCGAGAAGCTGGAGTCGCAGTTCTTCGAGGGCGGGGCGCTCGGCAGCGCGGCCCTCCTGCCGGCCGACGAGGCGGGTCGGGCAAAGCGGCGGGACCAGGTGCGGGCGGCGTACCTCGGCCGCGCCCGCCAGGTGGCCGACGCCCACCGCGAGAAGCTGACCGAGTTCTACGGCCCGGCCGCGGCGAAGGGGGTGGTCCACGCCGAGGCGTTCGAGGTGTGCGAGTACGGCCGCCAGCCGTCGCCGGCGGAGCTCCGGCGGCTGTTCCCGTTCTTCCCCGGCGGGTGAGCGACCCCGGCCCCCTCGCCCGTCGCCTCGGCCAACCGACGGGCGGCGTTCCGTCCGCTCACCTCGCGACGCGGACCGGCGGGACCTTCCAGCTCCCGTCGAGGATCGACGGCGCCGTCTCCTTCGGGTAGTACAGCCGCATCATCAGAACGAACTCGCCCCGCGGCGCCGGGAGCCAGTTCGACTCCCTGCCCGCCCCCGGCGAGTCGTGCTGGATGAAGATGTCGAGCGACCCGTCGGGGTTGTACTTGAGGGCGTTCCGCGGGCTGACCGTGTACCGATTGAGTGGGTTGTCCACGAAGAAGTAGTCGGCGTCGTACATCGTGACCGACCAGAAGGCGTTGGCCGGCGGGGTCTGCCCCTTGTCGAAGTGCAGGACGTAGCGGTTGGCCCCGGTGTACTTCTTCCCCTCCGCGTCCGCCTCGGAGGTCGGGTACACCGCGTCCTGGGGGCGGTTCGCCCCCAGGCCGATGGCGGTGATGAACGCCCGCTGGAGGTAGTCGGTCCCGTACACCCCGGCCTTCGTCGTGAACGTCCACCCGTTCTCTTGGGTACCGGCGTCCTTGAAGTGGCCCATGACGCGCGACACTCCCGCCTTGGGCGCCTGCTCGACAGCCTTCGCCACGGCCGGGGCGAGTCTGGCGGCGTCGAACGCCTTGCCGGGGACGACACCGAGCCGGGCCAGCTTGGCCACCACTGGGGCGTCGGCCGCGGCCGGCGGGTTGTCCTTCATTAGCCGGGCGAGCAGGGAGAAGTACGACGCCCCGTCGAGCCGGTTCACCTGCTCGCGGACCGCCGTCTTGGTGTCGATGCCCGCCTCGACCTTGCCCGGCGGCGGGGTGTAGGCCTTGCCGTGGGCACTGAGGGGCCGGAGGTCGTACCGGTCCATGACCGCGTGGCACGCCTTGTAGTCCTCGGGGGTGCCGGTGCAGTACGTCCGGCCGAGAATCCAGACGAGGTCGGTGGGCGCCTTGAGTTCCTTCACCCCCGCGGGGAGCGCCCCCGTCCAGCCCGGCCCGGTGACGGCGTAGGTCTGCGCCTTGTTCCCGGTGGTGCGGGTGCCCGGAACCTCGAACACGTTGGTCCAGGCGTCGAGCATCGGCATGAGGAAGTACCGGTCGCCCATGTCCGGCAGGGACAGGAGGTAGGGCTCCTTCGACAGGTCGAGCCACGCGGTCGAGTACAGGGTATCGGCGTTCGGGGCGGTCACGTCCCGGAACTTGGCGTCCGGGTAGGCCCGCATCCGGACGAACTGGCCCATCGGGGCGTGGGTGCCCTTCGGCTCGGCCGTGTTGGTCATCACCCGCCGGGTGTACTCCATCGTCACGAGCGGGTAGCCGTAGACGTAGGCGTCGGTGGCCAGCGCGGCCGCCTCGGCCTCGCTCGGCGCGTCCCGGGTGGGTTGTGCCTCCGCGGCTACGACACCTCCCAGTCCAGTTGCCACGAGGGCCACGAGCCACAGCCGCGGGTGCATACTCGTCTCCCGAGTACAGGAACGCGACCGGCACCGTCCC
>JBGAQM010000105.1:0-17017 GCA_044220735.1 Urbifossiella sp. | reverse complement strand
CGAAAGACATGCGACGACGGACGAAGTGGGTGGCCGCGGGCGCGGCAGCGGCCGCGCTTTCCCCGTGGCTCCCCGGCTGGCTGACCGCCGCCGGCCTGGACGTGTGGAACGCCCCCGCCCTGCGCACCCAGGTGGCCGCCAACCTCCGCGAGCAGGCCCGGCTCGACGGCGAGATCGCCGACGTCCAGTTGCAGATCCGCGGCAAGGAGCGGCTGGTCGAGGAGCTGATCGCCGGCCGCATCTCCCTGACCGCCGCGACCGACCAGTTCGAGGCGATGCTGGCCGCCCAGCCGCGCACCGCGAACGGCCTGCGGCACCTCTACCCGGACGCGGCGTCCGACCGCGAGCGGGTGGCCCGGCACGTGATCGACTACACCCGCTCGCGGCTGACCGACCCGACCGAGCGCGACCGCCTCGGCGCGCGGATGACGTCGGAATTGTCGCTGCTGTTCCCCGCCCGCGCCGCCGGCGCCGACCCGATGGGGTAATCGCCTACGTTGCCGCTTGCGGCATCGCGCTTCCCCGCGCGAAGCCGCAGGCGGCGACCGGGCTGCTCAGTCCGTCAGGTTCGCCAGGAAGTCTTCGAACGCCTTCCGCGCCGTGAACTCGGCGGCCATGAGCGTCCGCTCCCGCGTCGTCAGCCCGTCGATCTCGCGCTCCTGCGTCGCCAGCCGGGTGAGGTACGTCTGATACACCTCCGCCTCGCGCGGCGTCGCGGCCAGGTTCTTGCGGATGCGGTCCTGGTCCGTCGCGAGCCGCGCCAGGTCGGCCTTCACCTGGTTCAGGTCGCGCAGCTGCCCGTCCCACGCCCCCTTCAACTTCAGCGCCTCGGTCAGCTTCACCTTCAGCGCCGGCGGCGCCTCGTTCAGCGACAGGAAGAAGCGGATCTGCCCGTCCGGGTTGTTCGACAGCGCCACCTGGGTGCTCACGTCGCGCTCCTCGGTCACCACGAACGTCTTTTCCTCGCCGGCCTTCACCGCGAGCTGGAACCGGTACACGTCCTTCGTGTCCTCGACGGGCGGCGGCGTGTCCACCAGCTTGAACTGCTGGTTGGTGCGGTTCGGGTGCTCGATGACGAGCGTGCGGTCGGTCTGGCTCCGGTTGGCGATGCGGTACTTCTTCTCCTCGCGCACCTTCGTCACCGTCGTCACGATCCCCTTGTTCGCCTTCACGCTGGTGATGCGGCCGCTGCCGGGGCCGGTCTGCGGGTCCACCTCGCTCCCGAGATCGATGGCGTAGGAGACGAGCCGCTCCTCGCCCGGCTGCACGTCGAGCACGCGCGTGTCGCCGGCGTAGGTCGAGCCCTCGAACACGGTGATCGGCCCCTGCGACAGATGCACGCCGGACGTGTTCTTGAACCGCAGGCCGAGCAGCGGGTGCTTCGGCTGCACGGCCGGGTTGTAGATGCTGACGCGCGTCCCCTCGACCTCCTTGCCGACGATCGGCAGCAGCGCCGACTTCTGCCGCGCGAGCGACACCGGGTGGTCAATGGCGTACTGGAAGAAGTCGCCGAGCTTGCCGCCGGTCGCGGCGCTGCCGACGGCCGTGGTGCCGAGGCGACCGGCGAGTTCGCGCTGGAGGCGGCGCGACCCGTCGCTGTCGAAGTCGGCAGCCGCGACCGACTTCCGCAGGGCTTCCATCTCCTTCTTCTCGACCGGCCGGCCCGGGGCGGCGTCCTTCGCCTTCGCACCCGACCGGTTGGCCGCCCCGCGCTCGAGCGCCGGCCCGGCGCCGGCGCGCTCGTCGAACCCGACGTCTTCGACCGTCAGGTCTGTCACGCCGTTGCGGCTCCGCCGGCCGAAGCCGCCGTCGTAGGTCGGCGGGCGGAGCGACGCGAACAGCTCCGGCTCCACGGTCGGCCGCGGCACGTACAGCGGGTTGTACAGGTCCATCTTGAAGCTGATCGGCCGGCCGCTGATCAGCGCCATCCGCACCCCGGTCCAGTCCTCGTCCGTCGGGTTCTCGACGACCGCCCACCCCTGGAGGTACGGCTTGCCGCCCTTCCCCTCGGCGTCCAGCACCAGCCGGTACGAGGTCTTCCACACTGGCGCCTCCACGACGTACCCGACCTGCACCCGCCGCTTGCCGTCGCCGGCGAAGTGCAGCGACACGGCCTTCTTCGCGGCGTCGTGGTTGAGGGCCAGCACCTCGAGCGCCCGGCGGAACTCACTCTCGATCACCGGGTTGAGGAACCGCAGCTGCTGCACCTCCGTCAGCTTCACCGCCCGCATGCCCTCGGCGCACCACAGGTTCAGCACGGCCACCGGCACCGCCGGCTGGTTCGGCCCGCCGGGGGCGGCCTGCGTCTCGATCCCGACGATCGACCCGGTGACCTTCCCCGGCTGGTTCTGGGCCGTCGGCGTGGTCGTGACCTCGACGCGCTCGCCGCGGGCCTGCTGGAGGATGCCGGCGAAGGTGGTCTCGCCGTTGAGGTTGATGGAGAAGCTGGCGAGGGTACGGGCGATCGGCTCGCGGCTGTCGTAGGACACGGCCGCGACGCGGCCGCCGCCGAAGTCCTCCAGCACCATGCTCTTGATGAGATCGTTGATGTCCGCTTCCTGGAACGTCAGGTCCACGCGGGCGTCGCCGTCCACCTCGCCGCTGCGGCTGAAGTAGCCCACGCCGCTGTTGAACATCACCACCCGGCTGATGGGGAGCGTCACCGCGGGCTTGAGGTCCTGCTTGGCGTCGGCGAGCGCCTCGGCGGCGAGCCACCGGTCGGCGGCGACGCCGGCCCCGATGGCGCCGGCCAGCGGGAGACTCCAGATCAGCTTCCGACGCAGCATGGTGAATCCTGGGAGGTGGCGGCGCCGGCCGGCGCCGCGGTTCCACTGTACCGCGGCGGGCGCCCCGCGGCCAGCCCCGGGCGGCGCGGCGTTACACTGCCGTGACGTCACTTCCCGATGCAGAACCGCGAGAAGATGCGGTCGAGGAGGTCGGTCGCGGCCACCGCGCCACTCGCCGGGTTGGCCGACGGCGTTCCGCACGGCCAGCGCCGCCAACTCCGGCGGGTCGTCGAGCGCCAGGTGGCGGTGCGCCGCGGTCAGGTCGGCGGCGCAGGCGTCGAGGTGGTGCCGGCAGCGGCTCTGGCTCGGCGCCAGCGGCGGTCGCGCCAGTGCCGCTACCCGCCCCGCCAGCGCCTCGCGCAACAACTCCGTGCCGCCCGACACCACCACCGACGTGGCCACGACACCGGGCTCGACTTCGGACACGAGGTCGGATTTCGTCCGCACCCGAATCACCCCGCCGCTCGCGGCGATGCCGCCGAACGCGTCCCCGGGCTCGGCGCACCACACGACTACGTCGGCGCGCGCCGCCGCGTCGGCGCCGAGGCGCTGGGCCTGCTCCTCGATGCCGTCCGCGGCGTCGGCCCGGCCGGCGGTGTCGATCAGTTCCACGTCGATGCCGTCGAGCGAGACACGCGCCGTGAGGTAGTCGCGGGTGGTGCCGGCCTCGGGGCTCACGAGCGCCGCGGCGCCGCCGGCCAGGGCGTTGAACAGGCTACTCTTGCCGGCGTTCGGCGCACCCACCAGGGCCACCCGCACGGCCCGCCCGCTCACCGCCCGGCCGTCCAGTTGTCGCCGAAGGTTCGCCAACCGCGCCAGCGCCGCTGTCACCCGCAGCAACGCCTCCGCCTTGCCGACGAACGTGATGTCCTCGTCGGCGAAGTCGAGCGCGGCTTCGAGGTCGGCGAGGAGGTTGAGCAGGTCGTCGCGGACGGCGTGGAGCGGCTGCGTGACGCCGCCGGCGAGCTGGCCGAGCGCCGCGGTCAGGTCGGCGTCGGTGTCGGCGGCCACGACGGCGTGAACGGCCTCGGCGCGCGGCAGGTCGAGCTTCCCCGCCAGGAACGCCCGCAGCGTGAACTCGCCGGGCCGGGCCGGTCGCGCGCCGGCGGCGAGGAGGTCGGCGACGAGCCGCTCGACGAGGGGCGGCGAGCCGACGGTGTGGAGCTCGGCCACGTCCTGCCCGGTGTACGACCGCGGCCCGGCGAAGTGGTACAGGTCGGCGGGGACGGGCGAATGCACGCCGGACAGCGTGAGCCGGCCGGGGACGAGGCGGCGGTCGGCGGCGGGCGCGTCGGGCGTGAACACCGCGGCCGCGACCGCCCGCGCCGCCGGCCCGCCGACGCGCACGACCGCCCGCGCCCCCGGCCCGGGGGCCGACGACACCGCGACGATGGTGTCGTCGGGGTGCGGGGCGTCGGTGCCGGTGAGTGTCATGCCGGACGCATCATGTTGAGGATCACGATCGCCACCGGGAACCCGAGGGCGAGGACGAAGGTGCCGACGAACAACTTGTTCCGCCCGTAGTCGGACAGGCTCCCCTCGCCGAACGCCGCGTTCAGGAACAGGTACACGGCGTAGAACCAGATCGGCGGGAACAGCAGCCCGAACACCGCCGCCAGCACCAGCCGGCGGGCGTAGTCGTCGCGGGAGCCGGCGGGCGCGGCGGCCGGTTCCGGCGGTTCGTCCGCCGGCTCGGGAACGCCGCCCGGTACGGGCTCGTCGTCTCCCTCGTCTCCCTCGTCCGGCTGCGTCCCGAAGCCCTCGCCGTCGTCGCCGAACTTGCGGCCGAGCTCGGCCACGGCGCGCTCGGCGTCGTCGTCGCGCACCTGCACCTTGATGCCGCCCACGGCCTGGCCGAGCAGCCAGTCCATGCTCACCACCTCGGCGTCGGTCACGACCGCGTCGATGCCGCCGGCCCGGAGCGCGTCGGCCGCCATCTGCGCCATCACCACCTGGTCGAACGTGGCGATCGTGACCAGCTTGGTGCCCATCGCGCCCCCCGAGTTGCTACACCGACATGATACCCGCCACGGGGCCGACGATCCGGAGCCGCACGCCGATGACCGCCGCCGACAGCTACGCCGAACTCGTCCGCCGGTCGAAGGAGCTGGGCGTCCTCGGCTCCTGCGCCGCCGTCCTCGGCTGGGACCAGCAGACGTACATGCCCGTCAACGGCGCCGGCCTCCGCGGCGAACAGATGGCCTTCCTCGCCGGCCTCTCCCACGGCAAGGCCACCGACCCGAAGGTCGGTGAGCTGCTGGCCGCGGTCGAAGGTTCGGAGCTGACGCGCGACCCCGAATCGGACGCCGCCGCCAACGTGCGCGAGCTGCGCCGCGGGTATGACCGCGCCACCAAGCTGCCGGCGGCGCTCGTGGAGGAACTGGCCCGCGTCACCACCGCGGCGCAGCAGGCGTGGCAGCAGGCCCGCGCCGCCAACGACTTCCCCGCCTTCCGCCCGCACCTCGAAAAGGTCGTGGCCCTGAAGCGGCAGGAGGCGCAGGCCGTCGGCTACGTCGATCACCCGTACAACGCGCTGCTCGACGAGTACGAGCCCGGCGCGACTGTCGCCGAGGTGCGCGCCGTGTTCGCCGGCCTCACCCGCGACCTCGTGCCGCTCATCAAGGCGATCGGCGAGAGCGGCAGGAAGCCCGACCGCACGGTGCTCGAGCGCGACTTCCCGGTCGAGCGGCAGAAGGTGTTCGCCGAGGCCGCCGCGGTCGCGTTCGGGTTCGACTTCGCGTCCGGCCGGCTCGACACCACGGCGCACCCGTTCTGCTCCGGCGTCGGCCCCGGCGACTGCCGCCTCACCACGCGCTACAACCCGCGCTTCTTCCCCGAGGCGTTCTTCGGCGTCCTGCACGAGACCGGCCACGGCCTCTACGAGCAGAACCTGCCGGCCGAGCACTTCGGGACGCCGGTCGGCGCCGCGTGCTCGCTCGGCATCCACGAGAGCCAGAGCCGCCTGTGGGAGAACCAGGTCGGCCGCGGGCGGCCGTTCTGGGACCACTTCTTCCCGCGCCTGCGGCAGACGTTCCCCGCCGCGCTCGGCGGCGTCGAACTGGAGCGGTTCTACTTCGCGGTGAACGAGGTGAAGCCGTCGCTGATCCGCGTCGAGGCCGACGAGGCGACGTACAACCTGCACGTCGCGCTGCGGTTCGAGATCGAGCTGGGGCTGCTCTCCGGCGACCTGGCCGTCGCCGACCTGCCGGGGGCGTGGAACGAGCGGTTCAAGGCGATGCTCGGCCTGGACGTGCCCGACGACGCGCGGGGCTGCCTGCAAGACATCCACTGGAGCTTCGGCGGACTCGGCTACTTCCCGACCTACACTCTGGGCAACCTGTACGCCGCGCAGCTGATGGCCGCCGCCCGCCGCGACCTGTCCGGCCTCGACGACGACTTCCGCCGCGGCGAGTTCGGCCGGCTGAAGGTGTGGCTCGGCGAGAACGTCCACCGCCACGGCGGCCGCTACCGGGCCGGCGAGCTGTGCCGCCGGGCGACCGGCGCGCCGCTGTCGGCGGCGCCGTTCATGTCCTACCTGAACGAAAAGTTCGGGCCGCTGTACGGCGTGTGCTAGAGTCCCCCTAACCGGTAAACCCGCACCGGCACCCCCCTGCCGGCCCGCCGCATGAGTTCGCACGAAACCTCCCCGTCCGCGTCGACGACCGGCATCACCGCCACCGTGTCCGCCCGCTCGGGCGACACGCGGGCGCTGGCGTACCTGCAGCGCGAGGTCACCACCGAGCCGCCGCAGGAGACGCCGCCGCCGCCGCAGACGGGCGACGCGGTCGGCACGTACACGCTCCAGGACAAGCTCGGCGAGGGGGTGTCGTGCCACGTCTTCCGCGGCTGGGACGCCGCCCGCAGCTGCCCCGTCGCGCTGAAGATTCTGAACTGGGCGAACGTCTTCGACCGCGCCGCGGCGATGAAGCAGCTCCGCACCGAGGCGCTGACGCTGAGCCGGGTGAAGCACCCGCAGGTGGTGCGGTTCATCGACTTCGGGTTCGACCCGCGCTGGCCGTACCTCGTCACCGAGTTCTTCGAGGGCCGGCCGCTCGGCGAGCTGCTGCGGGCCGGCGGGGCGCTGCCGGCCGGGTGGGCAATGCACCTCGTGTCGCAGATGGTGGACGCACTCGGGGCGGTGTGGCAGGCGGGGGTCGTCCACCGGGACGTGAAGCCGGACAACGTGCTGGTGGGGCCGAACGGGTCGGCCAAGCTGATCGACTTCGGGCTGGCGATGTCGGAGGTGCTGCAGGCCGGCCGGGCCGACGGCACCCCCGAGCTGGCCGGCACCGCGGCGTACCTCGCCCCCGAGCAGGCGAAGGACGCGAGCACGGTGGACCACCGGGCGGACATCTATTCGCTGGGCGTGACGCTGTACGAAGCGCTGACGGGCCGGCTGCCGTTCGAGGGGAAGAACCGGGTGCAGGTGATCTTCCAGCACCTGAGCAGCGCGCCGGTGCCGCCGGCGCAGCGGGCGCCGGGGGTGCCGCCGCTGGCGTCGGACCTGTGCCTGTGGATGCTGGCGAAGGACCCCGCCGACCGGCCGCAGAACCACAACGAGCTCCGCCAGGCCTTCGACACGGTGATCGGGCGCTAACCCGCTCGCGGCGGACAGCCTACCGGTTCTCCCACACCAGCGTCAGCCGCGGCACCGGCCCCGGCAGCTTCAGCCGGACGTGCGCCACCGGGTCGCCCACGTCCACCGCCTCGGTCCGCAGCGGCGGCTCACCCTGGTTCACGTACGACGGGTACACCCGCAGCCCGTCCGCCCAGTGCAGGCTCAGGTCCACGAACCCCTCGCGGTCCGGCACCAGGTCCGTCAGCGTCACCCGCGTCGGCGTCGCCCCGTCCCACGTCGCCGACCCGCGCAGCACGAACGACCGCACCCGCCGCAGCTCGAACAGCACCACCGGCCGGCCGCCCTCGACCAGCCGCGCCGCCTCGACCGCGGCCGGGTACCTCGCCCACCGCTCGACCGCCGCCGGCGTCCGGCACACCACCCAGCCGACGTTGTACCAGTGGCAGAAGCGGTCCAGCTCGGCGTCGGTGCGGGCCGCGAGCGGGCGGCCGGTCAGGCTCCCGGCCTGCAACCGGCAGAAGCCCGACTCCACCCCGCACGCCGGGTCCAGGCCGCCGAGGTACGCCCGGTCCGTCAGCACCGGCAGGAGCGCCGTCCAGTTCCACCCCGGCGGTGCGGCGTCGCCGTCGTCCCACAGCACGCGCGCCTCCGCGGTCGTGTGCCGCTTCACCACCGCCACCAGCGCCTCCTGCTCGCCCGACAGCCCGACCAGCAGCGGCCGGCCGTCCACCCGCGCCACCGCCGACAGCGGCCGCGTCGGCCCGTCGGCCCAGCCGAGCAGCAGCACGCCGGCCACGGCCGCGAGCGTGAGCGGGCCGGCGAGGCGGAACCGCCCCAATACCGCCCACACGGCGAACGACGCCGGCACCGCCAGCAGCCCGGCCGCGAGCGGGATCAGGCGGTCCGGCGTGTCCGGCGAGCACTGCGGCCACACCGCCGACAGCCGCGCCAGCGCCACCGCCGCCGCGGCCGTGACGGCGATCAGCCCGGCGGCGCCGCGGTGCCCGGCCTTCCACAGCAGCAGCAGCCCGGCCACCGACAGCACCGCCACCGGCACCCCGAACGGCACCGAGTTCACGAGCGTCGCGTAGTCCGCCGGCCCGCCGAGCACGGCCTGCCACGTCGGCAGCGCGTCCGAGGAGCCGGGCGTCGGCTCGCGCAGCCACCAGTAGCGGACCCAGTCGGACAGCCACCACGCGTTCGGGGCCAGCCCCGCGGCGACGACGCCGAGCAGGCCGAGGTGCCACGCCAGTTCCTGCCGCGGCGCCACCGCCACGTAGAACGCCACGACCACCGGCAACACGCCCACCCACACCACCGGGTGCGCGTACCACCCGGCCGCGGCAGTGACCGCCAGCACGAGCCACGAGTCGATGCCGAACCACTTCGCGTACCGCGCCAGCCAGCACACGAACACCACCACCGCCAGCCCCGCCAGCAGGTAGTCGATCTCGCCTTCCTCCACCAGCCGGTGGACCGGCCCCGTCGCCGACAGCACCACGCCGACCGCCCCCGCCAGCACGGCCGCGCCGGCGGGCAGCCCGGCGCCGCGGGCGGCGAGCACGAAGCCGAGCGGGACCAGCAGCAGCAGCGCGAACAGCCCGACCTTGTACGCCGCCGGCGAGTAGCCGCGGCCGGCCAGCCACAGCACGAACTCGGCCGGGCGGCAGGCGCCGTCGAACCACGGGGTCTTGGCGTAGCCGGCCTGGAAGTTCGGGTCGTAGACGGTGGTGCCGCCGCGGGCGCCGAACGCCTCGGCGCCGAGGGTGCCGTGGTAGAGGTGCAACGGGTGCCGGCCCGACATCACCGGCCGGTCGTCGAGCAGGTCGGCGAAGGCGCGGTCGGGGCCGAACAGGCCGAGGAGCAGCCCGGCCTGGGCGCACGCCACCGCGACCACGCCCAGGAGCCAGCGCGGGTGGTGACGGAACCCGTCGGTCGGGGTGTCGTCCATTGGCGCGGCATCCTAGCCGGGTAACGTTCCCCGGGGCAAGCCGGCTTCGCCGGCGACGCTCGGGCGGGGTTTATTGTTTCTCCGCCCTCCCCCCGGGGGGTCAGGAGAAGCATTGAGTCAATGCCACAAAAGTGCGTCGGAGTGTCGCCGGGGGCGGACCCACGCCGATACTGTTGCCAGGCATCAACTTGGGGAGGCGGGTGATGATCCGGAGCGTTCACACGATGTTCTATACGTCGGAGCCGGACGCCCTGCGGGCGTTCTTCCGCGACGTGTTCGGCTTCCCGGCGCACGACCTCGGCGACGGCTGGCTGATCTTTGACCTGCCGGAAGCGGACCTCGGCTGCCACCCGGCCGGCGCCCCGCCGGGGGAAGCGCCGACGGGCACGCACTCGATCTCGTTCTACTGCGACGACATCGAGGCGACGGTGCGGGAGTTGACGGGCCGCGGGGCGGAGTTCACCGGCCCGGTGGAGGACCACGGGTACGGGCTGGTGACGCACGTGAAGGTGCCGGGCGGGTTCGCGGTGCAGCTGTACCAGCCGAAGTACGCCAAGGGGTGAGACGACTAACACGCACGGATCGTATCCGTTTCTAGCCGAGCAAACGCGCGACGAGTGCCTGAGTCGTTCTGTTCCGATGACGAGGAAAACTTCAGAAAGTCATTGACAAGGTCCGAGGGGGGGGGTTCATAATCCTCACAATCCAATTGACCCACCAGACCGGGTAGTGGTCATGCGACGCCTCCTACTCTGGCTCCTTGTCGTAGTCAGTCTCGTCGTCGCCGGCTCGCTGGCGGCGCGCTGGTATCCGAGTCGATCACCTCACCATATCGTTCTCCCACCGCCTGTCCTTTCGATCGACCCGGGCGCGCTCAACTTTGGGGAGGTCTGGGCGACCGAGCGAGTCGAGTGGAGTTTGCCAATCGTCAACCGCTCCGACACCGAAGCCACGCTCGTTAGCCTCATGGGCGACTGCTCATGCGTGGCGATGAGCCCGCTGCCCCTCCGGATCGAACCCGGGGCGACAGCCAATTTGGCCCTGACCCTCGACCTGACGAGTTTCTGCGCGGCGTCCGCGGACGACTCCCGCCCCTACCAGATCAGGTTGTCCGGTGTGGTGCAGACGGCGGGTGGCGAGCAGCCGGTCGAATGGATCCTGGAGGGACGCGCCCGGTACAGCGTTCGGCCGACGCTGAGGTCCGTTGACTTCGGTCGCCGGTGGTCCCCGAGCCTCCCCCTTGAGCGAACGATCGACCTTCGCCCGTCGCCCCACGTGGGGGTGATTAGGGCCGAGGTACTTGGCGACCCCACGGGCGGGGTTTCGGCCGAGGTGCGGGCGGGCGCCGAGGGAGCCGGGCTACTCGTCCGGTTGAATCGGGTGCCACCTCCCGGTCGCTACCGCTGCGTGGTGCGACTATCCCCGGTCGGCCGCGGGGGCGAACCGCTGGCCGAGGTCCGCATCCCGGTCGAGTGGGAAATGCTCGACGAGATTCAACCCGACGCACCGGTGGTCGAATTCGGGCCTCAGCCAACGGGCACCGTCGCCGAGCAAGTGGTCACGCTGAGTTCCCTCGCGGGGCGGCCGTTCCGGATCACCAGCCTGGATGGCGGGCGTACCGCGCGGCTCGAACCGTCGTCCACGGGCCCAGATTCGGTCGTGCGGGTGCGAGTGGTTCAGCGGATCGAATAGGCCGGCGAGCAAACGGGGGCGGTCACCGTCAGGGGGACGACGGCCGACGGTGCCCCGTTCGCGGTGACGTGCCGCATCTACTACTTCGGTCTGACCCCGGCACCGTAACGAGGGGGCGGTCGTGCGTCCGTCGACGATCCGGCAATTCGTTCTGGCGGCGGTTGCGGTCGCAACCGCCGCCCCCCCCGTCGGTGCGCAGCCGACGGTGGAGGAGGTCCGGGCGGCGTGGGCCAAGCGGCAGGATACCGTCCGCTCGCTCCGCGCGACGTGGACGACGAAGTCCACCACTCCGAAGGGAGCGCTGTCCTTTCTACCCCCACGCCCGGGGGCGAACCTCCCCGCCGTTTTCCCCGACCGGGACATGGTCCACGACGGGGATGTCGAGCTCCTGCTCGAACAAGACAAGTCCCGTCTCACGATGCGCGGCGATTGGCTGGACGGCGATAAGGGCGTCTTCTTCAGGTCGCAGGTCGTGAGCGTGTTCGACGGGAAGACGTTCACCATGCTCAAGGGGCCGGAACGACTCGGGCACCCGACAGCGGTATCCAAGGTCACCGACCACAACATCGTGGCCGACATCTCGGTCGTCCCCATGCTGACCGCAACCCGCGGCCTCAACCCGTCGGTCGCCCGGTTATCCCTGGCGGAGTACACCCAGGCGCGCCACATCAACGAGGGGAACCGCCGGCTAGTCGTGCTGAGCCGCCCGCGGGATGAGACCAGCGGCGAGGCAACCATGTGGCTCGACCCCGCACAGGATTACGCACCGGTGAGGGCGGAAACGTATAACCGAGACGGGAAGCTGACATCGAAAGTGATTGCCGTCTACTCCCGCTCCCCGGGCGGTGTGGCGTGCTGGCTGCCGGAACGGTGGACGGCATCCGGATGGATACCGGCGGGCAAGTTGGCGAGACAGGTCGAGGTGACCGTCCGACACCGGGAGGTCAACGTAGAGACGTCGCCTACGGACTTCGATCTCACCCTTCCCGCCGGCACGGCATTCAGCGAGCAGGGCGACAAGAAGACCGAGCACTCCATCGTCCGGGCCGACGGGTCGAAGCGCCTGGTCCTGCCCTCGGAGCGCGACCTGTCTTACGACGAACTTGTCCGTACCGACCCGGGCCCGAGTCCCTGGGGGGTCCGGCCGTGGGTGTGGTGGGTCTGCGGCGCCGGCGGAGTTCTCTGTGCGGGGTCCGTCGCCCTGCTCCTTCGACGGCGCCCGCGGTCCGCGTCCGAGGGAGTCGTTCCCCCATCCTCGTGAGGAGGGTCGAGCGTGTCCGAGTATTTCAGTCGCACCCGAGTCGGGCTTTGTGGTCTCGCCCTGGGTCTGTGTCTGGTCGGCGTCCCGTTCGTCACCGCCGACCCCGGCGGCGAGAAGTGCATGCGCGTGTGTGAGAACCGGAACTACTTTATCGACGGTGACGGACTCTGCTGGAGTACGGTGCCGGCCGACTGCCTCTGCTGCGCGTGGACATCCTCGGGCGCCCAGTGCACCTACCTCCTCAAGTCGGACCCGTACAACTGCAAGATACGGGATGGGAAGGAGACCACCCGAACCTTCTACTCGGGCGGGTGTGACACGCCGTGCTCAACGGTTCTCTCACCAGGCACGACCGAGGCGTCGAATCCCAAGGGCTCCATGGTCTTCACGCAGGACGTGACCCTCTGGGAGTGTCAGTATTAGGGGCCGCGGACGACCATCACCCCCCGGGGCGATTGTTCATGCGTCGCGCGAGCCAACGCGTCGGACCGGTCGTACCGACCCCAGCGCGGCCCGGGGTCACACTGCTCGAACTGCTCGTCGTCGTGGCGATCGTCGCGCTGCTCGTCGGGCTGACACTGGCCGCCGTGCAGCGGGTCCGGGCGTCCGCGTCCCGGACCCACTGCGCCAACACCCTTCGCCAGCTCGGCCTCGCTCACCACCAATACCATCAGGCGCACGGCACCTTCCCGCCGGGCATCAGCTACGCCGACGGCAAAGACCCGCACCCCTTCCTGGGCTGGCCCGCGCGGCTCCTCCCGCACCTGGAGCGGGGAGAACTCTGGTCGCAGACGGTCGCGGCGTTCAAGCAAGACCCGGTGTTCTGGAACATCCCCCCGCACACCGGGCTCGCCACCGTCGTTCCCGCCTTCCTCTGTCCGGCCGACGCGCGAGCGTCTACCCCCGCGCCCGTCGGCCACAACGGCGGGCTGCGGGCGTTCACGTCGTACCTCGGAGTGGAAGGGGCCAACGCCGGACGCGCCGACGGGTTGCTCTACCTCGACTCGAAGTGCCGGCTGTCGGACGTGGCCGACGGGGCGAGCAACACCCTCCTCGTCGGCGAGCGGCCGCCAAGCGCCGACTTCGTTCTCGGCTGGTGGTACGCCGGGTGGGGGCAGCGGAAGAACGGCGACGCGGAAATGCTTCTGGGTGTGCGGAGCCGGAACTACGGCGGCAACGGCCCGGGGTGTCCGGAAGGCCCCTACCGCTTCACGCCCGGCACGTTCGGGAACCAGTGCGACGCCTTCCACTTCTGGTCGCCGCATGCCGGCGGCGCGCACTTCGCGCTGGCCGACGGCTCCGTCCGGTTCCTCCGCTACGACGCGGACGACATACTCCCGGCGCTGGCCTCCCGCGCCGGGGGTGAGGGCGCCACACCGCCCGAGTGACCGGCCCCACATCACGGCGCGCCGAGGTCGGCGCGGAGCACGTCGGCCAGCCGCAGGCCGGCCAGCAGCATCCGCTTCCGGGCCACCCGCGCCGCCGCCTTCTCGTAGCCCTCGTGGTCGGTCGCCACCACCGGCACGTTCGACGGCGGGTCGCCGCCGTCCACGTCCAGCGCGAACTGGATCACCTCGCCGTTGAACCGGTACGCCGCCGTCCGCGCCAGCTCGAAGCTCTCGTCGGCCCACGCCCCGATGTCGCCCACCTGCCGCTCCTTCGCCGTGAAGTCCGTCTCCATGCGGATCAGCTTCGCCGCCTCCGCCGCGTTCGCCGGCTCGCCGTCGGGGACGTGGTCCCAGTACGAGTGGAGCGTGGTCGGGAACCGCCCCGGCCCGCGCCGCACCCACACCGCGTTGCCGCCGCGGTCGCCGCCCGGCAGCTCCTTCGTACACAGCGCCGCCGCGTGCAGCGGCTGGTGGATGTCGCCGGCCAGGTGGAGCACCCAGCACAGCCGCACCGCCCGGTCCTCGGCGTCGGTCTTCCCGTCGCGCACCATCCGCCGGCTGTCCGGGAAGGCGATCAGGATGTCGCCGTGGTTCTCCTTCACGCTGCTGAACTTCTTCTCGACCGCCTCCTGGAGCTTCTTGTCCGGGGCGAGGAGGAACGGCGTGTTGACGTAGTGCCACGTCGGCCGGTGGTACTTCGGGTAGTCGCGGGCGAAGTCGGGCCAGGTGGCGGCGCGGCGGACCATCCACTCGTCGGCGGGAACGCCGTCGGGCAGCCCTTTGGTGAGGTGTTCCTTCAGGTGCGGGTGCTTCTTGAGGATTGTCACCATCTTCTGCTGGACGGCGGCGTCCTTGGCCAGGTCCTGGTACGCGACCATGGCGACGATCTCGTGGCCGCGGTTACCCCAGGCGGCGGCCCGGTCGGGGGTGGCGGCGGCGACCACGGCCGACGCCAGCAGTGCGGCCCCCAGGTGCTGCGCTCTCACGGGCGAGTTCCTCCGGCGGGGCGCCGCGGCCGGTCGGCCGACAGTCGCCCCCAGAGGACTGTACGAACCGCACGGTCAAAACCGGACACGGGTGCGGTCAGGACGTGGCCCAGTTCTCGACGGCGAGGCCGGGGACGGCAGACAGGTCGGAGTCGGTGGTGACGACGGCGCAGTCGCCGAGGGCGAAGGCGATGGCGGCGATCTGGATGTCGGGGATTTGCATCGGACGGCCGGCGCGGCGCAACTCGGCCCGGAGCCGGCCGAACTCGGCGGCGGCATCGGGCGTGAACGGCCAGAACGCCAGTCCTTTCAGGAATAGCCGAGCTCGACGGAGGTTCTCCTCCCGCGAGGCGCTCAGTTCCAGGCCGTACAGGAACTCACCGACTGCCGGGCCGCAAGAGCCGAGTTTGTGCCCGGCCGCCCGGGCGGCCTTGGCCCGGAGGTCCACACCCTTCCGGCGGTTGAGCAGGTCGCCGAGGGCGTTCGTATCGAGCAAATACTTCGTCATCCGAGGTCCGCCGCCAGCCGGTCCGCGCGGGCGTTGCCGGCCGCGTGGTCGTAGGCCCTCTGTTCCTCCCGTGCGGTGCGGATGCGGGCCTCGTCCTCCGGGGTCATGACGAGCGGCTCCAGACCGTCGAGCCAGGTGCACCAGGCTTCGATCGCCTCCGGGGTGGTGGGCCAGTCCTCCTCCCGCATCCCGACGAAGGACTCGTCCGCCGTCACGACGCACACCGGGGTACCGTCCGGCCAGTCGGCAGGCGCTGTTAACTCGATCTTCCCGTTCGCCACCGTCCCGTAGATCGTCGGCATGCGTCACCTCCCGCGGCGCATTCTACCACGTCAGTTCAGCGTCACGAGCGGCCGGCCGGTGCTCCAGCGGCGCTCGGCCGGCTGGGCCCGCACCACCTCGTGGTACAGCGTGTCGCGCTCCACCGGCACCCGCCCCGCCTCCGCGATCAGCCGCCGCAGGTCGGCCACGGTCAGCTCCTGCGGCGAGTCGCTCCCCGCCGCGTGGTAGATCGTCTCGTGCACCACCGTGCCGTCGATGTCGTCGGCCCCGAAGCTCTGCGCCACCTGCGCGATCTTGATGCCGAGCATCTGCCAGTACGCCTTCACGTGCGGGAAGTTGTCCAGCATCAGCCGCGAGACCGCCATCGTCTTCAGGTCCGTCAGCCCGCTCGGCTTCGGGATGTCCTTGCCGAGCGGGTTGTTCGTCGGGTGGAACGCCAGCGGGATGAACGTCTGGAACCCGCCCGTCTCGTCCTGGAGGCCGCGCAGCCGCAGCAGGTGGTCAATGCGGTGTTCGGGCTTCTCGATGTGGCCGTACAGCATCGTCGCGTTCGACTTGCCGCCGAGCTCGTGCCACTCGCGGTGGACGCGGAGCCACTGGTCGGCGTCGGCCTTGTAGTCGCAGATGACACTCCGCACGTCCGGGTGGAAGATCTCGGCCCCGCCGCCGGGGAGGCTGCCGAGGCCGGCCGCCTTCATCTCGGCGAGCAGGTCCTTCGTCGGCCGCTTGGTGAGGCGCTCGAACCAGTCCCACTCGACGGCGGTCCACGCCTTCAGGTGCAGCGCCGGGAACTCGCGGTGGATCACCTTGATGATGCCCAGGTACCACTCGTACGGCAACTGGTGGTGGAGCCCGCCGACGATGTGGAGCTCGGTCGCGCCGCCCTCGGTGGCCTCCCGGGCGCGGGCGAGGATCTGCTCGCCGTTCATCACGAACGCGGTCGGCGCCTTCAGGTCGGCGCGGAACGAGCAGAACGTGCAGCGGTAGACGCAGACGTTGGTGGGGTTGAGGTGCTGGTTGACGTTGTAGTACGTGACGTTGCCGTTCTTCTGTTCGCGGACGTGGTTCGCGAGCTCGCCGAGGGTGAACAGGTCGTTCGACGCCTCCAGGGCGAGGCCGTCGTCGAACGTGAGGCGGGTGCCGGCGAGGACCTTGTCGCGGATCGCGGCGAGGGCGGGGTCGGTGGGGGTCATGGCGGTCCCGGGGTGCGGTGCGGGGTGTTTTAGCCCCGCACCGGGGTAACCGCAATTCGGCGGGGCGGGGCAACCCCCCGGCCGCCCGCGCCGCCCCATCCTGCCGCGCCGCCGATTTCCCTCACGCCGCCGGCCGCGGGGGTCGATACCAGACGTGGTGCGTGGCCAGGAGGGCCGGCGGATGCCGCGGTGGGCGTGGGTGGCCGGTCCGGTGTTGGCGGCGGTCGGGGCGTCGGCCCCGGCGGTCGCGCAGCCGCTTCCACCCCCCGACCTGCCCGCCCGCCGCCCCGCCGACCCCGGGCCGTCGCTCCTCGAACCGCCCGTCGCCGTGGCGGGGTTCCCCGTCCGCAACGCCCCCGACCCCGTCCTCCGGCCGGCGCGGCCCGTCGAG
>JBGAQM010000104.1:0-17135 GCA_044220735.1 Urbifossiella sp. | reverse complement strand
CGGTGTGCTGGCTGCGGAACGCCCCGTACGGCGCGTCGGCGTTCCCGGGCGTCCGGTTGTTGATGCCGTTCAGCGTGCCGGTGAAGTGGGAAAGGTAGCCGTAGGACCACACCGGCCCGGTGTTCGAGGGCACCCCGGCCGGCTTGAAGTCGCACTCCCCGACCATGATCGTGTTCGACGACCCGTCCAGGATGCCGACGACGGTCACCGGCACGTTCCCCCACTGGTCGCGCTGGGCGGGGTCGGCCGAGAACGCCTTGTTGCGGATCGGCGGGATCACCCCGTCGGTCGCCTTCGCGGCCCAACTGCCGTACCGCACCTGGTACGCGGTCGGGGTGCCGACGCAGAACACGTAGCTCGACGGGGCACGGGTCTCGGGGGCCGCGCCGAGCGACCCGCCGTTGGTCGCGCCCGGCGGCGCCATCGACGGGCACGTGTACGACGGGATCGCCAGCTGCTGGAGCAGGAAGTTCGTGTACCCGTCGCCGTCCGAGTCGTCGGTGCTGTTGCGGGGCAGCTTCGGGTTCCACTTCTTCGCCACCGCGTCCTGTTCGAGGTACGGCAGCAGCATGATCCAGCCGGGCACGTAGGTGCCCGTGCTCTCGCCGCGCTGGTAGTCCATCACGGCGTAGGGCAGTGTGCCGACGACGCCCTCGTAGTTGTGGCAGGCGAGGCCGATCTGCTTCAGGTTGTTCTGGCACTTGGTCCGGGCGGCAGCCTCGCGGACCTTCTGCACGGCGGGGAGGAGCAGGCCGATCAGGATGGCGATGACGGCGATCACCACCAGCAATTCGATCAGCGTGAAACCTCGGGAACGAACACGACGCATGGGGGCAGCCCTCCGGTTCCGGGGAACGGGATCAGGCGAGCCGCGTTGCGACGGTAGGTGAGCAGCCGGGTAAGGGGCCGCGTCCCGAACGTTGGCGGAGCGTACTCGGCGGGCGGGTTTCGCGGGCGAGCCGTGGAACCCGGTCCTGTCGCAGATGAGACACAATCTCAACAAGACGCCTTTACACTAGCCGCCCGCGGGATACAGTCAAGAACCAGCGGCGAAAAAATCGCACTGGAGCGATGCCCGATCGCGCGACCGGCTGCGAGTCGAGCGGACTACTGATACTGCGTCTCACGCACGGTTGCCCAATGCCCGACCTTTCGGACGACGACACCGACCGCGACGACGGCTCACCCGAAGTGGAGCCGTCCCGTGTTCTCCGGGCTACGGAGCTGTTCGGAGACAGCCGCGAGGTCTGGATCGAGCACGACGGCGTGCGCTACCGCTTGCGGATCACCCGGCGCGGGAAGTTGATTCTTCAGAAGTGAGCAGCGGACGCGAGCGGCGGGCATGACCCGGCAGTGTGGCCGGAACCACCGCAAGGCGTCGCCCGGCGGGTTCACGCCCGTCGGTCACCCCGACGGCCACACACCCGCACTTCCCGTCTTACCCGGATTCACACCTTGTAGCGGTCGCGCCGGGTTTGAGCAAAGTTCGGGGTTTCGCGGTGCCGAAACCTGTACCGACGCGACCGGCCGCACGAACTCTGTTCGCCAGGGACGCCCCCCCGCCCGAAACCTCGGGCCCGGGTCGGGTGCCGGTCCCCGGGGGTGCGACGACGCTGGGGGGAACCATGAAAAAGTCCGCGACCACGCTGGCGTTGTTGGCCGGGCTCGGCGGCGGGTGTACCACCCCCGACCGGGCCGAGAACCCGTCCGGGAAGTTCGGAGCCGTCACGCGGCCCGCCGTCATCCCGGGCGTGCAGGGGCCGGGCGGCGAACCGGTCACCATGACCACCGCCCGCGGGGCGGCGCCGACGACCGAGAAGAAGGGGATGATGTCGGGCGTGATCCCGGCCGGCGGCAAGTCCGCGGGCGGGAAGGTCGTCCAGGCCCACCTGCCGGGCGGGTACGCCGACGGCGGCGTGAAGCAGGTCAACGGCACCGCCCCGCCCATGGGCGGCATCCTGCCGGTGCCGGGGATGGGGCCGCCCGGCGCCGTCGCCGCGGTCGGTGCGATGGTGCCGCCGTTCCGGGCGCCGGCCACGAACGCGCGCACGTCGATCCAGTTCAACGACCCGCCGGGGATGAAGATCACCTGGCAGCTGCCGACCGGCGGGTTCAACGACCCGAGCAGCGGGCTGACCACGCCGAACGTGCGCTACAACTTCGTGCAGGGGCAGGTGTACCGCCTGCGGCTGACGCACGAGAAGCTGCTGCCGCGGCCGCTGTACCCGACGCTCGAAGTCGCCCCGGCGACGCCGCGGACGGTCACCTTCCTGGCCCACGCGTCGGTGCCGGTGTCGTTCTCCGAGGAGGACATCCGCCAGGCGAGCGAGGGGAACTTGGTGGTGAAGGTGGTGTACCTGCCGGACCCGCAGTTCCAGGACTTCGCGGCCGTGGGCGGGCTCGAGGAGATCGTCTCGACGCGGCTGGAGCCGGGGGCCGACCCGGTGGCCGAGGCCCAGCGCCGCGGCACCATCCTGGCCGTGACCCGGCTCGGTAACATCGACCTGGAGAACCGCATCTCCCCGGCGATGACCGCGCCGCCGGCGAGCATGATCGGCCCGCCGCCGGGCGTGCTCGTCGTCCCGCCGGGCGCCCCGGTCCCGTCCCCGGCCGTGCCGCCGCCGTCGAGCACGCTGCCGGGTGGGGCCGGCGTCCCGTCCGGCCCGGCGACGCTGCCGATCGGCGTTCCGCAGCGGCCGGCGTCGCGCTGAGTGAGTCGGGCGATCTGCTGAGCACCACCCGGAGCCCGCGGACCCGCGTCCGTGGGCTTTTTTCGCAGGGGTTCGCCATGAACGTCGGACTGCTCACACTGGTCGGGTCGCTCGCCGCCGGGCAGCAGCCGCTGCCGCAGCCGACCCCCGCCGTGCCGGTACTCGCCGCCCCGCAGCCCGGGAGCGGCCTCCCCGTGCCGGCGCCGCTCCTGGCCGCGCGGGTGATCGCGCCGCCGGGCGTCCGCGTCACGGCGAACCCCGGCACCGGCTTCGCCCGGATGCACGACGCGCCCGCCGTGTTCGGCTTCCGCCCCGGGTACGTCTATCGCCTCGAGTTGTCGAACCTGCCGTACCGACCGAATCGGGTGCTCTACCCGGAGATCGAGGTCCGCGGCGTCCTCGTGCCGCGGGCCGGGATGCGGTACATGGACTGGCCCGCGCCGCTCCTGTTCACCCAGGCCGACATCGACCGCGCCCTCGCCGGGGGCGTCGTGGTGAAGGCCGTGTACCTCGAAGACCCCGACAAGGCGATCCCCGCCGAGTTCGGGCTGATGAACCCGGTCGAGGTGCCCGCCGACTCCGAGGAGGAGGCGGTGCGCGAGGCGATCGCCAACGGCCGGCTCGTCGCCATCGTGCGGCTCGGCGGCAAGACGCCGCCGGCGGCCGAGCTTCAGGCGACGGCGGTGGACGGCACCGTGCTGGCGCCGGGCGATCGGTTCCTGCGGGCCCCGCTGGCGCCGCCGCAGCTGCCGTTCGCGGTCGGCCGGTTCTACGACCCGATCGGCGGGCCGCGCGGCCCGGTCGGCGAGTGCTTCGTGGACGGCGGCGACCGCCGCGCCCCGCTCGGCATCGGCCCCGCCGGGCGGCTCGGCGGCCTCGACCCCACCGACGTGGGCGTCGAGTTCACCCTCGACGGCAAGCGCCGCGTGACGACCTCGAACGTGGCGTGCCTGTGCGTGCCGCGGTTCGTGATCCAGCGGACGGAGATCGGGCCGAACGTCGTGGACGTGCCGGTGTCGGTGACCGCGAACTCGAACCTCGTCGCGGCCCAGTTGACGCGCGAGCGGATGGCGGCGATGGCCGAGGTCGGGCGCGAGCGGCCCGACGCGGTCGTCGGCCGGTCGCGGCCGATGGGGTACGTCGGCATCACCGGCGTCGGCTTCTACGTCGGCGGGGCGCGGCCGTCGATTGTCGGCCAGGTGGAGGGCGTGGCGGTGACCGGGGCGGTGGTCGAGCCCGAGGTGCTGACGTGGTACCCCGGCGCCCCGCTAACCGTGTCGAAGGTGATCGACGGCGACGGCCCCGTGCGGTCGGGCGACTTCGTGACCATCACGTTGCGGTACACGAACACCGGCAGCCGGCCGGTGTCGGACGTGGTGGTGAGCGACAGCCTGAGCGGCCGGCTGGAGTTCATGCCGGGGTCGGCCGAGTCGGACCGGGCGGCGAACTTCACCGCGGGCGACAACGAGGCGGGCTCGTCGGTGGTGCGGTGGGAGCTGCCCGGCGTGTTGCTGCCGGGGCAGGGCGGCACGGTCCGCTTCCGGGCGAAGGTGCGATAGAAACGTTGCCGCTTGCGGCGTCGCGTTCCGCAGCGCGAGGCCGCAAGCGGTCGCGTCAGTGTCCCGCACTTCCGTTCAGGTATCGGACCTTCACTTCGGGGCCGGCGATGTGCCGGGCCAGGTGCTTCGGCAGGTGGCAGCGAATGACCACCTCGTTCGATTCGTCGTGGAACTCCTGCCGGTAAATCTCGGCGTGGGCGTTCAGGAACGCCAGCACCCGGCCGTTCCCGGCCGTCGTTACCACTTCCGCCTCGGCGAAGTCGGCCGCCAGCGCCGCCATCACCGCGTCCTCCAGGTCGGCGATCCCCGCCCCGGTCAGGCCACTCACACACACCGCCTTCGGGTGCTGCGCCGTGAGCAGGTGGAGCCGCGAGTGGTCGCCCACGGCGTCGATCTTGTTCAGCACCAGGATCGTCGGCTTGTCGCCGCAGCCGAGTTCGGCGAGGACGCTGTTGACAGCCTTGATGTGGTCCTCGGCGTGGGGGTTGCTCGCGTCCACGACGTGCAGCAGCAGCTTGGCGTGCCGGGCCTCCGAAAGGGTGGCGCGGAACGACGCGACGAGGTGGTGCGGCAGGTCGCGGATGAACCCGACCGTGTCCGACAGCAGCACCCGCCCCCAATCGCGGATGCGCCACTGGCGCGTCCGCGTGTCGAGCGTCGAGAACAGCTTGTTCTCCACGTACACGTCCGCCTTCGTGAGCGCGTTCATCAGCCGCGACTTGCCGGCGTTCGTGTACCCGACCAACGAAACCGTGTGCTCCAGACTGCGGCTGGCGACCTCGCGGTCCTTGCGGGCCTGCACGTCGGCGAGGCGGGATTTCAGATCGCGGATGCGGCCGCCGATGAGGCGGCGGTCCACTTCGAGCTGCGTCTCGCCGGGGCCGCGGAGGCCGATGCCGCCGCCCTTCTGCCGCGACAAGTGGGTCCACATCTGCTTCAGCCGCGGGAGCGAGTATTCGAGCTGCGCCAGTTCCACCTGCAACCGGGCCTCGATCGTCTGGGCGCGGGTGGCGAAGATGTCGAGGATGACCTCGCTGCGGTCGAGCACCTTCACCCCGAGCGCCTGCTCGAGGTTGCGGGCCTGGGCGGGGGACAGGTCGTTGTCGAACACGACCACGTCGGCGTCGGTCTGCTCGACCAGTTCCTGGAGCTCCTGCACCTTCCCCTTGCCGACGTAGGTGCCGAGCTGAACCTCCTGCCGCTTCTGCGTCAGCTCGCCCACGACGGTCGCGCCGGCGGTCGTCGCCAGCCCGCGGATCTCGTCGCACGGGTCGTTGGTGGCCCACGGCCGGCCGGGGAGCGCCACGCTCACCAGCACCGCCTTCTCGCTCGAAACGGAAAACTCGGCGCGGTTCGTCTCGAATGCCTTGCTGATAGCCTCACCTCCTGGGGGATCGCCTATTTTAGAGGGGCGGTGCCCCCCGGCGGTAGCACCGGACACGCGGTTTTTTCGCCGGGTTCGGCCCGCCACAGCAGTTTCACCCCGGCCCACGCCCACAGCAGCAGCACCAGCACCGTGTCCCAGGCGTGGTTCAGGTTCGCTTCCATGCTGAACGACGCGGGGCCGACCGTGCCGTCGGGCTTCGTCTGCGAGTAGGCGCCGACCGCGGCGGTGACCTTCACGTCGTAGGGGATGAGCACGTTTTCCAGGACGAACAACGCGAACAGCGCCGTGACCGCGAACGAGTTCACGTAGCCGAGGGCGCGCGCCGCGACCGGCGGGCTGGGCTCTCCCGGCGACGCGGGCGGCGAGATAAAGAGGTGCACCACGCGGGTGCGGACCAACCGGCCCCGCTCGGCGGCGAGGGCGGCGAAGCCCATCAGGGCGAGGAGCACGTCGTAGTACATGAACCGGTAGCAGGTCAGGAACGCGCCCCAGAACAGGAACGCCGCCCCGAGCCCGACCGCCCGCCGGCCCCCGCGCCACAGCCCGACGAGCACCGTGGGCACGAACACGGCGCCCCACAACGCCCACGCCAGGTTCGCGGTGAAGCGCGTCTCGCGTTCTTCCTCGGGGACTGCGAAGTCGTGCAGATAACGCCGCGGGATTCCCTGCAAATCGCGGCTCAGATGAATCCACGCCTCGTTCACGTTGTAAAGCGCGGCGGCCTCGCGCCCGACCGCCAGCCAGTCGAACCACGCCTGCACGCCCACGACCGGAAACGTCGCCGCGCCGAGGGCCACACCCGTGCCGATCATCGCGCCGAGAAACCGCCAGCGCCGCTGGACGAGCGGCACGAGGAAGAACGCCAGAGCCCACACCGGCTTGAACGCGAACAACCCCCACACCACCCCGCCGGCCGCGTCACGCCCGCGGTTCGCCAACACCCAACCCCAGACGGCGATGGACAGTGTCAGCGTCGGGTTCTGCCCCATTTCCAGCGCCGGGCCGCAGCCGGGGAACGACAGCACGGCGCCGGTGGCGACCGACCACCACACGCGACCGCCGCTCAGCGCCGAGATGCCGAGCCCGGCCAGGAACGCGAACGCGAGAGCGAGACACTGGAAGACGTGGTACGCCGTCCGCGGCGAGTCGATGAACCCGAGCGGGGCGTAGAACAGGCCGTGGACGGGCGGGTACAGCGGCCCGCCGATCGCCGGTTTCGTGACGGCCTCGAACACCTCCGGCGACACGGCGTTCCCCGCGGCGCGGCCGAGGGCGAGGGCGGCGAAGGGGTTGCCGGTCAGGTCAGCGGCGAGCGGCAAGACGGCGGCCCCGCCGACGGTCTTCCACTCGGGCGCGTCGGTGCCCATGAAACACCACTGCAACTGGTCGGCGTCGTGACCGATGTCGTCGGCTGTGCGGGCGTGTCGCCACTGGTCGGGCGTCAGGAGGGTGTCTTCGCGCTGGGCGGGGGTTTCCTCCGCGAGCGGGTAGCCGTCGAAGAGGACGGCGCGCTGCACCTGCCGGTGGTACAGCTGCTTGCCGTGGCCGAGGGCGATCATCCGGCCCATCAACCACTGCCCGCCGAAGTCGATCTGGGTGTGGCCGTTCGGCCCGTCGATTGGCCGGCGGACGCCGGCGGGCGTGTCGGGGGTGTTCGCCAGCCACGACCGGGCCGTCTGGTAGCGGCCGAACGCGATGGTCAGGACGACGACCCAGGCGGAAGCGCGGAGGAGCCTCGGGTCGGCGGCCCACGCCCAGCAACTCCGCGGAACCAGGTAGCCCGTCGCCTCGCCCACGCCACACCTCCGCAACCCGGACAACGTGCGGGCCGGAGGTGCCGGGGTCAAGAGGCGAGCCGCAACGGGGCGTCATGAGCGGGCGGCAACTCCAACCGGCCCGTCTCCGCCCACGCCTCCGCGGCCGCGTTCAGGCGGTCCATCTCGGCCTGAATCCGCAGCCGGTACGGCTCCAGTTGTCCCGCCTTCAGGCCCGGCGGCACCACGATCCCCTCGCCGATGAGGCAGCGGGCCGCGGTGAACGGCCGCGGCACCGCGAACCGGTCCCAACTCCCGATCCGCCACGGCCGGCGGTAGCCGACGCCGGCGCACACCACCTTCATCCCCGTCCGCGAGGCGACGTACACGAGCCCCTGTTGCACGACGCGCCGGGGCCCGCGCGGGCCGTCCGGCGTGACCACCACGTGCCGGAACGGGGCGTTCGGGTCCACCAGCTTCCGCACCGCGTCGACGCCGCCGCGCGTCGTCGAGCCACACACCATGCCCATGCCGAGCGACTGGATCAGGGTGCCGAGGAGTTGCCCGTCGCGGTGCTGACTGATGAGCACGGCCATCGACGGCCGGCCGAAGTAGATGGTGGGGAAGAGCAGGTTCTCGTGCCAGATCGAGTAGATGACCCGGCCGCCGGGCGGGACGTGGTCCGGGTGGCTCGCCGGGTCGATCGCCTGGGTGCCGGACACGAAGCGAGCGGACGAGCCCGCGGGTGGCGCGGGTGGCCGCCCAGCCGGCGGCCGCGAGCAGGCGCGGGTTGCGGATCTTCATGGCGTCCTGCCGCGTCGCTACCCCGGCGGGGGACGAATGACGAGGAGCACCGGCCACTCGCCCGAGAACACCTCGGTCGCGGGGCCGGTCATGTACACGTGGTTGTCGGCTTCCGACCACTCCAGCTCCAGGTCGCCGCCGGGCAGGTGAGCCAACAGCGTCCGGCCGGTGCGGCCCGTCAGTACGCCGGCGACGCACACGCACACGCCCCGGTGCCGCAGGCCAGCGTGATGCCGCTGCCGCGCTCCCACGTCCGCATCGTGACTTCGCCGGGCGAATGCACCTTCACGAAGTGCGCGTTCACCCGGCGCGGGAATTCGGGGGTGTGCTCGACCTTCGGCCCCAACTCGGCCACCAAGTCGCGGCCGCCGGCGTGAAGTACTCGTCGCCCACGTACACGACCGCGTGCGGGTTCCCCATCGACACGCACGTCGCCTCGAACCGCACGCCGCCGACGGTCAGCGGCGCGTTCACCGGCGGGTCGCCCGGGAGCGTCGTCGGGATGTCGGCCGACTTCAGGATCGGCTCGCCCATGTTCACGCGGACGCGGCTCACCGTGTCGTTCTGCACGTCCACGTCGAGCGTGAGGACACCGCGGCCGGTTTCGATCAGCAGGCGCGGCTTGCGGGCGACGCCGTGGTCGTACACGAACTTCGCCACGCAGCGGACGCCGTTGCCGCACATCTCCGACTCCGACCCGTCGGCGTTGAACATCCGCATCCGGGCGTCGGCGCGCTCGCTCGGGCAGATCAGAATGAGGCCGTCGGAGCCGATGCCGAAGTGTCGGTCGCTGACGGCGCGGGCCAGCGCCGCGGGGTCGGCCGGCGGCCTCTGGCGGACGCAATCGACGTACACGTAATCGTTGCCGATCCCGTGCATCTTGGTGAACCGCATGGCTGCTCCCGTGGGTGATTGTACCACGCCGGCCGGGGGCGTGAAGCCCGACCTACAATGGCCCCACCCCAAGGAACCCGCCGTGCTCGTCTACGAATCGACCGAACAGCTCCTCGCCGAGCCGCCGGCCCGGCGCTACCTGCACACTGTCCTGCTGACCGCGCTGCGCGACAAGGCCGAGCGCGTCGAGGTGCGATTCCTGGAGGGCGAGGGGGCACTTTCTACCGGGTGGACGGCCGCGACTGGGAACTGACGCCGCCGGCGGACGACCTGTACCCGCAGCTCAAGGACGCGGTCCGCGAGGCGGCGAAGCTCGTGCAGCCGGACCGGCCGGACACGACCATCCTGTTCGGCGTGCCGGACGCCCGGTTCGAGCCGATGGAGGTCGGCTGGCTGACGTACCAGCTCGGCGGCTACTGGGTCGACGTGGTGGTGCGGATCGACCCGCGTGAGCCGTACGGCTACATCCGCCTCGACATCGACGACCCCGCGGACTTCGCCGACGCCGCCGGAGACGCACTCGAAGCGTACGCGGCGACGCTGACGGGTGAGGAAGAACCGGCCGAGCCCGCCTCGTAAGCCGCGGGCCGGTCTGCCAGTGGCCGTCACGGTCCGGGTGGTTCCAGGTCACCCGCTCCCGCGTTCAACGGCGGTTCCTTCGCGTGCAACACCTTCGCGGGCACGTCGGCCGGCTTCGGCTCACCCGGCAGCTTCGGCGGGCCGCTGATGAGCTCGCTCAGCCCCTGGATCACCAGGTAGAAGATCGGCACGAAAAACACCGCCAGCACCGTCGCGCTAATCATCCCGCCGAACACGGCCGTGCCCAGCGCCCGGCGGCTCGCCGCCCCCGCCCCGGTCGCGGTGACCAGCGGCAGCACGCCGAGGATGAACGCGATCGAGGTCATCAGGATCGGCCGGAACCGCATCCGGCTTGCCTCCACCGCCGCCTCGCGGATCGACCGCCCGGCCAGCCGCAACTCCCGCGCGAACTCCACGATCAGGATCGCGTTCTTCGACGCCAGCGCGATGATGAGCACCACGCCGATCTGCGTGTAGATGTTGTTCTCCAGCCCGCGGAACGTCACCGCCGCGACCACGCCCAGCAGGCCGAGCGGCACCACGAGGATGACCGCCAGCGGGAGCAGCCAGCTCTCGTACTGGGCCGCCAGTACGAGGTACACCAGCAGCACCGCGAGCCCGAACACGACCACCGCCTCGCCGCTGACGCGCCGCTCCTGGTACGCGATCGACGTCCACTCGTACCCCATCGACCGCGGCAGCACCTCCTTCGCCACCTCCTCCATTGCGTCGAGCGCCTGGCCCGAACTCGCGCCCGGGGCGGTCGCCCCCGAGATCGTCGCCGACGGGTACAGGTTGTACCGGGCGACGGCCGGCGGGCCGACCTTCGGCTCGACGGTCAGCAGCGTGCCGAGCGGCACCCGCTTGCCGGCGCGGTTGCGGACCTCCAGCCGGCGGATCACCTCGGCGTCGGCGCGGAACCCGGCCTCGGCCTGCACCCGGACCTGGTAGGTCCGGCCGAACTTGTTGAAGTCGTTCACGTACACCGAGCCGAGGTTCGTCTGCAGCGTCGAGAACACGTCGCTGACCAGCACGCCCAGTTGCTCGGACTTCGCCCGGTCGATCTCCAGGTAGATCTGCGGCACCCCGGCCCGGAACGTCGAGCGGATGGCCGGCGGCGGGGCGATCTCGGGCCGCGTCCTGCTGCCGTTCGATCAGCGCCTGGCGGCGCTCCTGCAGGACTTCGAGGCCGACGCCCTCGCGGTCCTCGACCTTCAGCTCGAACCCGCCGGCGAACCCGAGCCCTCGATCTGATGGCGTACGATTCTTGAAGATGTTCGCCTCCCGGAACGCGAACAGCTCGCGCTGCAGCTCGTTCTTCAACGCCGTCTGGCTCGTTTCCGGCGTCGTCCGCTTCGCCCAGTCGCTCCACGCCACGAACGCCGTCGCCCGTTCGGGGCGTTCACGCCGCCGAGCAGAAGCCCGCCGATCAGGTCCAAATCTCCGACGACGCCCTTCTCCTTGTACCTGGCGAACACCGCGTTCATCTTGTCGGTCACGGCCTTGGTCCGGTCGAGCGAGTCGAGTCGGTTGCACGGCGATGACCACGTACCCCTCGTCCTCCGGCAGTAACCCTGGTCGGTACTGTTGGGGCCACCACGCTGTGGCCCTGCGATCTAATGAACGCGAGCATCACCCAGCGGCTTGCCCGAGCAGGATCGCGATGGACACGTAGACGCGCTCCAGCGGCTTGTAGACGAAGTCGAAGACGCGGGTGAACCAGTTCTTCCCCTTGTGGGCTTCCAGGCCAGGCAGCACTGCGCCGGCTTGAGCGTCGCGCGTTCATCGCGCTGATGAGGGCCGTGGCCGCGATGGTGAGCGCGAACTGGCGGTACATCTGGCCGGTGATGCCGCCCATGAACGCCGTCGGGACGAACACCGCCATCAGCACGACGGTGATGGCGATGACCGGCCCCGTCACCTCGTCCATCGCCTTGATCGTCGCCGTGCGCGGGGCGTCGCCCTGCTCGATGTGGTGGCTGGCGTTCTCGACGATCACGATGGCGTCGTCCACGACGATGCCGATGGCGAGGATCAGCCCGAATAGCGATCCAGGTTGCGGAGAAGTCGAACAGGAAGACGATGAACGCCCCGATGATGGTCACCGGCACCGTCGTCGCCGGCACCAGCAGCGCCCGCCAGCTCTGGAGGAACACGAGGATGACGATCAGCACCAGGACGCCGGCCTCGATCAGCGTGCGGTACACGTTGGAGATGGCCCGGTCCACGAACTTGGTCGTGTCGAACGGGATGTCGTACTCCATGCCGTCGGGGAGCGTCGGCTTGATCTTCCATCGCCTCGCGGACGCGGGTCGCCACGTCGAGCGCGTTCGACCCCGGCAGCTGGTAGATGAGGATGTTGCTGGCTTCGAGGAGCTGCGTTCGGGCCGCCGCGAGTCGTACCGTCTGCGCCTCGAAAGTTCCACCTGGCCGCCGCGCAGGTAGACCGACCGCCCCTCCTCGCCGGCCTTGACGATCACCTCCTCGAACTGCTTCACGTCGGTGAGCCGGCCCATCGTCGTGACGGTGAGCTGGAACGCCTGCCCGGACGGGTTCGGCGGCTGCCCCACCTGCCCGGCGGCGACCTGCACGTTTTGTCTGGCCAGCGCCCCGACCACCTCGCCGGTCGTGATCTGCCGCGCCGCCAGTTTGTCGGGGTCGATCCACACGCGCATCGCGTAGGAGCCGACGCCCTTCGCCAGCACGTCGCCGACGCCGTCCACGCGGGACAGTTCGTCGCGCAGCCGCAGGTTCGCGTAGTTCGACAGGAACAGGCCGTCGAACGTGCCGTCCTTCGACGTGAGCGACACGACGAGGAGGATGCTCGGCGACTGCTTCTTGACGGTGACGCCCTGGCGGCGCACCTCCTCGGGCAGCCGCGGCTCGGCGACGCGGAGGCGGTTCTGCACGAGCACCTGGGCGTCGTCCAGGTTGGTGCCGATCTCGAACGTGATGGTGAGCTGGTACGACCCGTCGGCGCTCGACGTGGACGCCATGTACATCATCTTTTCGACGCCGTTCACCTCCTGCTCGATCGGCGCGGCGACGGTGTTGGCGACCACCTCCGCGTTCGCACCGGGGTAGTTGGTGCTGACGGTGACGGTCGGCGGCGTGATGGCCGGGTACCGCTCGATCGGGAGCCGCTTGAGCGCGACGACGCCGAGCAGCACCGTCAGCACGGCGATGACGTTGGCGAAGACCGGGCGGTCGATGAAGAAGCGCGAAATCATTCAGAGTCCAAGTGGAGGCATGCCGGCCGTTCGCCCGGTGGTCACTTCCCGCGCGGCGGCGTGTTGAACTCGTACATCTGCGGCTCGACCGGCACGCCGGGCCGGGCACGCTGGAGGCCGTCGATCACGATCACGTCGTCCTTCGTCAGCCCCTTCTCGATCGCCACCACGGATCGCACCACCGGCCCCGGCGGGGTGCCGGCCGCCCCCTTGAACGACCACGCCGGCGGCGGGGCGTCGGGGGCCGGCGGCGGAGCGCGGAACACCTGCGTGCCCACGGTGACCGTACGCTTGCTCACCTTGTTCTCGGCCCCCACGACGTAGACGTACCGCCCCTCCTGGCCGGTCATGAGCGCCTCCTCGGGGATCACCGGCTTGTCGGCGGGTACGCCCGCCGGCACGCGCACCTTCGCGTACAGCCCCGGGTACAGCAGCCGCACGTCGTGCGGCGCCACCTTCGGGTTCGGCACGCGGCCGCGGATGCGGATGGTGCCGGTGCCGGGGTCCACGCGGTTCTCGCGGAAGTCGATCGTCCCCCTGTGCGGGTAGCCGTCCTCGCCGGTCACGCCCACCATCACCGGGATCGACGCGCTCATCGGGTCGGGCGCCTTCTTCGCCGCCATCGCCCGCTGGTACTCCGTCAGGTCGCGCTCGGGGGCGTCGAACAGGACGTACAACTCGTCCATCCGCACGATGGTGGTGAGGAGCGTCGGGTCGCTCTGGCCGACGAGGTTCCCCTCGTCCACGTGGGTGCGGCTGATGAGCCCGGCGATCGGGGCGCGGATGTCGGTGTAGCCGAGCTGGATGTTCGCCGTGTGGAGCGAGGCGTCGGCCGCCTCGCGGGTCGCCTCGGCCGCCTTCAACTCGGCCTCGTTCACCTCCAGGGTGGCCTTGGCCTTGTCGATTTCGGTCTTGGACGCGGCCGTGCCGGCGATCGCCAGCCGCTCCACCTCGGCGGCGGCGAGCTTGATCTGGGCCTTCCAGTTGAGGATGTCGGCGTCGGCTTTGGCGCGCTCGGCCTCGGCCTTGCGCACGGCCGTCTTGAACTCGCGCTGGTCGATGGCGTACAGCTTCTCGCCTTGCTTCTGGTCCTCGTCGGTGGCGTCCGGGTTGGGGCCGCGCACCTCCGTCCCCTCGGTGAAGTACGCCTTCTTCAGGAACCCCTTCACGCGGGCGCGGACTTCGACGGCCTTCGTGGTTTCGAGCGTGCCGTTGTACTCGAAGTAGCCGAGTACGGGGGCGATCGCCGGTTTCGTTACCCCGACCTTCGGCGGCGGCGGCGGCGGTGGGGCTTCCTTCGCCTTGTTGCACCCGGGGGCGGCTCCTGCGAGCGGAACGAGCAAGACGCCGAGCAGGGCCGCGCGACCGAGGGTGGGAGGCATAAGGAACCCTGAATGAGCGGGCGGCCGGCTCACCGACCGGCAGCGAAAGCCGTGCCGGGCGTGCGACCGTGCCGACGCGCCGTCGCTCCCAAAGCTACGGATACCGGCGGCGATTGTCGGGGCTTACACCCGGCGAGCGGAGCCCCGGAAGGTCGGGTACGACAGCACGTCAAACACATCGGACGGGAGGGGTGCGGGCGGATCCGCGGCCTGCCGGGCCGCGGCCCGCCTCGGGAGAATGCTCTCAATCTCGGCCTTGCCTCAATCCGCGATCGCGGCTATCCGACCGACCAACGATCGTTTCGGGGAATGGTCATGCGGCCCACCGCGCTCCTGGTCGCGACTCTCGCCCTCGGCTCCGCCGGGTGCTCGGCCTTCGTGGCTGCGTCCGGGACCAACCTGAGCAAATTCACCGACCGGACACAGGTCCACGAGACCTTCGGCCCGCCGATCCTGGTCACGGAAACTCCGGACGGCGGGTCCGTGGAGACGTTCACGTCCCGGCGCAAGTTCCATGACGCGACGAAGGGCATCGGCATCGTGATGATCGACACCCTGACACTCGGGTTGGCCGAACTCTACTTGTTCCCCCACGAAGTCGTTGTCGCCTCGTGGCGCTCGGTCGTCGGGCAGCGACTCGACGTGCAATACGACGACGTCGGCCGCGTCGTCCGCATCCGTCGGGACGGCGAGCCGGTGTACGGCACCGACCACGAGCGGGCCAAACCCCACGCCGCTCCTCCGCCGCCGTACCTGCCCGGCTCGGCGACCGCGGCGACGACCACCGGAACGGCCCGCTTCGCGCCGAAGGGTCGCCGCCGCGGCGGCGACTGACCGGTGGGTCAAGCCGCCTCGTCCTTCACCTCCGGTAGCGCGAACGACAGCAGGAACGCGAGCACGTACGCCCCGCCGCCGACCACGGCGGCGGCCATCGCCACCTGTCGGAACGCGCTCTCGGCCGGCATGAGCGGGGCGACCACGTTCGTCGTCAGAAACGCCGCCGACGTGCCGACCATCCGCCCGCCCACGTTCAAGGCAAAGCTGCCGCCGGTCCCTCGCAGGTGGAGTGGGAATGCCTTCGGGAGGTACTCGCCGAAATAACTGAACTGCGCGACCGTGCACAGCCCGCAGAGGAAGATGCCGACGACGAACAGGTCCGGCTGGTCGGGGAAAAATACGTAATACGTCACGGGGAACAGTAGCAGCCCGGGGACGACGAACAGCCGCAACAGCAGTCGGCCCGCGACGTAGACGACGAGCAGGGCCAACAGCACGCGCCCGGTGAGGCCGCCGAGTTCCTGCCAGAACTGCACCGTGGCCCCACGGTCCTGGCCGGCCTTCTTCAACTCGCCCTTCTCCTGCTTGAGGCGCGCGGCCGCCGACTTCAACTGTTCGGCGCCCTTCTTCTTCGAGTTCTCGTCCGTCTCCTGCTTCAGCAACTCCTCGCGGTCCTTGAGCCGCTTCGCCTCCTTGCCGATCTCGGCCCGCTTCTCGGCGAACTCCGGCAGGCCGGGGACGATGCGCGGCGGCGTGAGCTGAAGCGCCCCGAACGCGGCGGCGTACCCGCACGCCGACAGGAACGTCGAGACGAGCGTGACGCGGATGAGCCCCGGGGCGAACAGCTCGCCGAACGCCGGGCGGCGCAGCGCGCCCGCCGCCTTCTTCGCCGCCCACACCCGCGACTCGGGTACGAACGGCAACAGCAGGGCGATGAACACCCCGGGCACGAGCCCGGTGAGGAGCGTGTACCGCCAGGGGGCGTGCTGGTCGAACCCGTCCGGCAGCGGGAGCGCGGGGAGCGAGCCGCCGTTGGCGACGGCGAACTTGTTGACCAGCGACACGAACAGGCCGCCGACGGACGCGAACGCCAGCGTCCAGCCGATCGCCTGCTGGCGGGCCTTCTTGTCCTCGAACAACTCGGCCAGCCACGTCACCGCGGCCACCATCTCGACGCACACGCCGATGAACGTCGTGCAGCGGAACACGACGAGCATCCACAGGTCGGTGCTGAAGGCCGCCGCGACCGGGCTGAACGAGTAGATGAGGATGCTGCCGACCATCACCCGCTTGCGGCCGAGGCGGTCGATGAGGACGCCGCCGAGGAGGCCGAAGACGCCGCCGCAGACCGCCGCGATCCACAGCATCCGGCCGACCCACAGCGTCACCTGCTCGTTGTCGAGGTCCACCTTCAACAGCTCGCCCAGCGCCGGGGCGGCGATGACGGGGAACATCAGCAGTTCGTAGGTGTCGAAGAAGAAGCCGACGGCGGCGACGGTGAGGACGAGCCACTTGGTGACGGACGACACGGTGCGGCTCTCCGGGACGGGTGCACTGGCGGGTGCGGTGAAAGGTACGGACAACGCCCCCGCGGGCAACCGCCCCTTGCCTCCGGGCCGGCGGCCGCGGATGCTATCACCGCCCGGCCGCCGGCCGGTACCCTCCCGGAGCCCCGCATGCGCCTCCCCCACCTGGTCGCGTTCGCCGCGACCGCCCTGGCCGCGGTCCTCGCCGCCGCCCCCGCCCCCGCCGTCCAGACCGGCGACGACACCGCCGCGTTCCTCAACCCCGACAACTGGGAGGGCCGGAAGGACATCTGGACCGTCTCACCGGGCAAGGTCGTCGGCGAGACGAAGGAAGACCCGAAGTACAACACGTTCCTGTGCAGCAAGACGGTGTACTCGGACTTCGAACTGACCTGCAAGGTGGTGCTGAAAGGCGGCGTGGGCAACAGCGGCGTTCAGATTCGCAGCGAGCGCACCGACAAGGACGGCGACAAGAACCCGTACCGCGTCCGCGGGCCGCAGGTGGACGTGGGCAAGGGGTATTGGGGCAGCC
>JBGAQM010000103.1:0-16926 GCA_044220735.1 Urbifossiella sp. | reverse complement strand
GTCGGCAGCTTCGGCTCGACCTTCGGTTGAGGCGTTGGCACCTTGGGCTCGACCTTCGGCATCGGAACCGGTGTCGGCAGCTTGGGCTCGATCTTCGGCATCGGAACAGGAGTCGGCACCTTCGGTTCGATCTTGGGCATCGGAACCGGCGCGGGCAGCTTCGGATCGACCTTCGGCTGCGGCACCGGCAGCTTCGGATCGACCTTGGGCATCGGCAGCTTTGGCTCCACCTTCGGATCGACCTTCGGCTGCGGCACCGGCAGCTTCGGGTCCACCTTCGGCATCGGCTGCTTTGGGTCCACCTTCGGATCGGCCTTCGGCTGTGGCATCGGCACAGGGTTGGGCAGCTTCGGGTCGATCTTGGGCATCGGGCCGACCTTGGGATCGATCTTGGGCGCCGGGCCGACCTTCGGATCGAACTTCGGGGCCGCGATCGCCGGGGGCGGCGGGGCGGCCTTGGGGTTTTCGACCTGGGCCTGCGCCCGTGCCACGACCGATTTCGGCACGTCCACCTTCACCCGCACTGGCTGCACCTGCGGCACCGGGGCCGGGTTCGGCGACTTCGGATCAACCTTCGGCGTCACCGGCACCGGGTTGGCCTTCAGCGCTGCGACTTCGGCGTCGCGCCGCTGCACCGACACCTTGCGGATGTCCTGAGCCGCTCGCGCGTCCTGCTGCCGCACGTCGGCGGCGATCGGCCGGATCTGCTGCTGCGGCTGGAGTTTCGGGGCCACCGCGAGCGGGGCGACCATCACCACGTTCGACACGTCCTTGTTCGCCACCTGCAACCCGCCCAGCCGGGCCGGGGCGAGGTTGTTCGCCGGCGCGGGGTTGTTCACGACCGTGATGTTGTTCGTGACGTTCGTCACGTTTACGTTCGTGATCTGCTGGATGGCCGTGTTCTGCTGGACGAGCGTGCGCGGCGGCCGCGGCACGTTCCCCTGGTAGCGGCCGACGAACGTCGTCGCCACCGCCGTGTTCCACTGCGGCTGGCTCCGGTACTGCGCGCTGTAGTAGTTCCACAGCGGGTCGTAGGCGTAGCCGCGGCCGAACCCGAAGTTCACCTGCGTGACCACCGCCGGGGCGCACCACGGTCGGTAGCCGACGCCGACGTACCGGCGGTCGTAGTAGTCGCCGAAGTAGTACGACCCGTGGCCGCTGCGGACGAACAGCGCCCCGAACAGCACCGGCTCGGCGACGACGTAGCTCGGCGTGTACACGAACCGGCGGGCGAACAGCGGGCGCGGGAAGTACACCGGTGTGAACAGCACGCCGCGGGTGGCCAGCGGGTAGTCCCAGTAGCCGTCCACGAACACGTACCCGACGGGCGACCAGCTGTACCGAGCCGGCACCCACACCCAGCCCGGCCGGTGGGTGATCCACACGCCCGGCCGCCACACGTAGCGGCCGCGCCACACCCAGCTGCCGGGCACGTACACGAAGTCCACGCCGGGCGACGGCACGACCGGGCCGGTCTCAATGCTGACCGGCGGGGCCGGGAGGTACTCGATCTCTTGAGCCGCTGCGGGAAGGAGGCCCGGTTGCTGCACCACCACCGGCTGCCAGAAGCCGCTCACCCACTGGTAGCCGCCCTGGACGGCGTGCCAGCTCCCGGGAACCCACACCCGCCCCGGCGGCGGCACGCGCCAGAACCCGCTGATCCACACGTAGTCCGCCCGCTCCTCGTCCCAGTCGAAGTACCCGGGAATCCAGACGACGTTGTCGCCCTCGGGCTTCTGGTCCGGGGGCAGCTCCTCGATCGGTTCCGGCGGCGGTTGCGCGACCACTTCCCCGGCGATGGCTTGTTCGGCCGACGTGGCGTACGCCTCGTGGACCGTACCGCGGGCGAGCACTTCGGTTCCTTCGGGGTGCGCCGGTTGGGCGTCCGCCCCGAAGGCGGTGGGGGTGAACGAGCGGCGGCTGAGCGGGGGCCGCGTCGAGTGAAACGCCGACGATGAGGCCGGCGAGAACGACCGCGGCGGCGAGCTGAGTCGGTCGCGGAAGCATGGGGTGGCTCCGGGGGATGCGACGCGGGCGCGCAACTAGGGGGCGGTGGGGGCGGGGCTTGCCGGGGCTTGCGCCGATGAGCCTGAATTGTGGCGAACGACGTGCCGACTCGTCCAGTCAAATGCGACTGGACCAGCGCGGAGCGAGAACCTGAACCGGGACTGTAGGTTACGCCGGATCAGGTCATTCGATCTGGTGTCGCTCCAATCGCGTGACATGTTTCCGCGACCCGCAGGTCGCGGGCGGAAACAATCATTTCGACAGAAGTGTCGTCACCACCGCCATTCGGCGCCGAACTGGATGCCGTTGACCCACAAGTGATCCTGCCGGAACGGCACCACCGGCCGATTCAGCCCGGAGAACGCCGGCACCTGCCCGGTCGCCGGGTTGATCGGCGGGTTGGGGATGAACGTGACGTCGATGGTGCGGTCGATCTGATCGCCGGGTCGTGCCACATTGGACCAGTAGAGGGCGTTGTAGCCGACGTAGGCCTTCACGTTCGGCGTGAGCCAGTAGCCGAAGTTGAAGGACACTTCGGGGACGACGGTGAATCGGTCGTCGGTGACGCGGCCGAGGTTCGGCCCCGCGGCGAGGAGCCCGCCGTTCGAGAACAGTACCGCCGGCTCGCCGGGCCGCTGCCGCTGCTGGAAGCCGGCCACCTCGACGGTCTGGCGAGTGTTGCCGAGGGCGATGGAGGCCCGGCCGTCCAGGGACAGGCGGCCCCAGTTCCGTTCCGCGGCGTAGCCGATCTGGCCGCCGTGGAAGCGGTTCGTGGTCGTGAACTGGTCCTGCACGATGATGCGCGTGCCGACCGGGTCGGCGGTGTTGAGCGGCAGCGACGTGATGTACTCGGTGACGGTCAGCGACTCGTTTAGTGCCAGCGCGCGGTAGCCGACGAAGACCTCGCTGCGGTACCCGCACGTCTTGCACAGGGCGTGGCGGAGGTTGGCGTCGAACCCGTACAGGGAACTGGTCGCGTCCGCCGTCAGGATGCCGCGGGAGAACCCGGGCCGGGCCACGCGCTCGCCGAACTCAAACCCGCCGTCGTTCGCGGCGAAGAACGGCCGAGTGATCGTCGGGGTGGTGGCCGAGTCGAACGTCGTGTTTGTCGTGTTCTGGCCGAGGAAGAAGAAACTGCCGTCGACGCCGACGTGGCCGTCCTCGTCGCACCACCACCCGCCGCGGACGCGGAAGCCGCTGCGGAACCGGTCGCCGTAGCGCCCCGGGCCGAGTAGGACGGCAGTCCCGGGGTCGTCGAGGAAGCCGAGACCGCCCGTGGTGCTGGTGCTGGCGAGTACCGGTATACGCTGCGGGTTCACCCACCACATCAGGTATTCGAGGCGAAGGTACCCGCGGTCCGCGGCCGGGCTGGCGGCAGGGTCGTCGGCGCCGTCCGCGCGGTCGTGGTGGATGCGGAACAGGTCGTGGAGGCTCGGGTAGTCGCGCGAGATCGACACCGGGTCGGAGCCGAACGCGGTGTGCTTCGGCGGCAGGTGGTAGCCGCTCGGCACCAGCAGTTCCGGCGGGGCCGTCTGGAGTTCGGGCGGGGCCGACTTCGGTTCCGGCAGCGGCTCCGGCCGCGGGCGCGGGCGCGAGGGCGCGTCCGACGGCGGCACGACGGCGGCCGGGGGCGGCAATGACGGCGGCCGGGGGCGGCACGACGGCGGCCGGGGGCGGCACGACGGCGGCCGGGGGCGGCACGATGGCGGTCGGGGGCGGCAATGGGTCCGACTTCGGTTTCGGGATCGGCGGGATCGGCAACGGCTCGACCGCGCGCGGCGGCGGTGCGGGCTGCGGTTGAATTACCGGGAGCGTCGGCAGCGCGGTCGGGATCCGCGGCAAGTCCGCGGCGACCGGGAACGGCTGCGGGGCTCCCGCCAAGTCGGGCGAATGATGACCGATGAGCGAGGTCCGTGGACACGGCAGCCGTGCGCGGGCCGAGGGTCACCGGTTCCGCCTCCGCCCGCACCGGCCGGAGGACCGCCGGGGCCGGAGGTGGGATCTCGCGAACGACGCTCGGTGGCGCGGGCGGGAGAGCTGGCGTCGGCGCCGGCGTACGCGCCGGAAACCAGACGGCGTCCGAGGCGGTACCAGCGGACCAGTCGCCGGTGCGGACGGTCGGCGGCAACAGGGACGGCGGCTGAGCGGCGAGCGGCCCGGCGGCCAGGGCCAGCCCGAGCCCGAGCGCCTTCCCCCGGATACGAATCATGCCGGCTCCTCCCGCCGAAGCGTGGTTACCCCTTCCATCGGCATCGCGGCCGGCACGACCCGCACGATTCCCACGACCGGTTGAACCCGGACGACTGTGGCAACCGTCACCGTTTACCCCGCTTACCACCGTGGTCGGGGTTGACGCGGCGGGCGGGGTTTGGAATGAGGGCGCGGTCCGGGGCGCCTTCCCGGACGCGGAGGGACACCATGCGACTCCCGACCCGAACCCGCTTCGCCTGGGCCGTCGCCGCGGCGCTGGCGGCGGCCGGTCCGGCCCAGGCCTTCTACTGGGATGGCTGGCCCGGCAGCGCCTTGCCGCGGCCGCGCTCCCTGGTGCCGACCGACAACTCGAAGACGCCGCCGAACCCGACTGCGGACCCGAAGTTCCCGCCCGGCGGTGAACCCCCGGAGCCGGGCGTTCCCGTCCCTCCCGGTCCCACGCCCGATCCCGAGCACGTCCCGGAGCCGGCCAGCGGCTTGGCGGTGCTTGTCGGCCTGGGCGTCCCATGGCACGGCGGCTTCGGCGCGGTTGAGAGACACGTAGAGAAGGCCCACCTGCAACCGGGTGGGCCTTCTTCTTCGTGGGGCCGGTTTCCAACCGTCTGATTGCAGAAGGCCGGCTGAAGCCGGCCCCACACCGAACTACGCCGCCGACTTCAGCCGCCCACGGAGGTAGCCGGCGACCACGTCAAGCACCCGGGCCTGCTGCGCCTCGGTGATCTCGGGGAACATCGGCAGCGCCAGCACCTCGCGGGTCGCGGCCTCGGACGCGGGGAAGTCGCCGGTCCGGTAGCCGAGGTAGGCGAAGCACTCCTGCTGGTGCAGCGACAGCGGGTAGTAAATTTCCACCCCCACCTTGCTGTCCTTCATGTGCTGCACCAGCGCGTCGCGGTGCGCCGCCGGCACCCGCACGACGTACTGGTTGTACACGTGTCGCCGGTCCGGCCGCGCCGCCGGGCGGCGCAGGAAGCCGTGCAGTTGGGTCGATTCGATCATCGCGTCGTACCGCTTCGCCGCGGCCTCGCGCGCCGCCAGCCAGCGCGGCACGTGCGGCAACTTCACCCGCAGCACCGCCGCCTGGAGGGCGTCGAGTCGCATGTTGTAGCCGAGGTGCTTGTGGTAATACTTCACCTCCGACCCGTGAACCCGCAGCGCCTTCAGCTTCGCCGCCAACTCCGGGCTGTTGGTCGTCACCATGCCGGCGTCGCCGACGGCGCCGAGGTTCTTCGTCGGGTAGAAGCTGAACGCCGCCACCTCGCCGAGGGTGCCACACGGCACGCCGCCGTACTCCGCGCCCTGCGACTGGGCCGCGTCCTCGACCACGTAGACGCGGTTGTCCGCCGCGACGCGGCGGATCGGCCCCATGTCGCAGCACTGGCCGAACAGGTGGACCGGGATCACCGCCCGCGTCCGCTCGGTGATCCGCGCCGCCACCTGCGACGGGTCGAGGTTGAACGTCACCGGGTCGATGTCGGCGAACACCGGCTTCGCCCCCAGGCGGGCGACGGCGCTCGCGGTGGCGAAGAACGTGAACGGCGGTACGATCACCTCGTCGCCGGGGCCGACGCCGACGGCGTGCAGCGCCAGGATCAGTGCGTCGGTGCCGGACGAGCAGCCGACGGAGAACGCGGCGCCGGTCGCGGCCGCGGCCTCCTTCTCGAACGCCTCGACCTCCGGGCCGAGGATCGCCTGCCCGGTGCCGAGCACCCGCAGCACGGCGGCGTCGATCTGGGGCTGAAGCGCCTTGTACTGCGCCTGAATGTCGCAAAGCGGGACGGGGGCGGGCGTCACAATGGCCTCCTGGCTGCCCGGCCGAGCGGAATCCGTTCCGGTCGGAGTTTGTGAAAGTTCGCACGAGTTACCCGAAGCCCCCAGACGTGTCAAGCCGGGGACCCCGACCGGAAATGATTCTCCCCTCGCCCCCCACACCGGGTCGCGGGAACATGTCACGCCGTCTGAGTGACTGGCGATCGAGAGTTGGTGTCGGCGTGAACCGGTTAGCGTCGAATGGGTTATGGCGGCGGGAGGGAACCTCGCTTGATCGCAGACGACGGGGGGGCTATTCGGCGGGAATGACGCGAATCCTCCCGGCCGCCATCCTCATCATCGCACTCGGGTGCAGCAACGCACCCATCGCCGGCACAATGGACATCGTCATGCCGGCGCGCGGCGGCGGCCGCGAGCGTGAGAACAACGACCGCACGCCGGCCGTCCCGGACGTACGCCCGCCGGGGCCGGATGCGCGGCCCGCACCCGCCGCGCCCGCGGGCGACGGCCTGCCGCCGCCCGCGGACTTCTTCCCGGGCGGGCCGAGAACCTGACCCGGATTACGCCTCTGCCTCGCCGGTGGGGGTCAACGCCGTCGGCGGGTGGGTGAGCCACAACTCGTCCCACCCCGCACGCCACGCCGCGAACCGCTCCCGGCCGGCCGAGAGGGCGGCGTCGTGGCCGCGGAGCAGGCACGCCACGCCGGGCTCGTAGCGCGGCCAGTCGTCGGGGAGAACGCGCGTCAGTCGGTCGCGCAGGTCGGCGAGCCGCGCCCGGCCGACGGCCGCGTCCTGCACCTCGCCCAGCGCCTCCTGCACGTCCTCGACGGATCGGTACAACTCCGACCGGAACGTCTCGGTGAAGCACGGGGCGAACAACTCCATCGCGTACCGCACGCGCTTCCCCAGGATGCGGAGCTGGTGCAGCGCCTCCCACTCGGACGGGTCGGACGCCACCACCCGGTTGAACTCGGCGAACAGGGCGGTCATCTCGGCGCGGGCCAGGTCGCCGAAGGTGGCCGGGGCGTCGGACCCGCGCGGCGGCCGGACGCGCGCCGGCAGCACGGTCGTGTCGGCGGCGAAGCGGGGGCCGACCTCGTCCGCGGCGGCGACCAGACGCACCTGGGCCGCGGAACGCTCGCCGAGGGCGTAGCCGGCGAGGAAGTCGAACGCGGGGCCGTCGGAGCGGGCGTCGGCGAGGGCGAGGAGGAACACGTCCCAGTCGCGGGCGTCGCCGGCGGCGCGGCGGAGGCCGCGGAGCGACGCCTTCGCCGCGCGGAGGTGCTTGCGCGGCAGGGCGGAGCCGAACACCCGCAGCGCCGCCCCCGCCCGCCGGGTGCCGACGCGGAGTTGGTGGACGTACTCGACGTCCTCGTAAGGCTGGGTCGCGGCGAGCGGCAGGTACTGGCGCACGACCTCGAACCGGGCCGCGAACACGACGCGGGCCGCGTCCTCGACCGGCATCGCGGGCGCGAGGCCGTTGATCCACTTGCCTTCCGCCATCGCCAAACCTCCCGGGGGGCAGGGGGTTAGGGTATGCGGCCCGGGTGTGGGTTATGTGAAGGCGGGGGTTTCGCCGCTTGCGCCGTAGCGGTGTCCGCACCGCTTCGCCGCAAGCGCCTACACGCTAAGTACTGACCACGTACTCCGGCTCCGCCCCGGGGCCGCGGAGGAGGCACGCCGTCAGCGGCTCGCGCACGCCGCCGCTGGTGTCGATGCGGATGCGCACCGCGTTCGCGTCGGGCTTCTCGATGAACACGTGCCCCGACACCTGCACACGCCCGGGGATTGGTAGCGGGTCGGCCGACAGCTTCTTGTCGGCCCCGAGCCACACCGGGTAGTCCGGCTTGAACTCGCGGTCGGTGACCGTCCCCAGCTTCGGGTTCACCACCCGTCGCTCCCACACGCGATCGCGCAGGCAGTGCAGTTGCGTCTCGGCGGGGCAGTCGAGGTCCGGCGACAGGCCGCAATGAAGGAACACGTGCCCCTCCGATTCGGCGACCCACGGCAGGCCCGACAGGAACGCCCGGTGCGCGTCCGGGATCGCCTCACGGAGCGCCGCCAGGTCGGCCTCCCAGTCGGCGAACGTGTGGTACTGCGGGGCACGGCCGAGGTAGCTGCGGAACGTCTCGGTGTGGTCGTAGGCCTGGCCGTAGCGCTTCACCCAGTAGGGCTTCGGAATCCCGTCCGCGAGACCCGCCGCGCCGACGAGCGCCCGGTCGTGGTTCCCCATCACGCAGGCGCTGCCGGGCTTCTCCCCCAGCACCTCGATCACCCGCGCCACGGTCCCCTTCACGTCGTCGCCGCGGTCCACCAGGTCGCCGAGGAAGACGACGCGGGCGGCCGGCCAGAGTGGGTGGGTGCGGAGTTTCGCCAGCAACGTGTCGAGCCAGCGGAGGCGGCCGTGGAGGTCGCCGACGGCGAAGACGGGGTAGGGCACGGTCGTCGGCGGCATGGGCACCTTTCCGTCCGACCCGCGGCCGGTACAGTTCCAGAATCGATCTTACGGGCGCGGCCCGGGGCGCGGAGGCGGACATGCGTGTGGAGCTGTTCGGGCTGGCAATGGACGCCCCCGGCGTGACGTTTTACCTGTGGTCGCCGTGGCGGTGTTCGTCGCTGGAACACAAGCTGTTCGACGCCTTGAAGGGCGTTCCGCACGCGACCCTGGAAAAGGCGCCCGACGAGCAGCGGGTGCACGTCACCGACGCGAAGGGGTGGAAGGCGGCGGTGCAGAACCTGTCGCGGGTCCTGAAGGGGTGGCAGGAGGAGGCGAGCGACGCCGGCAAGGACGAGCGCCGCGGTTGGCGGTGGCTCCTCGAGTCCGACGTGGACGCCGCCGGCTACGACTTGCAGGGGGAGAAGGCGAGCTTCTGGCTGTACGTGCGGCTGTCGCTCGACCGCGGCGGCCCGAGCGACGGCGAGAAGGGCGAGGACATCGACCTGAACGGGTTCGGCGTCCAGGTGTGGGGCGTCGCTGCCGAGTGACGATGGGAGTCCGACCGATGACCGCCCGTTGCCCGCGCTGCTCGACGCCGGTGGACTTCTCCGCCCTGGCCGCCGACGGCCGGGCGTACTGCCCCGGCTGCGGGACGCGCCTGAAGATGCCGCCGGCGGTGGTCGGGGCGCCGGCCCCGATCTCACTCGACGACGCCGAGCCGCTCGCCGTCCCCGACCCGCCGGCCGGGCCAGTGCTTGTGCCGATCCCGGTCGGGCCGCCCCCGGAACTGGTGCGCGAGCAGGTGGAGGATCTGCGCGACCGCCGCGACGACCGCCGCGAGCGGCGTCACAACGAACGCGCCGATCGGGCGAGCAACCCCACGGCAATTGCGGGGGCCGCGGTGACCGGCACGGCACTGCTGTTGGTCGTGTCGGGGGCGCTGTTCGCGTCGAACCTGAAGGCGTACGGGTGGTTCGCCGCGCTGATCGGGCTAGTGCTGACGCTGCTGGGGCTGCCGCTGTCGATCATCGGGGCGTTGCAGCCGGGGCGGCAGCGGGCGTTCGCGTACGCCGGCGCGGCGGCCGGCGGGCTGCTGCTGCTGGTGCTCGTCCCGGCTGATGATGTACCTGTCGAACTTGAAGTGACTACGTTCAGTTAGGTAGCCGCTCGCGGCGATGCACCGCGGTGCGTCGCCGCGAGCGGCTACTCGACTTTCACTTCCGCTTCTTCTTCCGGTCCTTGCCGCCGCCGTCGCGCCGCTCGGGGTTGCGGATCGGCTGCGGCCGGCCCCCCGGCGGGGCGTTGCGGTGCTGCCGCGACGACTGCTCCGCCGCCTGCTTCTGCAGCTCCTCCAGCCGCGCCTGGAGCCGCGCCTTGAACCTGCCGAGGAACCCCTTCGGCTTCGGCGGCTGCGGCGGGCCGCCCTTGCCGCCGTCCCCGCCGTCGCCCCCGCCGACGTCGTCGATGTTGACCTTCGGCTTGGGGATGAACTGCCGCTCGATGATGCCCCAGCCGGTGCTGACGATGAAGTACAGCGAGAGGCCCGCGGCCACCTTGTAGAACAGGACGGCCATCACCCCCATCATGATCTTCATCATCCGCTGCTGGGCCGCCATCTGCTCGTCGGTCGGCTCCGGCATCATCTTGTTCTGCTGGTAGAGCATCAGCCCCACGGCGATCAGCGGCAGCACGTTCAGGTACGGCCCGAGGTACAGGAACGACCACGTCCCGGAGCGGTTCGCCGGGTCGGAGATGAGCGGGACGTTCTCCGTCCACCACACGGTCATGTCGGGGGCGGCGAGGTTCTCGACCCACAGGAACGGCTGGAGGCGGAAGAACACGCTCTCCTGGAGGCAGAAGTACAGCCCCATGAAGATCGGCATTTGCGCGAACAGCAGCAGGCACCCGCCCATCGCGCTGAACGGGTTCATCCCGTGCTTCAGCATCAGCCGCGTTTTTTCCTGGTTGTAGGTGCGGAAGTCGTCCTTGTACTTCTCGTGCAGCTTGTCGAGCTCCGGCTTCAGCTTCTTCTGCACCTCGACCATCTTCATGTTCATCGCCGTCTGCTTCCGGCTCGGGAAGAACAGCAGCAGTCGGACGAGGACGGTGAGGATGATGATGCTGAAGCCCCAACTCCCGCCGGGCACCCAGGCGATGGCCTTGTGGATGGCCCACAGCCCGCCGTGCATCAGGTTCGTGAACGTGATGACGACGTCGGTCCAGTAGATGGCGTTGGCGAACGTGCCGAACGGCGTCGGCGACTGGAAGTCGGTGATGGTGCGGAGTTGGAAGTCGTTGAGGTAGCGGTCCACGACGGCCGAATCGACGGCGCTATCGCCGCCGAGGAGGTTCAGCAGCCGCACCTTCGACGGTCCGTTGTAGATAATGAACGTGTGGACCACCGGCTGCCCCGGCTCGGGGCTCAGCGCCTCCGACACGGCCCGGACGGTGATGTCGTCCAGTTCCGGGAGCGGGCGGTTGACGACCGGGCGGAGGCGGATCATCGCCTCGACCGCGGCCGGGTTCCCGGCCTTCGCCTCCTGCTCGATCCTGGCGAGTTCCTCCGGCGGCGGCACGAACGGCAACTCGCTGGTGGCGCGGACGTAGGCCCACGGGTTGGCCTTCGGGTCGGCCGCGCGGTCCACCGCGAGCGCGGACGTGAAGTACGGCGTGGCGACGGCGATGTAGCGGAACTGGTTCTCGCCGTTGCCGGCGTGCAGCGCCTCGCCGCCGCGCTTGAGGTTGATCGACGCCGCGTCTTCGTACTGCCGCCGCGGCCGGCCGCGGTTGTCGTACCCGACGAGCGCCGTGCGGGTGGTGCTGGTGTACCACTCGCCCTCGACCGGCAGCCCGCGCGGGCCGGACAGCTGGTAGCGGAACGGCCGGGCCGCCTTGCCGCCGGTGTCGGTGCGGCTGATCTCCAGCTTCAGGCCGACGTGGTAGTCCTTCGGCGCGAGCGTGTACGTCTTGCGGACCTTCACGAAGAACGGGTCGCCGAGGTCCGTCTCGAACACGACGGTGTGCGGCCCGTCGGCCGGCCGGCGCTCCTCGACGACCTTCCAGTTGACGGTGCCGAGGTGCGGGTCGGGGTGCTTGTCGTCGGCGGTGGCGTAGTGGAACAGGGTGTACGCCGGCTCCGCGAGCCGCTGCCGCAGTTCGGGGTCGTTCACCTTTCCGGGCGGCAGGTGCGGGACGACGAAGTCTTCCTTCAGCTTCTCCCCGCGGATCCGCCGCTCGCCGGGGATGAGGTGGAGCGGCACCGCCTTGCCGTCCTCCTTGACCTCGCGGCCGAGGCGGTCGGCCTCGTCGAACGCCGGCAGGATGACCTGCTGGACGCCGGCGCCCTGCGTGGTGAGGGTGATCTGGTTGGCGAACCCGGCGCCGCCGAGGGTGACGAGCGTCGGCGGCTCGGCGGTCGTCGGCGGTGCCTTGGGCTCGACCTTCGGCGGGGGGGGCGCGAGTTTCGGCGGCGCGTGCGCGACGGCGCCCCCGGCGGCGGCGGTGATCGCGTCGGCCGACGCCGGCTGCGGCGCGTCGCTCTTCGCGGCGGGGTCGGGTTTGGGGATCCAGTTCTTGTCGGCGTACCACCACAGCCCGGTGGCGGCGGCGGCAAGGACGACGAAGACGGCGATGTTGGGAGCGTTCTGGCGCATGAGTCCGATCGGGGGGCGGCGGCGGCGCGGTCCGGGTCATCGTACGGATTCGCCCCCGCGGCGGAATTGTTGCGGCGGTCAATCCCCCTCGGCCTCGGGCAGCGGGCTCGCCGGGTCGGCGGTGCGGTAGCGGGCCAGCTGCCGGCGGTAGAGCCGGCTCCGCGGCGACTCGGCCGCGAGCGCCTCCATCAGCCTCACCGCCTCGGCCCGCTCGCCGCGGCGGAAGTACACCTCCGCCAGCGTCTCCCGGTAGCCCGCCGACTTCGGGTCGGCCGCGACCGCCTCCCGCGCGTAGGTCCGCGCCGCGTCGAGTTCGCGGCGGCAGTTCGCCCCCAGCGCCGCCAGCGCGTTCCGCGACGACGGGCTCGCCGGGAAGTCGGTCAGCACCTTCCGGTGCGCCGCCCACACCCGGCCGAACAGCTCGTCGGCCTCGGCCTGCTTGCCGCGCTTCTCCAACCCCGGCACCATCCCCGACGCCAGCTCCACCGACCCGGGCGTCACGTCGAGGTACTGCCGCGCCAGGGCCATCGCCGCGGGCACGTCGCCGGCGGCGAGCGCGGCGCGGGCGCGGTAGCCGAGCATGTCGTGCGGGACGTGGAGGTACGCGCCGGGATCGACGTAGCTGACGTCGGGCGTTTTGAGGAGCACGAAGATGGCGCGCTGGACGCAGCGCTCGGCGGTGGCCCAGTCCTTGTTGAGCACGGCGGCGCGGCCGGCCTGGTTGATGACGTTGCCAAAGTAGAAGTCGCGGCTCCAGCACGCCCGCAGGAGGAGGTCGGTCTCGCGGGCGGCGGCCTTCGCCTCGCCGCGCTTGACCAGGTCTTCGAGGAACTTGCCGCGGACGCGCTCGTTGCCGAGCGGCACCCAGTGCGACAGCTCGACCCGCCGCCGCCCCTCCTCCGCCCGTCCCGCTTTCACGAGCGCCTGGCCCGAAAGGAACAGCAACAGCGGCGCGTCGGGAAACTTCTTCCAGCCGTCCTCGTAGCGGGCGGCGGCGTCGGTGAGGCGGCCGCGGTCGGCGAGGAAGTCGCCGTACTCGACCCACGGGCGGAAGGCGTCGGACGTGCCGTACACCCACGCCCGCGCCCCGCTGTTGACGGGCGCTTCGGCCGCGCCCTCCGCGGCCCGCGCGAACGCGGCTTCCGCCTCGGCGTGCCGCCCCGCCGCGCGGGCGACCAGCCCCGCGGCCGTGAGCCGGTGCTGCCGCAACAGCGGGAGGCCGCCGACCGGCGACGCCGTGAGCTGTGGCGGCGGGTCGCCGGCGTGCGCCTCCAGAGCCGCGCCGACGACCTCCGCCGGGGCGGGGCCGCCGAACAGGTCGCGGACGCGCTTCATCGTCGCACCGGGTTCGGCCCCCGGCCGCGCCCGCAGCGCATGGAAAAGTGCCTCGGCGGCTTCGGCATCCGCGCCAAACAGTAGGTCCAGGAGCGTCTCCGATCGGCCGTCGGCCAGCCCGACGCCGGCGCCAGTTGCCACAAAGGCGCCGGCGTGCTCGCAGGCCAGCTCGCGCATCCCGGCGCGGAGCTCGGAACGGATGAGGCCGCGGCGGGCGTTGGCGAACTCCGTCCAGTCGCGGAGGCCGTTCGGGTCGGGCGGCGCGGCGAGGAGCGTGGCCGTCGCGGCGAACAGCTTCGCGGCCCCAATCCGGTCGCCGGTCAGCGCCATCACGCGGCCGCGCCGGAGGTCGTAGTCGATGCGGCCGAGACCGCCCGCGGGCTCGACGGCCGGGAACGCGTTCCCGAGTGCGTCGGCGTAGCGGAGGCGGGCGATGGACACCTCGGCGAGCAGGCCGGCGTTCTGGCGGCGCTCCGCGAGAAGTTCCTCCGCCTCGGGCACCCGGTGGTTGAACATGAGGGCGTACGCCACGTCCCGCACCGTGTCGTCGGGCGCCGCGCCGAGCGTCGTTAACTGTTTCACGCCGGCGTCGAACTGCGCGGCCGTGCCGGTCAGCCGCAGGTAGGTCAGCCGGAGTGCGTCGGGCAGGTTCGCCGGGCGCGATGCCGGGTGGTCGCGGGCGGCCGCCCAGTCGCCTTCCTCTTCGAGCAGCGTTTCGACCAGTGTCGGCGGGGGCTGCGGCAACTGACGGCGGCGCTCGGCGTCGGCCGCATCCACGCGGGCGGCGACGGCCCGGGCCTTCGGCCAGTCGCGGGCGGCGCGGTACAGGTGCGCCAGGATGCGGTCGGCGGCGGGGGAGGGCGGGGCGGTTTCGGCCTCAGTGATGGCCTTCGGCAGCGTGCCGCGGAGGACGTGGAAGGCGGCGAAGTCGGCGGCCCCGGCGGCGGTCCCCGAGCGGGTGGCGTGGAGGGCGACCAGCTCGGCCGCGGTGTCGGCGTCGCCGGCGAAGACCCGGGCCGGCACTTCGCGGCGGACGTGGGTGAGGAGGAACGCCGCGAGCGGGTCGCGGACGGCGGGCGACAGGTCGTTGTCGAGTACGGCGCGAGCCGCGTCGCGGCCGGTCGCGTTGAGCGCGATGAGGTCGGCGAAGGCGGTCTGGCGTTCGCGCCCGGCGGCGTCGAGGAAGCGGCGGAGGGCGGCGCGGACGTCGGGCGGCGTGTCGGGGTAGTCGAACCAGTCGAACCGGCCGAGGACGCCGCGGGCGCGGCGGGCAACTTCGGGGCTGGGGTCGGCGGCGGCCTTGCGGAGGGCGGGGACCGCGGCCTTGCCGCTCGCCCAGAGCGCGGCCGTGGCCTTCTCACGGACCGCGAACGAAGGATCACCGAGCTTGCGGGCCAACTCCTCGGGCGTGGGGCGCGGCGGGTCCGCGGCGGCTGCGGCGACGGCGAATAGCAGAACAATCGCGGTGGTGCTTCGCACGGCCCGGTTCCCTTCGGAATCGGTATGCTACCACGCCCCGACCGGCGCTCGGAACCCAATCCGCTTCGACTTCAGACGGCGTGCGGCGGACGGCCGACACCCCGGCGGCGAATCGTGCCCCGTTACGCCAGCTCGACAGCCGATTTGATGTCATTCAGGTCTTGCAACAGGGCACGTCTTGCGACGCCCTTGAAAAGGAGCATGGGTAGCGACATGAGCCGCGCGACGGCCCCTAGCGGCTTGGAGTCGTGAGAGCTCGTCAGCACGATGCCGCCCGCGGTGTCGGTCAGCTTCAGGGTGGTGAGGAACGCGAACCCGTTGTCTTCCGCGCGGGTCTTGTAGTACTCGTTCTCGGCCGCTTCGGTGATCCACTTGTCCACGCTCGCCGGCTTGCCGAAGAGCAGTCGCGTCTCACGCCACTTGAGACCGACGAGGCCGGTCGGCGGCTTTTCGAGCAACTCGATCTTCAGGATGCCGCGGATGAAGCCGGCCGCGTTCTCGATGTTGGTGATCGCGGCCCAGACCGCCGCCCGGGAGCCCTTGATCGTGACTTCGGCTTCGGCGAACACGGCGGCTCCCGTCGATCGAGCGCGGGGCGGTCACGTGGCGGGGCGGCGCCAACCCGGCGCCGCCCGCAGGCCCCCGAACGTCGCACGAACCCCTGTCGAAACCCGCTAGACCACCAGATCGCGGCAGTCGGCGATGCTGCCGGTCAGAGCGCTGGCGGCGACCGTCAGCGGGGACGCCAGGAACACCTTCGCCTCCTTGTGGCCCATGCGGCCGGGGAAGTTGCGGTTCGTCGTGCTGATGCACGAGATCGGCGTGTTCAGCCGGCCGAACGTGTCCGACGGGCCGCCCAGGCACGCCGCACAGCTCGCGTCGCCGATCTTCGCCCCCGCGCCCACGAAAATTTCCCGCAGCGTCCGCCCGCCGATCGTCTCCGTGTCCAGCCCGCGATCGACCTCCGTCGTCGCCGGCACCACAAACGTGTCGATCTTCACCGTCTTGCCGTTCAGCAGCCCGGCCGCGGCGCGGAAGTCGGTGAGCTTGCCCCCCGTGCAGCTGCCGATGTACGCCCGGTCCAGCTTCGTCCCCTTCACCTCGCTCACGAACGCCTTGTTGTCGGGCGAGTGCGGCTTCGCCACCACCGGCTCCAGCTTCGACACGTCGTACACCTTCTCGAACACGTGTTGCGCCCCGGCCTGCGGCTTGAACAGGGTGTGCGGCTTGCTCCCCGTCTTGCGGCCGCGGTCGGCCACGTAGGCCAGCGTCACGTCGTCGGCCGGGATGACGCCGTTCTTCCCGCCGGCCTCGATCGCCATGTTGCACAGCGTCATGCGTTCTTCGATGTTCAGCGCGAACACCGCGTCGCCGTCGAACTCCATCGCCTTGTACGTGGCCCCGTCCACGCCGATGTCGCCGATCACGGCCAGGATCAGGTCCTTCGCCATGAGGTACGGCGGCAGCTTCCCGGTGAACACGAACCGCATCGTCGGCGGCACCTTCAGCCACAGCTTGCCGGTGCCCATGACGAACCCGGCGTCGGTGTTGCCGATCCCGGTGGCGAACTGACCGAACGCCCCCGCCGTGCAGGTGTGGCTGTCGGTACCGAGCAGCACCTCGCCGGGGCGGACGTGGCCCTCCTCGGGCAGCGCGATGTGGCACACGCCCTTGTAGCGGTCGGTGCCCACGTCGTAGTAGTACGGCAGGTTCTGTTCCTTCACGAACTGCCGCAACACGTCCACGTTGCGGTTGGCCATCGCGTCCTTGGTGAAGATGTAGTGGTCGGGGATGATGACCACCTTCTCGCGGTCCCAGACCTTGGCGTCGCGGCCGAAGTGCTTGTGGAACACGCCGATGGTGCCCGGGCCGCACACGTCGTGCGTCATGAGTACGTCCACGTCCACCCAGACGTTCTCGCCCGGGGCGACGGCCGGCCGGTCGGCGGCCTTCGCCAGGATCTTCTCGGTCATCGTCATCGGCGCGGGCATCGGCGGAGGCTCCGGGAGAGCGCGAGGCGTGGGTTCGGCTTGTGCCT
>JBGAQM010000102.1:0-16988 GCA_044220735.1 Urbifossiella sp. | reverse complement strand
GGTCGGCGTCTGCAGCTCCGTCTTCGGGTCGATCCCCAGCTGCTGGAAGATCGTCGAGCCGATGTCGTCCGGCGTCACGGGGTCCACGTTCGGGGCCATGCCCGAGGCGTCGGTGCTGCCGTGGACGTAGCCGCGCTTGATGCCGCCGCCGGCCAGCACGCACGCCATCGACCGCGCCCAGTGGTCGCGGCCGGCGTTCTTGTTCACCCGCGGGGTGCGGCCGAACTCGCCGGCGCACATCACGATCGTGTCGTTCAGCAGCCCCGTCCGCTCCAGGTCGGCGATCAGCGCCGCCAGCACGGTGTCGAGCGTCGGCATCAGCCGCGTCTTGTGGGCCTGGAACGTCTGGCTGTGCGTGTCCCACCCGCCGATGCTCACGGTGGCGAACCGCACCCCGGCCTGGATCAGCCGGCGGGCGGCGAGGGCGCTCTGGCCGAACGGCGTGTTGCCGTAGCTGTCGCGCACCGCCTGCGACTCGGTCGCCAGGTCGAACGCCTTCTTCGTCTTGTCGGAGCGGAGGATGTCGAGCGCCTGCTGGTGGAACGTGTCGAGGCCGTCCACCAGCTCGCTGCTGCGGTCCACGGAGCGGAAGCCGTTGTCGAGGTTCCGCAGGAGGCGGTCGCGGTTCTCCAGGTCCGTCAGCGTGATGCGGGTGCCGTCGAGGCTGATGCCGCGGACGCGGAAGCTCGGGGCGCCGCCCGGCCGGCCGGCGGCAGCGCCACCGCCGCCGTTCCCCTCGATCACGAACGGGTTGTACCCGGTGCCGAGGTAGCCGGAGAGGCCCGCGGTGCCGTTCCGCATGTCTCCGAAGGTGACGTAGGGCGGCACGCCGACTTCCGTGGTCAGCAGCTTCGACGCGACCGAGCCCATCGACGGGTACTGGAGGGCGGCGGTGGGCTTGTTGCCGGTGGTCATGAAGACCGTGGCCGGGCTGTGGCTCGGGATGGTGTGGTACAGCGACCGCACGACGCTGATCTTGTTACCCTGCTGGGCCATCTTCGGCAGCGTCTCGGCGAGCTGCATGCCGTCGGCGGTGGTGGGGATGGACTTGAACTCGCCGCGGATGCCTTCGGGGGCGTCGGGCTTGTTGTCCCACATGTCGATGGTGGCCGGGCCGCCGCTGAGCCACACCAGGATGACGCCCTTGGCGCGGGCGGTCTCGGAGCGGCCGGCGACCTTCGCGCGCGCCTCGGTGGCGAGCACGCCGGGGAGCGTGAGGCCGAGCAGGCCGGCGCTCCCGACGGTGAGGAAGTCGCGGCGGCGGGTACCTTCGCAGTTCGTGTGGGTCGCCATCGGGAACTCCGGGGCCAGGGGGTTAAGGGTGAGAGTCTTGGGCAGGAAGCCCACCCGCCGTGGCGGGGGGGCTTTAGCGGCAACTAGTGATTCAGGATGAACTCGCGGGTGTTGATCAGGGCCCACACCAGGTCGGTGGTGCCGTCCAGGCGGGTCCGCGCGGCGCGGAGGTGGGCCAGCGACGACGCCTTCTCCTCGGCCTTCGGCAGCCGGCTCAGCGTCGCCAGGAACGCCTCCTCCACCAGCTCCTCGTCGGTCATCTTGGCCTTCGCCAGCTGCGTCACCCGGCCGGTGTTGGCGGCGAGCTTCTGCGAGATCGTCGGGTCGGTCATGCGGAACAGTGTCTGCGGCAGGGCCGCTTCGGCGGTGCGCTCGCAGTCGCAGGCGGTCGTGCGCGGCGGCCGGCCGAAGATCCGCAGGATGTAGGCCACGTTGCCGTTGAGCCGGCTCGACCCCACCTCCACCATCTTCGTCCCCGCCGGGGCCACGTCCTGCCCGGCGAACTGCTCGTCCACCCCGAGGGCGCTGTTCAGCACGTCCACCACCTGCTCGGCCATCAGCGGGCGGATGTAGGCGTGGCTAAAGTTGTTCTTGTCGTACTTGTTCGAGTCGTTCGTCTCGAACGACAGCCCGTAGGTGCGGCTCAGCAGCACGGCGCGTTCGAGCTTGCGGACGTCGTAGCCGGACTTCACGAACGAGTCGGCCAGCGCGTCCAGGAGCTTGGCGTTCGTCGGCGGGTTGGCGAGCGAGAAGTCGTCCACCGGGTTCACCAGGCCGACGCCGAAGTAGTGCGCCCACACCCGGTTCACGAAGCTCTTGGCGAAGAACGGGTTCTCCGGGCTCGTTACCCAGGCGGCCAGCTTCACCCGCGGGTCGTCGCCGCCGACGAAGGAGAGGCTCTCCTTGCCGCCGAGGACGCGGGCCGGGGGAATCTTGTTCGTGCCGGGGTTCTTCGATTGCCGCGGCTGGGCGGCGCTGAACACCTCGCGCACGAGGAGGAACTGGTTGTTCGCCTTCTTCCCCCCCGCCTCGGCGGCGGCCTTGCGCTCGGCGTTCTCCTTCGTGGCGACGTCCTTCACCGCCGGGCTGCTGAACTGGTTGTTGGCGAACGTGACCGTGCCGAACACGTTGGCGAAGCCCCAGTAGTCGTCCTGCGTCCAGCGGTCGGTCGGGTGCTTGTGGCACTGGGCGCATTCGAGCCGCACGCCGAGGAACGCGGCCGCGACCTTCTCGCTCCACGCCTCGACCGGCTGGTTCTGCTGCCGCCGCCAGAACAGGTCGAGCGTCGGCTTGTTCGGGTAGTCGGTGTTGTACCCGTTGGCCTTCTCGCTCTGCTCGTCCACCCGGCGGGTGAACGCCACCCACTCCTCCGGCGCCTTCCCGTCCGTGCTCGTGGCCGTCAGGATGTCGCGGACCGTCTTGTCGTACGCCACGTTGTCGGCGACGCGCTTGCGGAGCCAGTCGTGCCACATCTGGCTGCGGCGCTGGGCGGTGTTCTGCGGCTGCTCCAGCGCCAGGGTGTTGTTCCCGGTGATGTCGCTCAGCTTCGTCGCCCACACGGCGGCGTGGAGCGGGTGGGCGAGCATCTTGTCCACCAGCTTCTCGCGCTTCTTCGGGTCGCGGTCGGCGGCGAACGCCCGGACCTCGGCGGCCGGCGGCAGTTGGGCGATCGTGTCGATGTACACCCGGCGGAGGAACACCTCGTCGGACGCCGGGCCGGACGGCGTCATGTTCAGCAGCCGGAGCTTGTCGAACACGAGGCCGTCGATGAAGTTCGCCGGTTGCGGGAAGGTGGCGGGCGCGCCGGGGGCCGGCACGATGACCCGCAGCGCGACCACGGCCCCGCGGTAGAGCATCGTCAGGCCGGCGTCGCCCGGCTGGCGGGCGGTGACGCGGCCGACCGCGTCCACGCTGGCGATGGCCTCGTCCGAAATCTTGAAGTCGCAGAACGGGGTGATGTCTTCGGCGGTGCCGTCGGCGAAGGTGGCGGTCACCTTGATCTGCTGGCTCTGGTCGGCGGGGATGACGGCGTAGTGGTCGGGGTTCACCGTGAGCTTGGCGATGGCGCCGCTGCCGGGCGTCCAGCGGGCGCCGCCGGCGACCCACTCGCGGAACACGGCGTACACCCAGGCGTCGCGGCCGAAGCGCATCCCGCCGTCGTGGGCGACCGAGCCGACGGCCTTTTGCAGCAGCAGACTCTCGTCGGGGCGGATGACGTTGACCCGCCGGCCGAGGTTGTCGCGGGTGAGGGCGGCGTGGTCCATCGCGGGTTCGTAGCCGAACAGCGACAGGCGGAAGCCGTTCTTCCCCTGGAACGAGCCGTGGCAGCCGCCGCCGTTGCAGCCGGTCTTCGACAGCAGTCCCATGACGTGCCGCTCGAAATCGACCTGCTTGAGCGTGCCGCCGGTGGGGAGCGTCACGTCGGCGCGGGCGGCGGCGGGGGCCAACACGCAAACGACGGCGGCGAAAAGGGTTCGCGCGGTAGTCATGACGGGCGGCGCCTGGCGGGAGCGGGCGGCGGGTGCGAGCGGGCCGGTAGGAGGGTAGTCGGCCTATCGAGATTCAACCCGCGCGAGTGAGGAAAGTATCGTCCCGGTATCGGGAAAGTGCAAGAAAAATGAGGAACGACGGAGGTGGTTGTGGGGAGAGGGTTTGCGGCGCGAATCCGCGTGCGGGAACGTCACCATCCGAGCGAACGCTTGCGGCTTCGCGTTTCCCCGAGCGAAGCCGCACGGGGCAACTCGCGTAGTTCCGTTGCCCCATGCGGCGTCGCACGGGGCAACGCAAAGCCGCAAGCGGCAACGTTACTTGGGGGGCTCCTTCCCCGGCTTCGGCTCCTTCTCCGGCTTCGGCTTCTTCTCCTTCTTCGGCTGCTGCGGGTCGTCGGCGCCGTTGAAGCGGTTCATGCACTCCTCGACGCCGCTCGTTGCCCACACGGCCGCGGCCTGCGCCGCCTTCGCCACCGCATCCTGCGCCGCAGCACGCTCGGCCGACTTGAACCGGCTCAGCACGAAATCGACCGCCTCGCCCTCGGCCGGCTGCCCCACGCCGATGCGCAGCCGGGCGTAGGCGTCGGTGCCGAGCTGGTCCTGGATGTTGCGCAGGCCGTTCTGCCCGCCGTGGCTCCCCTTCGACCGCACCCGCAGCTTCCCGAGCGGCAGGTTGAAGTCGTCGCACACGACGATGAGCTGATCGACGGTGAGTTTGTAGAAGTCGAGCGCGGCGCGGACGCTGCGGCCGCTGAGGTTCATGAACGTGAGCGGCTTCACGAGCAGCACCGCCTCGCCGCCCTCCTGCCGCTCGGCGACGAGCGCCTCGAACTTCTCGCGGAAGCTCGACGTGCCGGGCGCGGCGGCGAGGTAGTCGATGACGTCGTAGCCGACGTTGTGGCGGGTGCCGGCGTACTTGGGGCCGGGGTTGCCCAATCCGATGATGAGTTTCATGGCTGGTGTCGGCGGCTCGGGGTTTTGCCGCTTGCGGCGTAGCGATGGGCGGCCTTACGTCGCAAGCGGCAAAAGCGAACCCCGGGAAGTTACTTCTTCTTGTCGTCCTCGGCGTCCTCGTCGCCGGCCTTCTTCTCCTTCTTGATCACCTCGGGGCCGGCGCCCGGCTCGGCCGGGGTGGCCGCGACCGCCGGCTCGGCGCCCGGCAGCTTCAGCTGCACCACCACCGCCTCCGGCGCCTCCAGCACCGTCACGCCGGCCGGCAGGCGCCCAGCTCGCCGGACGCGTGGATCGGCCCGGCGGGCGATCCAGGCCGGTGATGTCGATGCGGATCGACTCGGGGATGGCCGTCGGGCTGCACTCGACGTGCAGCGTGTGCAGCGGCTGGTCGAGCACGCCGCCGCCGGTGACCTTCGGGGTGTTCCGCAACTCCACCGGGATCGTCACCCGCACCCGGTCGGACGCCGACACCCGGGCGAAGTCGACGTGCAGCATGTGCCGCCCGAGGTGGTCCCCGCAGGTCGCGGACCAGCACGGTCTCCGTCTTCCCGCCCACCTCCAGGTTCACCACGCGGGCGTGCTGCACGCGGATGAGGCGGTCCAGCTCGTCGGCGGCGACGGACACGGCCACGTTGGCCTCCTTGTGCCCGTACACGATCGCCGGGATGCGCCCGGCCTTGCGGAGCTTGTCGGCGTGGCGGCTGCCGGACCCGGTCCGGGGTTCGGCCTTCAAGTTTCGCGGTCTCGGCCATGTCTTGTCCCCCCGCGGCCGGCTACCCTCCCGCGACGTGCGGTACTCTCGCCGGCCGGACGGTGTCGGAAAACGAACGCGGAGCGACCGAACGGGCCGCCCCGGCACCTCACACCGAGGTAGGGAAGATTATGGTTCGTACGCCGCGGCGCGGCGAGGGACGGGGCGGAAGACGCAGCCGCCGGCCTTCCCCGCCGCCGCCGCCGTCCGGCCCTGCGCCGGCGGGGTCCAGCTCGTTCCAGGTCCACGGACGTGTCGTCGAACTCGCGCCACTCGCCGGCGGCGGTCGGCACCCGGCCGCGGACGTTCACCCGCTGGAACCCGGCGGCGCGGCAGGCGTTGAACACCTTCGGCACCACCTTCGAGTCGGCGTGGTCCCACACGTCCACCCGGACGTGCGGCGGGTTGACCGGGCGGTGCGGGCGGCGGTCATGTAGCTCTTGAACCGGTCGATGTTCGTGAACATGGTCGGCTCGCCGATCGGCCCGTGCGGCCCGACCTCGACCGCCCGCAGCGGCACCGCCCCGAACGGCCCGCCGACGCACACGTCGATCCGGTCGCGGGCAGCGAGCCTGGTCCGCACCCACCGCCTCGCGGGCCACGGGGGCGGGGCCGGGGTCGGGACCTGGCGACGACGGCGGCCGGCCCGGCCGGCGGCCCCGCCGCGGCGACGAACCCGTACCCGGCCGCCGCCATCACCACCAGCACGCCCGCGGCCGTCTGCGCCTTCCCGCCCACGCCCGCGGCACACCCCGTCGGCGAGGCGGACCGCGGCCGCCGACGGCCCCACGCCCGCGGCGGCGCGGGCGGTCGCCGACGCCAGCGCGAGCGGGACCGGGGCGGCGCGGCGACCAGCGCCGCGGTCGGGTCGTACCCGCGCAGCCGGGCCTTCAGCTTGGTGAGGCCGCGGGCCAGGAGCGACGACAGCGTCCCCTCGCGGCAGCCGAGTTGCTCGGCGGCGTCGCGGCGACTCCACCCCTGGAGGTGGCACAGCACCAGCGGCGTGCGGTACTTCTCCGGCAGCGCCAGCAGGGCGGCGTCGAGGTCGATGCGGAGGTCGGCGGTGTCGGCGGGCGCGACGCGACGTCCGGCGGGTGGCGGGGCTTCGAGGCGGGCGAACCGCCGGGCGTTGCCGCGGCGGAGGGTGCGCGACGTGAGCACGGCGACGCGGTACAGCCACGGCCCGAGCGGCTGGGCGGGGTCGAGGCCGGGGCCGCGGCGGGCGAGCACCAGGAACGTGGCCTGGAAGGCGTCGTCGGCGTCGGGCGGGTTGGGGAGCATCCGCCGGCACGCGGCGCGGACGACGGCCCCGTGCCGGCGGACGAGTTCGGCGAACGCCGCCTCGTCGCGGTGGTCGGTGAAGGCGGCGACGAGGTCGCCGTCGGGGCAGAGTCGCCGCGGCCAGGGACAGCCGGGCGAGCGGGCCGGCGGGGAGCTCATGCCCGTATCTTGCGCCGCGCCCCGGCGCGTTCAGGAATTTCTTTTTCTTTTCCGCGGATCGCGCGCGCCGGCGCGAAGCCGCGAGCGGCAGCGGAATTGGCCGCGCGAACGCTTGCGGCTTCGCGTCGGGAAGCGCGAAGTCGCGGCGGCAACGGAACCACCTGAGTTACCGCTTGCGGCTTCATGCGCCGCGGCTGCATGCGCCCAGCGGCGCGGGCAAATCCCGCCGCGTGAAGATCGCCAGCGCCGCCAGGTACCCCGCCGCCCCCGCCGCGACCAGCACCGCCACCACCGGCACCCCCGCGACGCCGAACGGGTCGGCCGTCCAGTCGGCCTTCAGCATCACCTTCTGCGGCTGGTAGTAGTAGAAGACGCTGAACGGCCGCACCCACGCGGCGTCGTCCCACAGCTGGCCGAGCACGTTCGCCGCGAACATCAGCACGCCGGTCAGCACCTGCAGCACCACCTCCACCGGCTGGTGGCCGGCGGCCGAGGAAGCCATCGCCGAGGCCGCCTGCGCGAACATCAGCGCCGCCGTGTTCACCAGCGCGTGCGGCTGCCGCGACACGTCCGGCGTGATGTCCTCGGCCTCGGCCGGGATTCTCGCCAGCAGCATCGTCCCCGGCCCGCCGTTCTTCTCCAGCAGGTTGCGCACCGCGTAGTCGGGTTGAAGTCCCCCACCAGCCACATCCCGGCGTGGCGCTGGCGAACAGGCTCAGGCACAGCAGCGGGATCGCCACCGCGTCCACCAGCAGGTGCGCGAGGACGAGCCGGCCGCGCGGCACCGGCTGCGACATCAGCAGCTCCATCGTGCCCTTATCGACCTCGCCGGCGACGGACCCCGCGGCCCGGCCGATCGTCTTCAGCGACCCGCCGGCGAGGATGATGACGATGGGGTGCATGAGGCCGACGGCTGTGGTAGCCGTCCGGCCTCGGGAACTGCACGTCGTCGCCGTCCAGGGACGGCTGCGACACCTTCGGCGAAGTCGCGGAACAGCACGTCGCGGTATGCCCTGGGAGCCGGGCGACGCGGGAGATGATGTTGAAGAACGGGGTGACCTCGCCTGGATGCTGCGTGGATCTTCACCCATACATGGAGAAGAGGAACAGCAGCACGCACACCACGGACGAGGGCGCGGTGCATTGCCGCGAGGAGCTCTCCGGGAACAGGATCAGCGGCTTCATGGGTACTCGCGAGGCGGGTTCGGATCGCATGAAGGGTGAAGGAAGGGGTGACGAAGACACCTCGGTTATCACCTTCACCCCTTCACCCTCCACCCCTTCATCCGTATGTCCGGCGGTAGATCGGCCCGAGCCCCTGCGGCTCGACGCGCAGGTCGGTCAGCGCCGACGCGCCAGCCAGTCCAGCAGCGCGCCGGCAGCGGGCCGCGGTACGTCAGCGACAGCCGCCCGTCGGCGACGGCGTCCGTCGGCAGCGCCGCGCCGTCGGGGCCGGTCGTCGGCGCCGGGCCGGTCAGCGCCGCGGACACGGCCCGGCCGCCGCGCAGGTCGGCCATGCACTGCACGTGAACGAGCTTGCCGCGGCGCAGCACGGCGACGCGGTCGCACACCTCCTCCACCTCCTGCAGCACGTGCGACGAGAACAGCACCGCCTGGCCGCGCCCCTTCGCCGCCTTCAGCTGCTCCAGCAGCTCGTCGCGCATCGTCGGGTCGAGGGTGTTGGTCGGCTCGTCGAGCACGATCAGCGGCACCTTCGGCACCAGCACCGTCAGCAGCGCCACCTTCCGCTTCATGCCGCTGCTCATGTGCGTGAGCGGGCGGTCGATGTCGATGTCGAGCTTCTTGGCGAGCGCGTCCACCTCGGGGCCGGGCGTGTCGCCGCGCAGGCCCGCGAGGAACTGCACGAGCCGTCGGCCGGTCATCGTCTCGTAGAGGCGCAACTCGCCGGCGAGGTAGGCGACGTTCCGCCGCGCCTGCACGCCCTGGGTCCAGCAGTCGAACCCGGCGAGGGCGGCGCGGCCGGCGGTGGGGCGGAGGAACCCGAGCATGATGCGCAGGGCGGTGCTCTTGCCGGAGCCGTTGGGGCCGAGGAGGCCGACGACCTCGCCGGGGCGACGGTCAGGTTCAGGTCGTCGAGGGCGCGGAAGGAGCCGTAGTCCTTGGTCAGGCCGGCGGCGGTGAGGACGGGGTCCGCATATCGTTCAGCGGGGATGATGGCTGTTTAGTGTAGGGGCTCAGGAAGCCGGCGACGCCGCTCGTTCATCGCCCTCTCACCGGCCGCCGCGTTTCCTACCCGCACCGCCCCCAGGAGGTCCGCCATGTCCGTCCGCTGGCTCGCCCTGCTCACGCCCGCGCTCGTTGCGGCCGACTGGCCGCAGTACCGCGGCCCCACCGGCGACGGCGTCGCCGCCGGGTTCACCGCCCCCGCCGCGTGGCCGAAGGAGCTCAAGAAGGGCTGGTCCGCCCCCGCCGGGCAGGGCGTCGCCACCCCGGCGCTGGCCGGCGGCAAGCTCTACGTCTTCGGGTACGAGGACGGCCAGGAGGTGCTCCGCTGCCTCGACGCGGCCGCCGGCAAGGAACTGTGGAAGGAGGGCTACAAGACCACCCCCGCGACCGGCGGGGCGAGCGGCTTCCCCGCGGCGCGGTCGTCGCCGGCCGTGGCCGACGGCAAGGTCGTGACGTTCGGCGTGCAGGGCGTACTGGTGTGCCGCGACGCCGCCACGGGGAAGGAGCTGTGGCGGAAGGAGAACACCGGCCGCGTCCCCGGGTTCAGCGCGTCGAGCTCGCCGCTGGTCGCCGGCGGGCTGTGCGTCGTGCAGGTCGGCGGCGACGGCGGCGGGGCGGTGGTCGCGTTCGACCTCGCCACCGGCGCCGAGCGGTGGCGGTGGGCGTCCGACGGCACCAAGTACGCCTCGCCGACCGTCGTGGACGTCGGCGGGCTGAAGGCGGTCGTGGCCGAGACGACGGGCACCGTGTCGGCCGTGGGGCTGGCCGACGGCAAGATGCTGTGGCAGGCGTCGTTCAGCAGCAAGTACAACGCCTCGACGCCGGTGGCGGCCGGGCCGGTGGTGATGTACGGCGGCGCCGGCAAGGCCAACACGGCGGTGAAGCTCGAGCGCAAGGGGCCGTCGCTGGAGGCGGTGAAGTTGTGGGCCAACGACGAGAACCCGGTGCAGTTCGGCAGCCCGGCGGTGGCGAACGGCCGGCTGTTCAACATCGCCCAGGACGGCACCGTGTTCTGCCTCGACACGGCGACCGGCAAGACGGTGTGGACCGGCCGGCCGGGCCGGGGGCGGGACGGCGCCGCCGGCCGGCGGCGGGAAGTTCAAGGGGAAGGGCGGCGGGGCGGCGGGTACGGGTCGGTGGTGGTGGCGGGGGCGGCGCTGTTCACGCTGACGCCGGCGGGCCAGCTGGTGGTGCTGGACGCGGCCGGCGCCGAGTACAAGGAGCTGGCGAAGTACCGCGTCGCCGACGGCGGCACGTACGCGTACCCGGTGGTGGACGGCAACCGCGTCTTCGTCCGCGACCGCGACCGCCTGACGCTGTGGACGATCGAGTAGATCCGTTGCCGCTTGCGGCTTCGCGCTTCCCGACGCGAAGCCGCAAGCGCAACTCGACTACCGGGTCGCGCGGCTCACCGCCCCCGCGGCGCCGGGGTGGTGAGCACGTCCGACACCGGCTTCTTGTAGAACAGGATGATCGTGTCGAGCCCGGTGTCGGGGCTGCGGAACACGTTCGCGGACACGAGCTCCCAGCCGTACTCGCCCATCAGGCTCATCTCGGCGTGCCGCCGCTCCACCACCACGTCCACCGACAGCCCCTCGGTCGGGAACTGTTGGGTCATGTACTTCCACTTGGTGAGCATCATTTCACCCCTACTCCGCCGGGTACAGCAGGCGGCCGCAGGCGGAGTTCGGGCACGGCACGTACCCGCCCGACTGGAGCTCGTAAATCTTCTGGTCCGTCACCGACCCGCGGCAGCCCTGGCACACCTTCCCCTTGAGCGCCGCCATCGCGTCCGGGCCGCGGCCCTTCACCTGGGCGTCGTAGATCGCCTTCACGTTCGCCGGCAGTTGGGCCTCGGCAACGGCCAGCGCCGCCTGCGACTCCTTCTGGTCGGCCTGCATCCGCGCCAGCCGGTCGGCGGCGTCCGCCTGGTACTCCTTGAACTCGGCCTGCGCGTCGGCCCACTGCTTCTCGACCGCCGGGACCGCGGAGACGCGTGCGTCCAGGTCCGTCATCGTGGCGAGGATGGTTTCTTCGAGCTGGTTCTTGAGGTCGGTCGCCTGCCGGATTTCGGACTGCTTGGCCTCGTACTCCTTGGTGACGGAGATGCCGAGGAGCTGCTGCCCGAGCTTGACGAGGCGGGCCTCGGTCTGCTTGAGGGTGCCCTCGTCGTCGCGCTGCTTGAGCTTCAGCTTCTTGATCGTCTCGTGGTGGTCCTTGTGGGCCTGCTCCTCGGTGGCGAGGCGGGTCTGCTGGGCCTTGAGGACGCGGGGGCCGCGGTCGATCTCTTCCTGGAGGGCTTTGAGGTGCTTGCGGAGGCGGTGGCACTCGCGGAGGGTGCTGGTGACGGACATGGGGGGGCCGGCTCCTTTGAGGGCATTCTACGGCGAAGCCGGCACAAGAGGACAGAAGCCAGAGGGCGGAGGACAGACAGCAGAAGGCCGGTGCCGGGTTCTGCTGTCTGTCCTCCGCCCTCTGGCTTCTGTCCTCTGACCGCTAGCCCCGCTGGCGGGCGGCGTCGAGGAAGCCTTCCAGCTGCCGGCTGCGCACCGGGTGCTGGAGCTTCCGCACCGCCTTCGCCTCGATCTGCCGCACCCGCTCTCGCGTCACCTTGAAGATGCGCCCGACCTCTTCGAGCGTGTACGTGTAGCCGTCGCCCAGACCGTAGCGGAGCTTGATGATCTCGCGCTCGCGGTACGTCAGCGTTTTCAGCACGCCCTCGATCTTGTCCTTCAGCATCTCGTTCGCCGCGGCGCTCACCGGGCTCTCCACCGAGTCGTCCTCGATGAAGTCCCCGAAGTACGAGTCCTCGCTCTCCCCCACCGGCCGGTCCAGGCTGATCGGCTGCCGGCTGATCTTCAGGACCCGCTTGCACTCCTCGTACGTGATGTTCGCCGCCTTCGCCGTCTCCTCGATCGTCGGCTCGCGGCCGAGCTGCTGCAGCAGCGTCTTCGACACGTTCCGCAGCCGCGACATCGTCTCGATCATGTGGACCGGGATGCGGATCGTCCGCGCCTGGTCGGCGATGGCGCGGGTGATGGCCTGCCGGATCCACCACGTCGCGTAGGTGCTGAACTTGAACCCGCGGCGGTGTTCGTACTTGTCCACCGCCCGCATCAGGCCGGTGTTGCCTTCCTGGATCAGGTCGAGGAACGACAGCCCGCGGTTGCGGTACTTCTTGGCGATGCTCACGACGAGCCGCAGGTTGCCGCCCGACAGCTCGCGCTTGGCCTGCTCGTACTCGAGGAACCGCTGCTTCATCACGGCGATGCGCTTCCGCAGGCTCGCCGGCTCCTCCAGCGTGATGAGCTGAAGGTCCTGCAGTTCCTTTTCGAGGTTGGACTTCTCCTCGCGGGCGGCGCGGTTGCCGCGGAGCGCCGTCACGCCGTCCTCCAGCTCGGTCATGCGGCCGCCGATCTGCTCCATCTTCTTCATCAACGGCTGCACCTTCTGGGTGCGGATCGACAGCTCCTCGACGAGCGTGACGGTCTTCTTCCGCCGCAGCCGCAGCCGCTCGCGCAGCCCCTCGCGCTCGGCGCTCGGGGTGCGGTCGTCGGTCATCCGCTGGAAGTCCTCGACGTTGTGCTCCATCAAGGGCTCGAGCGTCCGCAGGTTGTGCGGCATCCGCTGGAGGATCTTGTCCTTCTCCAGGTTCTCCGTCTGGCTCACCTTGATGGTGCGGTCGAACGGCAGGTCGCCGGACATGACGCGCTTGAGCGTCTCGACCACCTGGCGGAGGGCGTAGTCGCACTCCAGCACCTTGCGGCGGAAGCGGCGGCGGGTGACCTCGATCTTGCGGGCGAGGGCGATTTCCTTGTCGCGCGTCAGCAGCGGGATCTCACCCATCTGGGTGAGGTACATGCGGACGGGGTCGTCGATGTGGCGGCCGTCGCCGTCGGAGTCCTCGAAGCTGGGGGCGAGCTCGGCCTCGGCGAGGAGCTCGGCGGTGACGGCGGCCGGGTTCTCGTCGGCCTCCTCGGTGTCGGCCTCGTCGATGAGGCTGATGCCGTACTGCTCGAGGAGCTCCTGGACCTCGGCGAGCCGCTCCGGCTCGGAGAGTTCCGGGAGGGCGGCGTTCACCTCGTCGAACGTGAGCGAGCCGGACTCCTTGCCGCGCTTGATGAGCGCCAGGAGCGTCTCGTCCGCTTTCCAGTCCATCCGAACCCCTCCCGCGGAGCCGTCGGCGGCGGGCCGGCGGCGGGTGGATCGTGTGACCGTGGTGCCCATCCTTGGCGCTCCTTTGGGAAGTGCAGAGTTCAGAGCGCAGAGTGCAGAATTCGGCGGTTGTGAATTCTGCACTCGGCGCTCTGCGCTCTGCACTCGTCAGTCCGGCAGCCGGCCCCGCCCCTGGAGGAGGCGGAGCAGCTCGGCGGCGTCGTCGGCCCCGGCGGCGAGCGCGTCCCGCACCCGCCGCCGGTCGGCCTCGGCCTTCAAATCACTGAACCGCGTCAGGACGCGCTTCAGCCACTCGGCCCGCTCCTCCGGCTCGCGGCCCATCGAGGCGCCGACGAAGTGGAGCTTCTGGGCCGCGTCGTACAGGTCCGGGCGGTCGCCCAGCCGCTCGCGGAGGGCGTCCAGGTCGGGCACGGCGCCCGCCGCCTGGATCGCGTACATCTCGCCGAGGATGCGCTTCAGCCCGGTGTGCGTCAGGTCGTCGGGCGTGACGGCGAACGCGGCCGTCGGCACCAGCCCGGGGTCGGCCAGCAGCAGCTCGACCAGCTGCCGCTCGACCGACTTCTGCGCCGTCGACTTCTCCGCGACGGGCGCCGCGGTGGTCCGCGCCGCGGACGGTTGCACCATCGGCGGGGCGGCGCGCCGGACCTGCTCGGCCTCGTGGCGGCGGACCTCGACCTTCAACTCGCCGAGCCGCGCCCACACGGTTTCGAGCTTCAGCCCGAGCCGGGACGACAGCCGGGTCATGATGAGTTCCTGCTTCACCCGCTGCTCGGTCGGGTACGCCCCCTTCGCGGTCCAGCTCGCCGACTTCACCATCACGCCGAGGATGCGGTCGAGCACGGTCCGGCTCACCTCGACCGACGGCGCCCCGGTGTCGCCGAGCAGCCGGCGGAAGGCGAAGTCGAGGGCGTCCTCGGCGCCGGCCAGCACCTTGTTGAACGTAGCCACCCCGTCGGGGCGGACAAGCAAGTCGCAGGGGTCGAGCCCGTCCGGGAGCGTGGCGACGGCGAGTTCCACGCTCTCGGACACGAACAGTTCGAGCGCCCGGTCCACGCCGGTCATGCCGCCGGCGTCCGCGTCGTAGACGAGGACGACCTTGGGGGCGTACCGCCGCAGCTGGGCGACGTGCCGGGCGTTCAGGGCGGTGCCCATCGTGGCCACGACCTGCGGCACCCCGCACTGGTGGGCCATCATCACGTCGGTGTACCCCTCCACGACGGCGAGGTAGCCCGCGGCGTGGCCGGCGTGGCGGGCGAGGTCGAGCCCGTAGAGCACGTCCGACTTCGAGAACAGCGGCGTTTCCGTGGAGTTGTAGTACTTCGGCGCCCGCGGCAGGAGGGGACTTTCGGGCATGATGCGCCCGCCGAAGCCGATGGTTCGCCCCTGGACGTCGCGGATCGGGAACATCACCCGGTCGCGGAACCGGTCGTAGAACCCGCGGCCCTCCATGCGGCTGCCGAGGAGCCCGACTTCGACCAGCAGTTCGGGCGGCACGCGGTCGACGCGGGCGCGCTCGACGAGCCAGTCGCCGCCGAGCGGGGCGTAGCCGAGGCCGAAGTCGCGGACCGTCTTGCCGGCGAGCTTGCGGCTGCCGACGTAGCTGACGGCGGCGGCGCCGGCGGGGTCGTCGAGGAGGCAGCGCTGGTACAGCTCGGCGGCCCAGCGCATCACCCCCAGCAGCCGGCTGCGGGCCTGGTCCTGCGGCGACGGCTGTTCGTCGAGCTTGATTCCGGCCTTCTTGGCGAGTATCTCGCGGGCCTCGCGGAACCCGACCTTCTCCATGTGCTCGACGAAGCTGAACACGTCGCCGTGCGCGCCGCAGCTCCAGCACTTGTACCGCTGGCGGCGGGAGTCGACGTCGAGGGAGGGGCGGGAGTCGGTGTGGAAGGGGCAGATGGCCTTGAAGATGGGGCCGGCCGGCACGAGCGTGAGGTACCCGCCGACGACATCGGCGATGTCGCACGAGGCCTTGATCTGGCGGGTGAGCTCCACCGGGTCGGACGGCACGTGTCACCTGCGGTTGCCGGCGGGCGGCGTCCCGCCGCGGCCGGAAGGTCGGCCGGGCGAATCGGGGGCGGGACGGTTGCGCGGCGGTCGGTACGGGTCCGCGGGTCGATCGGCCTTACGGCGTGGTGTCGGTGCCCCGCGTTCCCCCGGGTTTGGTGGAGTCGGCGGTCCCCGGTCGGGTCGGTCGCGTCGGGCGGTGCCGACGGCCGGATGGGGAGGAGCGCCGTGGGGTGGGGGGTGGGCCTCGACGGGTGCCGCGGCTCTCTCCTGAGCCTCAGGGTCGGTACGCCAATCCGTTGACGCACTGCGAATTATACCGCCGCCGGAAAAACCGTCAAGTTGGGTCCGTTCCGAGCCGCACGTCCCATTCAGCTTACCTCATTCCCGCGGCCGGTCGCGGGTGTTGGGGCGGTTTCGCTGGCGGAACCGCCGACACCCGACGCGCCGACCGACGCAACCGCGCTGGGGCGCGGAAGGTGCGCCACCGGGCGCGCCCCGCCGGGAACTTGCGGGAAGAATCGCAACCGACCTGGAGCCGGCGGCCGACAACCGTTGGGGGAGGGTGCGGGCGTGGCGACCGAATTCGACACCACCCTGAAGACGCTGGTGGACGAGTACGTCGCCGAGTGGGTGGCGTTCCTGACGGCGCGGGTCGGGCTTCCGGCCGGGCCGGGGTCGTTGCTCGACACCGACCTGTCGGCGACGCTCCAGGCCGACCGGCTGATCCGCGTCGAGGGGCCGGAGCCGTTCGCCCTGCACCTGGAGTTTCAGTCGTCGAGCCGGCGCGGATGCTGCGGTACAACGTGGCCGCGGCCGCGGCGAACGACCTGCCGGTGGCGTCGGTGCTGGTGCTGCTGCGGCCGGCCGCGGCCGCGTCCGACCAGGACGGCGTGTGGGAGGTCGCGGCCGCCGGGGCGCCGCCGCACCTGACGTTCCGGTACGGCGTCCTCCGGGTGTGGCAGGAGCCGATGGACACGTTCCTGCGTGCCGGCCCGGGCCTGGCGCCGCTGGCGGTGCTGACGAACGAGGCCGTCGGCGACCCGACCGCGGCGTTCGGGCGGTTGCGCGACCGGTTGCGGGCGCCGGACATCTCGGGTAACGTGGCAGGGGTACTGGGCGGGCTGACGTCCGTGCTCTGTGGGATGCGGTACGACGACGACGTGGCCCGGGAGGTCGAGCGGATGATCGAAGACATTCTGCAAGACTCGAGAACCTTCCAGCGGTGGCTCAACCGGGGCAAGGCCGAGGGCAAGGCCGAGGGCAAGGCCGAGGGCGAAGCCGAGGAAGCCCGCCGGTTCGTCACTCGTCACGGCACGCGGCAGTTCGGCCCGCCGCCGGCGGCTGCCGAGGCCGCGCTCGCCGCGATCATCGACCGCGAGCGGCTCGAACGGATCTTCGACGCCATACCGACCGCCGCCGGGTGGGACGACCTCCTTTCGACGCGGTAAGCCGGGCGGGCTTTCCCGGCGGCGCAATTTGGGCTACCCTTGACGACGCCACGCCCGCACCCGAGGCGCCCGGATGTCGTCGTCGCTGCTCTCCCTGTTCGCACAAGCCGGCGGCAAGCCGCCCGGCACGCCCTGGGAAAAGCCCGAACTCCTCTACGCCTCCCTGGCCATCGCCGCCGCACTGCTCGCCGGCGGCGTCGTCATCTACTTCGTCGACCGCTGGCGGAAGAGCGGACTCACCCC
>JBGAQM010000101.1:0-16961 GCA_044220735.1 Urbifossiella sp. | reverse complement strand
GGCGCTGTACACGATCCGCTTGCCGTCGGCGGAGTAGCTCCCTTCGGCGGTGTACACCTTCGCGTCGGGCGTCAGGCACTTGAGGTCGGTGCCGTCCGGGTTGGCCTCGTAAATCTTCATGAACGGGTCGAAGTCCCAGGCGTAGCGGCGGCGGACGCCGGCTTGCTTGTCCTTCTCGCGCTGCACGAACTCGTTGATCTGGTGCTTCTTCGCGTCCGGGTCTTCGTGGGTGCTGGCGAAGACGACTCGCTTCCCGTCCGGGCGGAAGTACGCGCACGTCGTCCGCCCCACGCCGGGGCTGATGCGGCGGCGGTTCCCGGTCGCCAGGTCTTGCACGAAAATCTGGTAGAACGGGTTGCCCGTCTCCGTCTCCTCGGCCTGGTAGATGACCTGTTTGCCGTCCGGGGAGAAGTACCCCTCGCCGGCGCGGACGAAGTTGCTCGTCACCTGTTTGACGTTCTTCAGGTACGGGGTCTCGGCCGCCTGCCAGTCCGTGGCGGGGGGCTGGCCCGGGGTGAGGGTCAGGGCCAGCAGCAACGGCGTCATCGCGGTTCCTCGCGCGGGGTGGGCTCGCTGTTCATTGTGGAGCCGCCTGCCCCGCCCGGCCACGTCAGCGCCGCCGGCCGCGGTCGTCGTCGTACTGGTCGTCATCCTCCTCGTCGTCGCGGAGCCGCGGGCGCCGGCCGCGGTCGTCCTCGTCGTCGTACTCTGCGTCTTCCGCGTCCCGGCGCCGACGGCGTCGGTCGGCGTCGGTCGGCGTCTTCACGATCTCCTCGCCGCCGGCGCTCAGGTAGTCGAGGTACAACTGCGCCATCAGGTGTTGCCCGGCCATCATCGCCACGACCACGGCGGGGTAGACGCCGATGAAGCACGCCAGCAGTCCGACCAGCGTGAGCGGGATCGTGAGGAGGTTGAACACGAGGTACGCGACGAGGGCTTTCCCACCAACGAGCTTCAGGAACGATACGGCGAAGCGGAACCCGCCGCGGAGGTCGAACCGGTTGGCCAACTCGGCGTGAAACTGGATCGGGATCATCACGGCGTTCAGCAGCAGAATTCCGCCGACGTAGATCAGGACGGCGAGGACGGCGCCGAGGATTGGGTCGACGGACGCCCCGATTCCGACGGCCACCATGACGGCGAGCACCAGCACCGGGACGGCGAGCAGCGCCACGACAAGGCCGACCAGGAACGGCCACACCCCCCGGGTGAGGAGCTCCATGAACCGGTCGAATTTGAAGTCCGGGTGCCGGCGGAGGTCGGGGTCGCGGAGCAGCCGCTCGGTCATCTCGGCCTGGTAGCCCATGAGGACGAGCGGGCCGACGACCGGGATGAACAGGCAGACGGTGGCGAGGAGGAGGTTCGTCCAGCCGTTCGGCTTCTGGCCGACGAAATAGCCGAACGCGAGCTGGTACTGCACGGGCGGCCCCTGGGGCGTGGATGGGGTACGCCCCCACGCTACCCGACGCCCGCCCGCCCGGCCAGAGTCACGGCGGGCCGAGCACCCAGTTCACCGCACGGTCCACGAGGCCCGGTTCGGGCGTGACCGTCGCCCCGGCCTGCACCACCTGGTTCCACCGCTGCGGGTCGACCGGCAGGCGCTGGCCGGTCAGGTTCACCAGCCCGTCGTGCGCCCTGCCGGCCAGGGCCGTGTCCTTGCCGTGCTCCGCGCTCATCACCTGGGCCAGCGCCGTCACCGCGTCGGGGTGGCGGCAGTGGCCGAGGCCGCGCACGGCCGCGAGCCGCACGTCGCGGTCTTCGGCACCCTCCGGCCCCTGCCCGGTGGTGTTACTGCCGGCGATCGACGCCAGGAACGCAATCGTCTCCGGCTTCCCGTTGTGGCCGAGCGACTCGACGACGCGGCAGCGGATGGTCGAGACCGTGTCGGGGGCGAAGCCGGTGGGCGTCGCCAGCGGCGGCCGCGCGCCGGGGACGCGGGCGACGGGGACGGTCGCCTGTTCGGTGCGGCCGTGGGCGTTCTGGTAGGCGAGCATGAGGACGCCGGCGGCGCGCGGGTCCTGGAACCGCCCGAGCGCCTCGATCGCGGCGAGCCGCAGGACGGGGCTCGCGTCGCTCGTTGCGGCGCGGGCGAGCGTGTCCATCACCTCGTCCTGGTCCGTTTGGCTCAGCCCGACGGTCAGCGGCTCCCGGAGGCGCAGCATCGCCTTCGCGCGCTGGTCGCCGGACCGCGGCGGGTCGGCCCGGAGGACGACGAGCGGGTCTTCCGGCCGCACCATTCGGTAGGTGGTGTCGAGCGGGCTGGAGCGAAACGTGCGACTGGTGACGGTGTCGAGGGTGCCCGCGCAGCCGGTGAGGGCGAGGCACGTTCCCACGACCCCGGCGATCGGCAGTACCCGGTTCACCGTTACCCCTCCCGGCAGCCCGACGCGGTTTTGCGGCCGCATACCGGGGCCGCACCCGGGGGTCAACCGGAACCGCGAACCGGAGCGGGGTGGCGGGTGTCCGGTGTGGTAGGTAGGATAAGTGGGTTAGCGGGGCGTAGCGCAGTCTGGTAGCGCGCCTGCCTTGGGAGCAGGAGGCCGTCGGTTCAAATCCGGCCGCCCCGACATCTCAAAACTTGGTTTGGCAAGCACATCGGCCGCTTTCTCCCGCTACGCCGGGAGGGCGGCTGATGTCATTTCAGTGCCCATTCAATGCCCCGGAAGCCCAATTCAGTGCCCTTTCGGTGCCCCGGGTGGGTGGCGAAAAGCGATTTCAGGTGAGGTCCATGACGGTCGGCATCACCCACCCCGTTCGGGTGGCACGGTCGGCCGCTCAGGGCTCAGAGTCGCCCGCTTCAACGTCTCGACGAATCGATCGCACATCGCGTCGAACAGTCGCCAGCGCTCGACCGGCTCGGCCGACCCGCCGTCGGGCGGGTCGGCCGAGCGGTCCACGTGGCAGACGCCCGCGGCCGGGTCGTTGAGCTCCATCCCGTAGTAGTGGTCGTACTCCTTGAAACCGTCCCACCACGGCTCGCCGGCCGTCGCAGACACGCCGTTGCCCGCGGGGGCGTCCGGCTTCGGCCACCTCCGCCACTCGGTCATCAACTGGCACAGCCACCGCTGCCAGATGCGGCTTTGCGTGTCGTACGCGTGAACGGTCGACCGCCAGAACCAGAAGAAATTTCCCCGCCGCCCCATCCCGTCCTTGGGGTCATACGCCCCTAGTTTGCGGAGCTCCCTGTACGGGATCCGTTCCTCCCGCCCGTCGTCCGGGCGGATGTACTTCAGGCTGGTCCAGTGCTCGCCCCGGGGGGCGCTCGGGTTGGCCGGCGTGAACAGGTCGCGGACGGGAAGCCCGAGCCCCGTCTGGAGGCGTGTGATGTTGGCCCGGCGGCTGGACAAGATGTCGATCGCCTGCTCGCCCAACCGGGGGGACCGGCTCCCCCGGGCGATCGCCAGGTACCAGTCGCCGCGCACGCTGAAGTGGCCGGGGAGGCCGGCGACCAACTTCCCCCGCCGGGTGTCCGGCGTGGCCAGGGCGATGGTCGCGGTCGAGTACCAGTGCCGGGCCGCCACCGACTTCGCCCCGGCCGCCCGGGCCTGGTAGACGAACTCCCCCTCGTTGAAGACGGCCGGAGGGAGCACCTCGTCGAGCAGTAGGGCGGTGCGGTAGAGCGCCCGGCGGTAGACCTGTTGGATCACGGCCGCCGGACCGCCGGGGTCGCCCTTGTCGTCGAGGAGGCGCATCAGACTCCACGACGGGGCCTGATGGCGGAGCGGCCGCGGAGACGCCGGGGCCGGGTCGTCGTCACTGTCCCCGCTGGCGTTGCTCAACGCCGGGAGGTACGGGAGTAATTCGTCCGGCCCGGTCGGCGCGCGGTTCCGGTCGTCCGGGTGTCGTGGGAGGAGTTGCCGGGCCAACTCAACTTTCGCCTTCCACCCTTCCGCCTGATGCGGTCGTACCGACGGCGCCCCGCCGGCGGCTTCCTTCCGCCGGTACCAGTCGTCGAGCCTCAGCACCGTGTAACAGGCCTGAAACACTTCGGACATCCAGACCTCGAACACGAGGCACGAGAACGACTCGACGGCGAGCATGTCCACGTCGAACGGCTGGTACTCGTACCGGGTCGCCTTGGCGATCGTCTTGCACGCCCCGAAGAACTCTCGCCACGACAGGGGGTCGTGCTGGACCTTCTCCTCCGGGTGCTCGGGCTCGCCGAGGTGGTAGTCCCCGTGCCGCGTCGGGATCGGCCCCTTCGGCATGTCGAACCGCGCGAACTGGTGAGCCTTCAATCCGTCCGTTTCGTTCCGCCAGTTCTTGATGACGAACGGGTCCGGGCCCGGTCGGACGCCGCGGCGGGCCGGCGTTCGTTTCGGGTCCGGGTCGGGAACGGCGAGGGGCGGCCGCTTCTTGGGGGCGTTCGGCTCGACCCCCGTCGAGGTCTCACGAAACAACTCGCGGTAGGGCTCGTCGGAGATCTTCCAGAGGCGGTCCCAGATGAGTTCGAGTTCTTGCTGGACCGGCACCCACTTCCCCGATTCGCTGTCCGGGTCGTCCGCTTTCCAGACGAATTTCACGGTCCGGTGGTCCTTCTCCCCGAACGCCCGCTTCCACACCGTCTCGTCCAGGACGAGCATTCCGAAGTCCCAGGTGTACGGAACCTTGTGGATCGGGTACACCTGCCGGCACGCGTTGTAGTCGCAACCGATTAGGTCGAAGAACTCGTGGCGCCGGACGACCCGGTTCGGGCGCCCGCGGGCCGCCCGTTCCTGCCCGCGCATCTGCCGCCGCTGCCGCCAGCGAGCGTCCATCTCGTCCGTCCGCTGGAACAACCCGAACGGATCCTCGAACCGGTTGGGCTCGAACTGGTCCACCGTCCAGGCGTCCAGGTAGCGCTCCTGGCGCGTCAACTCGGACCGGGTTTCCGCCCAGAACTCGTCGACCTGGAGCACCAGCGTGTGGCCCAGTTTCGCCTCGCTCTGGAGGTAGCTCAACTCCCGGAGGATGTCGTAACTCGCACCGTACTGCGGCTGGAGGACGTTCGCGGCCTGCTCGTCGGTGTGCCCGAACATCTGGCGGAACAGGTTCCGCACGCCGTACAGATACCCCTGGAAGGCCGGGATGTCGTCCCGCTCGGCGTACAGCCGGACGTTCAGCGGGACGGTCCGCGGCCGCCCCTCCTCGAGGCCGGCGTAGAGCTCGAAGTGTGGGTCGACCACCAGCGCCTCGTCGTCGTAGGCGTCGTGCCGGTCGGCGGCGGCGCGCTCGCGGTTGGGTGCCAGGGCCGGCGCCGGGCTCGGGGCGGGAAACTTGTAGTCGCCCGCGGCGTCGCGCTCGAGTTCGCTCAGCCGCATCCGGGGCAGTTCGCTCTTCCGCGCCGGGCGGAGGTCGCGGACGACCTGGCCGGACAGCGGCGAGGTCCCGGGCATGGCGGTGATGGCCACCCGCTTCTCGTCGAAGAACGACACGTGCCAGGTGAACAGCCGGAAGTCCGAGAGGGTCACGAGGTCGTGCCGGTCGGCCGACGTCAGCCCGCCGGCCGGGTCGAGCGGGCGGCCGCGCTGGGTGGCCAGGATGAGGGTCGTGACGCCCTCGTCGCGGAGATACGTCGTCAGGCACGGGAGGAAGAGGGGGTCACGCGCCACCTCCGGGTACGTGGCCTCGATCGTCGACAGGTCGTCGATCACGAACCGGATGCGGCCGGTGTGCGGCCGCCACTTCCCGTCCCCGCGGAGGGCGGACACCTTGTCGGTACCCTTGAGCCTGTCGAACAGCTTCCGCTTCGCGAGTTCGACCAGGCTCTTGACCACGTGCATCAGGTACGTGGACGGCTGGTGGTGGATGTCGAGCCGGCGGACGAGTACCCGGTCGGCGAGCCCCTGGGACTGGAGGGTGAGCCGGTCGGGGTTCTTGTCGTCGTCCCAGTTCGGGACGTGGACGTGGCAGGCAAGTTGTTCCACCAGCGCGGACCGGTCGGTACCCTGGGCGGCCAGGAGGACGGCCACCCCCTGCCCGAGGAGGCCGAGGGGGTCGTCGCGGTTGAGGTTCCGGAACGTCGGGTCGTTCCCCGCGTCCCGGACCCGAAACGCCTGGCTCAGGAACGACCGGGAGAGCTGCGACTTGTACGTCGACTCGTTCCCGACCAGGCAGGTGACGCTCCCCATCGGGACGCCGAGTTGGTCGCTCCCGGCGCACCACTCCGGCATCCGGTCGCGCGTCGGGGGGGGCAAGGACCGGGCCTTCTTCAGCATCGCGTCCAGCTGAAAGATACCGAACCAGGCGTACCGCCACAGCGCGTCCTCCGGCAGTGGGGCCGGGCCCACGTCGGCCGGGCGCCGGATTTGGAGGCGGTGGTTCAGGTGGTGGAGCGACGGGAACACCTCGATGTATGACATGAAGTCGGCCACCTCGGCCCCGCCCGGGCTGCGCGCCGACAGGTCCGGTGTGAACCGGCCGATCAACCCGACCTGGGGCTCGTCCGGGTTCACCTGATCGCCGGTCCGGCTGGCGCGCTGGCGGATGCGGAAGTCGTGCTCCCCGCGGACGTGCGGCTGGCCCCGCACCTTCTCCAGTTCGACCGTCCGCCGAGCGTAGTCGCGGTCGACGGTCGTCCGCAGCCGCACGACCACGTCGGACACGAACACCTCGGGCAACCGCTCCCCGTCCTTCGGTTCCTCCACGATGAAGACGAGGTGGCACTTGCCCGCGGCCGCCCGCACGATCTGGGCCACCCGGGACCGCCGGCTCTGCCGCTCGCCGAACGCGTCCCGCTCACCGACGAGCGTCTCCAGGCCCTCCACGGCGTCGATCACCAGCAGGTGCCGCGGGGCGTTCTCCGGCGGGGTGTCGAGCGCGGCCAGCAGGGTGTGGAGGAACCCCCAGTCGTCCCCGGCCGTGTTCGCCTCGAGGTCGATGAACATCACCTCGCACGGCCGCCCGTCGCCGCTCAGGGCGCCGGCGAACGACGGTTCCGGCCGCGCGGGCGCGGCCGGCGCGGAGTCGTGCGGGCTGTACGGCCGGAGGGCCAGCCGGGTCGGGCGCCGCGGCGCCGGACCGCCGGCGTGGGGGCGGGCGTATTCCGCCCGGTCGCTCGCCGACAGCGGCTCTCCGGCCGGTACTGCGTTCTCCGCCGGCGGGCGGAACGGGAGCCGCTTCCGGCGCAGTCGTGGGCGGTCGAGCCAGAAACTGTCCCACATCTTTTCGGCGAGGTTCACCGACAGGTCGGTGGACGCGTAGACGACCTTCGGCGGACCGCCGGCACCCGCGTACTCGCCGGTGCGGGAACGGTAGTCGGACGTCAAGTGGAGGGCGAACAGCGACTTCCCGGTGCCGTCCGGGCCGATGACACAGATGGTCGCGGCCTCGCCCCGCTTCATCCCGGACGAGTCGGCCGTCGACCGGCTGACATCGTACCCCGGGACGGGGGGCTGGTCGCCGGCCGGATCGGGCGCCTGGCGGCCGAGGAGCTCGTCGAGCGAGGGGATGCCGAACGCGAGGAAATTCTGCGCGGTCGGCCACGCGGCCGGTGCGGCGGCGGGGGCGGGTGTCGGCGGCATCGCGCGTCACACTCCTTCGAGGTCGTGGCTTACGGCCAGTTGGCTCAGAATCGCGTGCGCGTCGGGCTCCGGCGATCCGGCTGCCGTCCAGAGGCGCTCGAAGCCGTACCGTCGGCCGAAGCAGCTCACCCGGTCCGACGACCCGCGCAGGAAGTTCGGGACAAGCGCGCCGAGCCCGTCGGCGGTCAGGTGGGCCAGCCCCTGGGGCGTCTGCCGCCAGACGGCCGGGAGCAGGAGCTCGCGGCCGGCGGCCTGGTCTTTCGGGATCGACCGGAGGTGGACGACGGACAAGACCTTACTGGCCCACTGGCGGCGCTCGGCCGGGGTGCGGGCTCCGACGGCGGACAGGATCTTGGAAACCGCTTCGAGCAGCGATCCGGCGTGGGCGGTGGTGACGACGAGGTGGCCGGTGCCCGCGAATTCGAGGATCGCCGGCCAGTCGGTCGGGTCCCTGACCTCGCCGATGTAGAACACCGACGGGGTCTGGCGGAGGGCGTCGGCGAACGCCTGCTTCAGGTCGTGGACGTCCTTCCCCTTCTGCCGCGGCGTGTAATCAATCCCCCACCAGCGGGCGAGCGTCGCCTTGGGAATGTTCCTGATCTTGCGGAGCGCCTGGACCAACTCCTTGCACTTGTCCCTGGGCGGGAGCCGCGACGGGTCCGCCGCGGCGGCCCGGAGTTCCTTGACGGACCGAACCGGCTCGGCGAAGTACCGCTCGATGGGGTCCTCGAACGTCACCAGGTGCGGGCGCCGCCCGCGGAGAGTCTTCAGTGCGGAGAGATAGAGGTGGGTCAGACCGTAAGCGATCTCCGTCTTCCCGGACTTGGTCGCCCCCGTCAACACGATCAACCCGTGCTTCCGGACCGGCTTTGTCAGATCGCCGAAGACGTGGGAAGCGAGTACGTCGCACTGCTGCGTCAGAGTGAACCAGTACTTGTCGTTCGGCTTCCCGTCGGGCGCGAACGTCGACCGGACCGGGATCGGCTCCTTGGCGGGCCATCCGGCGACTGCGGGCGGGTGGTGCTCGTCATCGGGCGTCTCGACGCGCTTCCCGCGACCGTCTTCGATCGACCGGAGCGTGACGCTCACTGACTCGCCGCAGGCGGTCGAGCAGACCAGCGCGCGGGCCCGATAGTCGGTTTCGTCGCGCAGCAGCCGGAATGTCAACTTCTCGGCGGCTGAGAGCCTAGGTCTACGGGCGGGCGGCTTCGCGGTTTCCGAATCCGGAACCACGGGGTCGAGTGCGAGCAGTTGATCGCGCAGTTTCTTGAAGTCCTCCGGCCAGTTAAGGTCCGATTCTCGGTGTTCGCCGTACGCATCGCGGTGGACGAAAACCGTGCAGTCGCCGGGGTCGACGACCGGCCACGCCACGAACGCCGGCCAGTTCTCGGTCGCGGGCTCGGGATCGCCACCGGCCATGAGCACCTCAGGGCGAGGAGGTTTTTTCGGCTCGCAAGGGCCAGACGCACCGCCCCACACGGGGGTCAGCCGGCGACGGACCGGCACACGGTCAAAACGATCACAGGAGTGTAGACTGGACTAGTATTAACCTGTGACAAGTCAAGAACTGTATGTCGCCAATCTGATTATTAATCATCTGTTTAAGCAATCATCATATACATAATTTATAGAGATCATAGTTATACTATATATACATTTGTAATTGTACAAGATTATTGCCCAGGCGTCAGCAGCCACACACGATAGGTGCCGAAGGTCGCCGTGGGCACCGCTCCCTCGGAGGGGCCAACCATCGCGTACACGCACAACTACTAACGCACCGCACGAGTTCCTCGGGCTGATTCCTATCGGAAACCCCGCAGGAGGCGGGGTATGCGGTAGAAGCATCTGGTACGCCCGACGGACGCCCAGCGGGCCGACCTGGATGGGCGGGACGACGGCACACTGGCCCTGCGGCAGCGGAACCGAGTCGAGGTGCTACTCAAACCCGACCCCGGCGAGACCTGCGCCGACAACGCCGCCGACCTGTGGATCTCCGCCCCGACCGCGGCCAACGTCCACAAGCGGGTCGTGGCCGAGGCGTGGGACGCCGCCCGGACCGAGAAGTCCCGATCGGTCGGCCCGGTCCGGTTCGACGAGAAGACCGAGGCGGTGGTCATCGCCCGGGCCTGCTCGCTTGCGCCGGAAGGGTCTGGAGGCGCCAGACGGCCCGGCTTCTGGCGAGCTAGCGGGTCGAGGTGCAGGTGGTCGGGTCGGTGTCCGAGGACACCATTCTCCTGGTCCTCAATACAGCGACCTCGAGCCGTGGCGAAAGCAGTCGTGGTGCCTCCCGAAGGGGGTAGACTGGGAGTTCGTCTACCGCATGGAGGACGCGCTCGTGCTGTACGCCGAGCCGTACGACCCGTGCCGGCCGGTGGTGTGCTTCGACGGGGGCAGGAAGATACAGCACGGGCCGGCGACCCGTTGCCGCCGGCCCCCGAGTCGCCGGCCCGGGAGGACGATGAGTTCACCCGGCAGGGCACGCCGAACCGGTTCGTGGTCGTCGAGCCGCTTGCCGGCACCCGCCGGGTGGCGGTGACCGACAGGCGGATTGCCGCCGGCATCGCGGCCCGGATGAATGCCCTGTACGACGAGGATACCCGGACGCGGCGGTGGTCTGGGTAGTCCTGGACACCCGGAACATCCACGCCTTCGGGTTGGTGTTCGTGGCGTTCCCGCCGGACGAGACGAGGCGGCTGCGGCGGCGCTGGAGTTCCACCACACCCCGAAGCGCGCCAGCTAGCTGAACGTGGCCGGGTGCGAGTTGAGCATGCTGGCCGGACAGTACCTCAACCTGCGGATCGAGAGCCGAGCGAGGTTGGCTGCCGAGGTGGCGGCGCGGCAGGCGGTGCGGAGCAAGGCCGAGGCCAGGATCGGGTGGACGTTCCGGGTTAAGGCGGCCGCAAGAAGCTCGGCCGCCTTAACCCGAAGGAACTCGTGCGGTGAGGCACCAGCCGCGTGACTTCCTACCACTTTGCGGGGTGCCCGAGCATCCGCCGCAACAGGCCGATCTGACCGGCATGCAGCATTTCGTGGGCGGCGCACCAGCGGACGCATTCCAGCTTCGTCTTCGCCAACCGGTGCGAGGTCATCGCCGGCGGCGAATCCAGATCGGCGTCCGGCCAGTCGGCCAGGTCCGCGAGGACTCGCTCGTGCATCCGATCCAGCACATTCCGCAATTCGGTCGGGGTGGGGTAACGGGACGGATTGGGATCGGGAACCGACTCGCGGCCGAACAGCGCCATCACGTCCGGCCGGATCAACTCGGCGTCCTCGGGGCGGATTCCGCGGACGCGCTCGATGCACAACCGGTACTGCGCCATCGCCAGGTGACCGACCTGCCAGGTCAGGTGCGTGACACCCTCTGCCGGCATCCGAAACCACTCGTCCGGGGCGAACGAGTCTATCAGCGGCAGGCTGTACGACCGCGCGAACCGGACGGCGTCTAGGGCGTCGCGGAGGCGGGCGGACATCACGGCCGCTCGGCGAGCGGGACGTACTTCACGTCGTGCTTGCCGGTCGAAATCTGCTCCGGCCGGAAGATGCGGTTGCCGACGAGCTGCTCGTGCCAGTGCGCCAGCCACCCCGACACGCGGGCGATGGCGAAGATCGGCGTGAACACGTCCACCGGGATGCCGAGCGCCTGGTACACCACGCCCGAATAGAAATCGACGTTCGGGTAAATCCCTTTCGGGCCGTAAATCCCCTCGCAATACTTCTCCAGCTCCAGCGCGATCTCATAGGACTTCGGCCGGCTCGTCTCGGCGAACGCCTGCTCGGCCACGTCCTGCACCACCGTCGCGCGGCCGTCCTTCACCTTGTACACCCGGTGGCCGAGCCCCATCACCTTGAACTTCGGGTCGGCCGCGCGCTTGGCGTCGAGCCACGGCTTCACGTTCTCCACGGTGCCGATCTCGGCCAGCTGGTGCAGCACCTCCTCGTTCGCCCCGCCGTGCAGCGGCCCGGCCAGCGAGCCGATCGCGGCGCCGACGACGTGGTACGGGTTGGCGAGCGTCGAGCCGGTGACGCGGGCGGTGAACGTGCTGGCGTTCATCGTGTGCTCGGCGTGCAGGATCAGGCAGGCGTCGAGCACCTTCCGCGTCGCCGGGGTCGGCTCCTTGCCGGTGAGCATGTAGTAGAAGTTCGCCGAGTGGTCGAGGTCGGCGCGGGGTTCGAGAATTTCTTCGCCCCGGCGGGCGCGGGCGAACGCCGTCACGACCGTCGGCATCGCGGCGATAATGCGGAGGGTGGCGTCCCAGTTCTTGGCCGGGTCGGAGACGGTCTTGCACGGGTAGAACATGCCGAGCGCCGCGACGGAGGCGTGGAGCGCGTCCATCGGGTGCCCGTCGGCCGGGAGGCACTTGATCAGGTCTTTGAGGCGGTAGTGGACGGCGCGGCGCTGGCGGAGGTCGTGGTCGAACTCGGCGAGCTGCTTTTGGTTGGGGAGGTCACCCTTGATGAGGAGCCAGGCGACTTCCTCGAAGCAGCTTTCCTTGGCGAGCACCTCGACCGGGATGCCGCGGTATTCGAGCCGGGCCTTCTTGCCGTCCAGAAAACTGACCGCGGACTTCGCGGCCGGCACGTCTTCCAGGCCGGGCCGGTACTCGGGTTCGGTGCTCATGGACGGTCTCGGGAGGGCGGCGGGGCGGGCTTTCTGGGGTTGTACGAAGCCCGGGGACGGCCGTCCCCGGGCTTTCAGGCCAATCTAAAGAGGCGGCGGGCGTTCTCCTCGAACACGCAGTCGTGGAACTCGGCCGGGACCGCCTCCCGGGCGAAGTCGCGGTACGCCGGCATCGGCGCCAGCGGCCAGTCGGTGCCGTACAGGAACCGGTTCGGCCGCTCCGCGTACTTCATCCCTCGACGAATCTCGTGACCCAGGTCCGCGGCCAGGTCGCGGGCTTCCGCGGACCTCAACACGCCGTCGTCCCCGACCAGCAGGCCGGACAGGTCGGCCCACACGTTCATGTTCTTGTAGATGACCTCGGCCGCGTCCGTCACCCACGGGTTGCCGAGGTGGCAGATCACGAACCGCACGTCCGGGTGGTCCACCGCCACCTCGTCCACGCCGAGCGGGTGGGCGAACCGCAGCTTGGCCATCGGCGAGTACGTGTCGCCGCAGTGGAACATGACCGGCACCCGGAACCGCGCCGCGAGCTCGTAGTAGCGGCCGTAGTTGGCGTGCGCCGGTTCGTAGTGCAAGTAGCCGAGGTAACACTTGAGCGCCACGACGCGGCCGGTCGCCAGCACCTCGGCGCACCGGGAGAAGTGGTCGTCGTCGGTCCGGGTCGGGTCGCAGGCGCCGATGGCCTTCAGGCCGGGGACGAGGGCGGCGATGTCGAGCGTCTTGTTCACGCCGAGTGGGTCGTCGGGGCCGGCGTCCCACTGCCCCATCGCCAGCGCGTGGGTGACGCCGGCGGTCTGCATCTGCGCCCGCAACTCGGCGGCGACGGTCTTGGGGGCGAGCTTCAGCAGCGGCGACAGCGGCCCCACCCCGGGCAGGTTCGGCGGGACCGCGTGGATGTGAACGTCGATCATCGGGTGGCCCGTGGTCGCGGGTCCGGTCCCGATCATGCTATGTACGGGCGATTGGCCGGGCAGTTACGGTTGCTTCGCCGCGGCACCGCCGGCGGGCACCACGGGTTGCGGCGCGGCCCCGGCGCGGAACTGCGTCATGTCGTGCCGGCGGATCACCACGCCGGTCCCGTTCGGCCCCGGTCCCATCGTGTACACGCCGAACTTCCCCGTCGTCGTCTCCGCGAGGTAGAGCGCCGACTGGCCCTGCGTGATGTACCCGGTCGTCATCAGGAAGTGGACCTCCTGAAGTGCCTGGATTTCGTACTCGCTCCGCAGATCGACCTCGGCCCAGCCGACGATCTTGCCGGCTGTGCGGTCTACCACGGTGCCGAGCAGCTTGCCGGCCTTGTAGTCGAGGAGCCACACGCCGTCGGTCTGGATGCGCGGGTTGATCGACACCGCGCCGGTGGCCATGATGGTGTCGCCGTGCCGGTCGTTGGACGCGGCGCCGGCCGGCCGCGGCTGGCCGAGGTAGAACGCCGCCGCGACCACGCCGAGCGCCACGCCGGCCGCCGCGTACCCGATCCGCCCCGCCTGCATGGCCGCCCCTCCCGGGTGCGCCCCGACCCCGGGGCTCGGTCGGGTCATATCATCGCCACTACCCCTGTCTAGCCGAATCGGTGCCGCCGTGAGCCGCAACCGCAACCAGCAGGCCGCCGACGCCGCGCTGCGCTTCTTCCTCGGCCTTCCCGCCGGCGGCAAGATTGCCGTCGTCGCCGTCGCGCTGGTCGTGGGCGGGATCGCGCTCGCCGTCTACTCTCGCCGCGGCGACCCGACGCCGGAGCCGCCGGCATCGACCCCGGTCGCGCCCGGGACCGTGGCGTTCATGTTCTGGAACGTCGAGAACCTGTTCGACGACCGCGACGACCGCCGCAACAGCACCGACGACCCCTACGACAACTGGTTCGCCGAGGACGCCGCCGCCCGCAAGATGAAGTTCGAGCACCTCACCGAAATCATCCTGAAGCAGAACGGCGGCAACGGCCCCGACATTCTGGCGTGTGTGGAGGTCGAGAGCATTCGCGCCGCCGAGTTGCTGCGCGACGCGCTGAACGAGAAGGTGCCGGCCGGGCAGACGAAGTACGAGTACGTCGCCATGAAAGAGTTGGCCGCGAACGCGGGCCGGTTCATGGCCCCGTGTATCATCTCGAAGCTGCCCCTCGACCCGGCCCGCACGAAACTCCTGGGTACGAACAACCTGCGCGTGCTTGAGACGCGCGTCGTCGCCAACGGGGCGGAACTCACGCTCGTCGCGTCGCACTGGACCTCGCAGCGGTCCGACGACGGAACCCGGAAGGGAAGCGGCCGCGACAAGTACGCCAGCGTCATCCACGAGCAGTACGAGCGGTCCCTCGCGGCCAACCCGGACGTGGACTTCCTGGTGTGCGGCGACTTCAACGACGACCCGGAGTCGGACGCGGTCGCCAACGTCCTCGGCGTCACCGGCGACCGGGCGGCCGTGACCGCCACGGCGCGGCCGGCGCGTCTGTTCGGTTTGCTATCGGGAAAGCCGCTGGACCGGTTCAGCACCCTGTACTACGACCGCGACCGAACGCACTCGATCTTCGACCAGGTTGCGGTGTCACCGGGGATGCTCGACGCGATCGGGTGGGGCTGCGAGCCGGACACGGTCGCGGTGCCGACCGAGGGGATGAGCCGGGCGGGGAAGGTGCCGCGACGGCCGTGGCGGTTCGGCGACAAGAACGACAGCGCGGTGCAGCGCGGCTATGCGGACCACTTCCCGGTGACGGTGAACCTCAAACTCCAGACCGCGCCGTAACCCGTCGTGTTGCCGGTTGCGGCTTCGCGTTTCCCGACGCGAAGCCGCAAGCGAGAGTACTCCTCACCGCCCCATCGCCTTCCACGCCGCGATCCCAATCACTACCCCGATGGCGCCCGACACCAGCGCCACCAGCCACCCGCTCCACCCGGCCGACTCTTCCGCCTCGTCCTCCTTGACCGGCACGCTCACCTCGACTGGCGTTGGCGGCGTCGGCGGGCCGGACGGGGACGGTTCAGCGACCGACGGCTCCTCCATCGACACCTGCCGCGCCCGCCGCTTGGGGAGCTTCACGCCGCTACCGCGGCCGGGCGGTGACACCGTGTCCACGGAAGCCGTGCTCCCCGTTTCCGCCTTGTCCACAGGGGTCAGCGCCGGCATCGCGCCGCTCAGTCGCACCTCGGCCGACCCGGGGGTGAACTCCGTCATCGGCTTCAAGATCCCGCTTCGCCAGCAGCCGGGCCACCAGCCGGGCCAGGTCGTCGGGCACGTCCGGCCGGATCGCTTGCAGCGGCGGGGGCGGGTCGATCTGGTGCTTGAGGATCTTCTCGATCGGGCTGCCGACGTGGAACGGCGGCTTGCCGGTGAGGAGGAAGTAGAACGCCCCGCCGAGCGCGTACAGGTCGGCCCGGTGGTCGGCGAGGCTGCTGTTCTTCGCCTGCTCCGGGGCCATGTAGTCCGGCGTGCCGACCACCGTGCCGGCGCGCGTCAGGTCGCCGCCGCCCTCGTCGTCGAGCCCGACGTTGCGAACCAGGCCCATGTCGAGGAGTTTCACCACGGCCGGCTCGGTGGCGTCGGGGTGGTGTCGCTCGCCGGCCACGACCAGGTTCCCCGGCTTGATGTCGCGGTGGACGAAGCCCTTCGAGTGGGCGTGCGCCAGCCCGAGCGCCGCCTGCCGGAGGTACTCGCACGCCTCCGGCACGGGCAGGACGCCGAACGTGCGCACGAGCCGCGCCAGGTCGATGCCGTCCACGAATTCGAGGGCGAGGTACACTTTGCCGCCGACCTCGCCGGCCTCGAACGCGGCGGCGATGTTCGGGTGCCGCAGGCTCAGCGCGGCGCGGACCTCGCGCTCGTACCGCCCGCGGATGATCGGGTTCGCCAGCAGGTGCGGCCGGATGACCTTGAGTGCGGCGATGCGGCCGGTGCGGGTGTCGCGGGCCTTGAACACCTTCCCCATGCCCCCCTCGCCGAGCTTGTCCAGCACGACGAACGGGCCGACGATCAGGTCGGCGGTCTTGGCGTGGATGACCTTGCGGAGCTGGTACACGGGCACCAGCTCGTGCTCGACCACGTGACGCAGCGCCCCCGGCATGTCGTCGGCAAAGGGGAGGAGTTCGCGCGCGAGCGCGTCGATCTCGGCAGGGGCGAACAGCCCGCTGTCGCGGAGGGCGTCGACCAGTGACTCGGCGGACGCTATCACCATTCGGACCGACGGGTTGGGAGAGCCGGATGAGCGGGTCAGGCGAGATACCCCGATTCTAGCTCGGGACGAGGCCCGACAGGAAGGAATTCGGACGACGCTGGTCCGAATTTGTCAGTCGAAGCGTTAGACTCGCCCCAGCTTTCGCCGCCGGTCGGGCCTGCCGGACCCGGCGAACCACACGCCAGAGGGCTAGTGGTTGCCCGTTCAGACTGGAACCGCCCGTTCTGGGAGCCGATGATAGACCGGCCACCGTGGAGGACCCGCCGTGAACACGCCCGAGAAGCCGGACGCCCCGCCGAAGCCCGGGGAGTACGGGAAAGCCGACAGCATCTTGTTCCAGGCCTGGGTGGTGCTGTTCCTGATGTGCGTGTGCGTCGGGCTGGTGAACTACCTGCTGTCGTACATGCCGCGCTAGCCCAGTTTCTTCAGCACGTCTGCCGGGGTGATGATTCCCACCAGCACGCCGGACGCGTCGGACACGAACAGGTGTTTGACGTTCAGCGCCAGCAGTTGAGCCACCACCGACCGGGCCGGCGTGTCCGCCGACACCGAGAACACCGTCGGCGTCATCACGCTGTGGACCGGGGTGGGGTTGTGCTCCAACCCCGCGGTCCGGCCGCAGACGTGAATGAGGAGGTCGGAGCGGGTCAGGCGAGATACCCCGATTCTAGCTCGGGAC
>JBGAQM010000100.1:0-16921 GCA_044220735.1 Urbifossiella sp. | reverse complement strand
CGAAGTTGCCCTTCGCCATCGCTCTCCGCTCCTTAGTGGTGTGTCCGGTTTGACTGGCGGCCGGGGCCGCCATCCCCGGCGGGCTCCCGTCACGTCCGAGAGCTGCTGATGGGACTCGAACCCATGACCTCCTCCTTACCAAGGAGGTGCTCTACCAACTGAGCTACAGCAGCAATTCCGCCCGCGGCGCCGGCGACCGTGGGATTGATACGGGCCGCACAGTCGGCCGGCCAGAGCGGGCGATGGGATTTGAACCCACGACATCTTGCTTGGAAGGCAAGAGCTCTACCGCTGAGCTACACCCGCGTTGGGGGAATGCAGAGCTTCGAATGCAGAGTGCAGAATAAAAGACCGCGTTGTCTTAATTCTGCACTCTGCAATCCGAGATCTTCATTACCAGTGGGTAGGGAGGGATTCGAACCCCCGAACTCCGAAGAGGCCAGATTTACAGTCTGGTGCAATTGACCGCTCTGCCACCTACCCGTGTTTACCTCAAATCGACCCTCACCAACCCGGCTGTTCTACGAACCCGATCCCCTGGTGGGGAGAAGCTCGCGGAGGGATTTGAACCCACGACCCGCGCTTTACAAAAGCGCCGCTCTACCACTGAGCTACGCGAGCACGACCCGCGGAGGGTCAGAGTAGGCCGCCTCCGACACCAGTTCAAGGCGAAAAGCCCGCGACACGGACGCGCCGCCGGGGGGCGAGGTTCACCGGAACCGCGCCCGGGCCTGGGCCTCCACCGCGGGCGTCCATCGGTACACGGTCGGCACCCCGACGGAGTCGTACCCCGGGGTCCGCAGCGGGCCGACCACGGCGAAGGTGTCGCCGCGCGCCTTCACCAGCAACAACAGGTACTCGCCCGGCCCGTCGTAGCCGACCGAGTCGGCCAAATTCACGACCGCGAGCGGGGCGTCCGGCTTCGCCCCCGACAACACCTCCGTCACCTCGACGACCTGCGCCCCGTCGCCGCCGGGCACGCGGGCGACCACGGCGAGCGTCGCGGCGGCGGCCTGCGAGCGCGACACCACCGGCCCGTGGTACTTCGCCCACGCGGTATAGCCGAGCCAGCCGAGCCAGCCGACGAGCAGCAGCGCGGCGGCGGCGAGGCGGAGCCTGCGGGCGGTCATCGGTCCCCCCGCCGCGGGCGGTCGGTCACCGTCAGTTCGAACCCCTCGCGCAGCACCTGCTCGAGGTCGAACACCTCGTGGAAGTCGTCCGGGTCGTCGTCGTCCGACCGGCTCAGGCGGCTCGCCCCGATCAGCTTGAAGACGATGGCCCCGAAGTCGTCGGTGGTGCGGATGCCCCAGCGGCGGAACACCACCGGCGCCATCAGGCCGAAGTCGCGGACGGCCATCGCGCACGCCCCGCGGAGGAGTTCCTCGCCGCTGACGTGGTTCTCGTCCTCGCCGGCCTCGATGTCGGTGCGGCCGAGGCGGTCCTGGGTGAACTGCACCGCGTCGCACACGAACTCGTACGCCTCGTAGGCGTACCGCGGGTCGCCGCGGGTCAGGTCGAGGAGTTTCTGGTCCACCATTCCCTCGGGGAAGCACGACGCCGGCCGCTCGCCCGGCGCCTAGAGGCGTGTCAACACTTCTACTACGGGAACGGGCAGCCGCCGTCCGTCCTCGAACTCCACGAGCAGGCGGCGGGCGAGGAGTTCCTGCGCCAGCACGCGCCCCTGCCCCTTCGCCGTCAGCACCCGGGTGCCGACCGGCGGCAGCTCGCGCTGCACCTCCTCGTACACGTCCTGCTCGTACCGGAGGCAGCACTTCAGGCGGCCGCACCGGCCGCTGATCTTGTTCGGGTCGAGCGTCGCCTTCTGCAACTTCGCCATCCGCATGCTCACCGGCGGCATCACCACCAGGTGCGTGTTGCAGCACACCGGCCGGCCGCAGTCGCCGTAGTCGGCCTTCAGCCGGGCCTCGTCGCGGACGCCGATCTGCCGCAGCTCGATCCGCGTGTGGAACTCCCGGGCCAGGCTGCGGACCAGCTCGCGGAAGTCCACCCGGCTTTCTGCCAGGAAGTAGAAGATGATCCGCTCGCCGCTGAACAGGTGCTCCACGTCCACCAACTGCATGGCTAGCCGGTGGGACGCGATCAGCTTCTCCGCGGTGGCGAACTCCTTCCTCTCCGCGTCGGCGAGGTGAGCCATCTTCGCCCGATCTTCGACGACCGCGACGCGGAGGATGTCGCCCTTCGTGGCGTCGGGGATGGCGCTCACCGCCTCCGGCGTCGCCGGGCAGAGCACCTCGCCGATTTCCTGGCCGCGTTCGGTCCGGACCACCACGGTGTCGCCGCGGCGGGCGGTCACCCCCATCGCCGGCACGAACGAGCCGAGGAGGCGCATGCGGCCGTGTCGGACGAGCAACGGGTCGCGCGGCGGGAGAGTCATGGCGTCTTTCGTGGGGCCGGCGTCCAGCCCGCCGGGGGGCATGGGCGGCTGGAAGCCCGCCCCACGTCGGTCACAGGTGCAACTCGACAACGTCCTTATCCTTCACGACGTGGTCGCGGCCGACGGTCTGCCCGTCGAACGCCCCCGAGCCCCACACGCGGGCGGACTTCAGGCCCTCCTCGAAGTCCTTGTGGACGTGCCCGGCGAACTCCGCGACCGTGCTGCCGACCGGGCACGTGAACGGGCTCGTCATGTCGGCCGGCTTCCCCGGCTGCTTCGTGTACACGCGGATGACGCCGAGCCGGTCGTAGATGGCCTTCCGCAGTTCGGCGAGTCCGGCCGCCTGCTCCGCCGACACGATCAGGAACGGGTATCGGTCGCCGAACGCCTCGCGGGCCAGTTCCAGGCGGATGTCGGCAGCCTCGTCGTCGGCCTTCGTGGCGACGAGGAGCGTCTTCAGCGAGTAGGTCGCGGGGTCCTCCTCGGCGGGCAACTCGGACACGAGTTCGCGGCGGGCGGCCTTCAGCCGGTCGATCGTGGCCTGCGTCGCTGCCGGGCCGTCGTCGTCGGCGAGGTCGAGGAACAGGACGGCGGCGTCGGCGGCGCGGGTGAGGTCGGTGACGAAGTGGTCGTAGTGGTCGGCGGTGACCGGCGGCAGGTCCACGAGTTGCACGCGAACGTCCTCGTACTCCATCATCCCGGGGATGGGCTCGCGGGTGGTGAACGGGTACGGCGCGACCGTGGGCTGGGCCTTCGTGAGGGCCGCGAGGAGGCGCGACTTGCCGGCGTTCGGCGGGCCGAGGAACACGACCGTGCCGGCGCCCTGTTTCGGCAGTTTGAACGTGCCCGGGGCGGCCTTCTTGGGGCCGGCCTTGGCCGCTTCGATCTCGTCGTTCAGCTCCGAGATGCGGCACTTCAGGTCCATCTGGACCTTCTCGCTCGCCTTGTGCTTCGGCAGCAGCACCCACATCTCGCGGAGCGCGGCGAGCTTGTCCTCGGGCGTCTTCGCCTTCTTGTACCGGGCGTCGGCTTCGTGGTAGTGCGGGGGGAGGTTGACGGCCATTGCGGGTGGGTCGCGTGGTGGGTCGGGCTACCCGAGGATTGTACCGAACCGCGCCGCGAGTGCCTTGAACCCCCGCCGGGAGATGCGGGTGCCGCTGATATCGAGTGACGCGAGCGTGGGGTGAGCGAGGAGGGCCGCGGGGTCGGCAATGGGGTTCCAGGCGACATCGAGCGACCGGAGTCGCGGAAGGGCCGCGAGCACGCCGGTGAGCGCGGCGTCGGTGAGGCCGGTGTTGGCGAGGTTCAGGTGCGTGAGATTCGGACAGCCGGCGACCGCGGCCGCGGCGTCAGTCAGTGGGTTGACGCTGAGGTCGAGGGCGTCGAGGGTCGCCGAGTGAAGGGCGGGTTGCCTCAGGCGGCAGGCGCGCAGGCCGAGCGTGCGCAGGGCGGGGAACGCGGCGGCGTCGAAGGCGTCGCCGCACTCGGTGAAGCCGAGGTCGAGGCGGTCGAGCGCGGGGCATGGGCCGAGATCGCGGAGCGCCCCGAGGGCGTAGCGGAGGTCAAGAGAGATGAGGTCGGCCGCTCCGTCGTGGGGCCGGTTTCCAACCGGCCGGCTTGAACGGCCGGTTGGAAACCGGCCCCACAACGAGCCGGCCGCGACCACTGTTCGCATCCCCGACCGCAGCAACCCCGACACTCCCACCTCGTTCCCCGACACGTCCACGGAAGCCACGCGCGGGGCCGCGGCGAGCAGTCGCCCCACGTCGTCCGCCGTCAGCCCGTTCCCCGCCACCTCCAACTGTTCCAGTCCAGCGAGCCACGGCGCCGCCGCAAGTGCCGCGGCTCCGTCGGCGCCTAGCGAATTCCCGTTCAGCCCGAGCTCCCTGAGTCCTTCGAGGTACGGCGACGCCGCCAGCGCCCGCGCCCCGTCCGGGCCGATCCGGTTGCCCGTCAGGTCGAGCCGCCGCAACGTCGCCAGGTGCGGACTAGCCGCGAGTTCGCCCATGAACGGCTGCACGGCCACGAGCCGCACGTCGGGGCGCGTCGAACCGAAGGCGATGAACGCGCGCCCGCTCATCACCGGGTCGTCGGACGGACTGGTCGGCGGCTGAAAGGTCGTGGGGTCGTGCAGGTCGGCGGCGCGCGGCGCCCGGTACGACGGGAAGCGGGCGATCCGCGCCAGCGCCGCCGCGGTGAGCCGCTCGAACGGGAACCGCCCCCGGGGATGTGCGAGGCCGAACGACGGCATAGAACCATCCGGGATTCGGTGGGCCGACAAGCTACCGCCCCGCCGCCGCCGCCGTCAACCGCGAGCCGCCATGACCCCGTCGCCGCTGTTCGACCAGATTCAGGAAGCCGCCGCCGCCGTCCGGGCGAAGTGGCCCGCGACGCCGAAGGCCGGCATCATCCTCGGCACCGGCCTCGGCAAGCTCACGGAGGACATTCAGGCGGAAGCGGTGCTGCCGTACGAGAGCATCCCGCACATGCCGCGCTCCACCGCCCCCACGCACAAGGGGCAGCTCGTGTGCGGCACCCTGGAGGGGAAGCCGGTCGTGGCGATGGAGGGCCGCTTCCACTTCTACGAGGGGTGGAGCCTCCAGCAGGTCACGTTCCCGGTGCGGGTGATGAAGGCGCTCGGGTGCGAAACCTTGATCGTGAGCAACGCCTGCGGTGGGATGAACCCGCAGTGGGACAAGGGCGACCTGATGCTGATCGAGGACCACATCAACCTGCTCGGCGACAACCCGCTCATCGGGCCGAACGACGACCGCCTCGGCGAGCGCTTCCCCGACATGTGCCACGCCTACGACCGCGGGTTGCTGGCGCTCGGCAAGCGGCTGGCGATGGAGGAGCAGATCACCTGCCACCAGGGCGTGTTCGTCGCGGTGTCGGGGCCGAACCTGGAGACGCGTGCGGAGTACCGCTTCCTCCGCCAGATCGGCGCCGACGTGGTCGGCATGTCCACCGTGCCCGAGGTGATCGTCGCGGTCCACGCGAAGATGCGCGTGCTGGGCATTTCGGTCATCACCGACGTGTGCCTGCCGGACGCCCTGGAGCCGGTCAGCCTCACGGAGATCGTGGCGACGGCGAACGTGGCCGAGAAGAAACTCCGCCGCCTCGTCCGCCGCGTGGTCGCGGAACTGTGAGGGTCTTCGTCTACGAGTACCTCACGGCCCGCGGCCTCGTTGCCGACCCGGTGTACCACGAAGGCCGCGCCATGCGGGACGCGGTCGCGGCCGATTTCGCGGCGCTGCCGGGCTGCGAGGTCGTCACCCTCGACGGCCTGGCCGCAGACGCGGAACCGGCCGCGGTCTGCTCCCGTGCCGCGGCCGCGGACTGGGCGCTAGTCATCGCCCCCGAAACCGACGGCATTCTCGCCGCGCGTTGCCGTTGGGTGATCGAGGCCGGCGGCCGGTTGCTCGGCCCCGACCTCGCCGCCGTGGAACTCACGTCCGACAAGCTCGCCCTCGCCGACCACTGGCGCGCCCACGGCGTCCCCACGCCGGCGACGACTGACCGCGCCCCGACGGCGTGCGAGGCGTTCCCGGTGGTGTGGAAGCCGCGCGACGGCTGCGGCTCGGCCGCGACGTTCCTCCTCCGCGACCGCTTCGAGATGGCGCAGGCGCTCGCCGCCGGAGAATACGGCGGGCCGATGATCCTGCAGGAATTCGTCCCGGGGCTCGCGGCGAGCGTGGCCGTCCTCTGCGGGCCGGCCGGAAACGTGCCGATGCTGCCGGCGGCGCAACGCCTCTCGGATGACGGCCGATTCCGCTACCGCGGCGGCGAGCTCCCGCTGACGCCGGAGTTGGCCGTTCGCGCCGTCGCGCTCGCCGGGAGGGCCGTCGGATGCGTCCCGGGGCTGCTGGGCTACGTCGGCGTGGACCTGATCCTGGGCGACGGGCGCGACGTGGCGGTCGAGATCAACCCGCGGCTGACCACGTCCTACGTCGGGCTGCGGGCGCTCGCCGCGGACAACCTCGCGGGCGAACTCCTCCGCGTCGCCGGGGGCGTTCGCCGGACCGTACATTGGCACGACGGCCCGGTCCGGTTCGCGTCCGACGGGTCGGTCGTCGGTCCGACATTCAAGCCGAGTTGACTGGCAGGCCCGCGCCGTGATGGTACGATGGGCGGGCAGTCCGACTCGTCCCCGCCCCGGTGCTGCCGTGCTCAACTCCGTCATCTCGTTCGTCACCAGCCAGATGAACCGCTGCATCGACGGGTGGCGGGCCGGCGACCGGGCCGCCGCGGACGAGTTGATCCGCCGCACCCAGAACCGCTTCCGCCAGCTCGCCGAGCGGATGTACAGCGGGTTTCCCAACGTCCGCGCGGTCGGCGAGGCCGACGACCTGTTCACGTGCGGGTGGGTGCGACTCCTCCACTCCCTCAAGCAGATCCGCCCGTCGAACACCAAGCAGTTCTTCGTCCTGGCCGGCGTGCACCTCCACCGCGAGTTGCACGACATGGCCCGCTCGGCGAAGCGGCTGACGTACCGGGCGCGGCCGCTCGAAAAGGTCGTCGCGGGCGGCGAGTCGTCGGCCGAAATCGATGTCGCCGAGCCCGCCGAGCGGACCGCCGACATCGAGATGTGGGAGCGCTTCCACGAGGGCGTCGGCCGGCTGCCCGCGGACCTGCGCGAGGTGGTGATTCTCCGCTTCTACGACGGCCGCTCGTTCACGTCGATCGCGGGCATCCTCGGGCGGAACGAGCGGACGATCCGCCGGTGGTGGGAGGACGCCTGCTACCAGCTCCGAAGCTACGTCGAGGGGAGTCCCGCCCGCGCCCCGGGCTGAGCGCCCGCCGCCAGGACGCGGCCGTCGCCGTCGCGGCGGGTGAGGCCGACGCGGTCGAGGTACTCGCAGATCGGCACCGCGTACTTCCTTGTGGTGCCGAGCGCGTCGCGGATCGCCGCGACCGTGGCCCCGGGCGCGGCCCGCAGGAGCGTCGTCACCTTCGCCCGCAGGTCCACTTCCGCGGCCGCGTGCAGGTACAGGTCGGCGGCCAACTTCACCAACTCCCCCTCGGCCACGGCCACGTCGAAGATGTCGGCGAGGGCGGCCGCGAGCCCGCCGGCCTGACCGACGAACTCCTTCGGCTCTGGCGGGGTGAACCCGGCGGCGGCGTGCGCCGCCACGATCCGGTCCTTCAGCTTCCGCTGGTTCGCCGACAGCTTGGGCTTGAAGTCGGCCCGCGCCACCCGGCGCCCGTCGCCGACCAGCCGTTTCGAGCCGAGCAGGCGGTCGAGCACCGCCTGAATCACCGCCTCCCCGGCGGCCGAATGCAAGGCGGCGGCCAACTTCTGCCGGTCGTGCGTGGTGTGCAACGGGTACTCGGCGTGCAGCGCGGCGAGCGCGGCGAGCGCCGTCGCTTCCAGCTCCGCCACCCGCTCCGCGGCGAGCACCACCCGGCGGCCGGGCGCGAGGCTCAGTTCGACCAGCCCGCCCGACGCCGCGACGCGACTCGTCACGTCGCCCGTCTCGGCCGGCGAGATGCCGGCGGTGCGCGTGAGGTCGTGCGGGTCGAGGCCGGCGCTGCCGGCGAACCACGCCGCGGCGCCGAGGCGAACCGCGGGGTCCGGAGCTTCCAGAGCCTCGACGCGCACGAGCGCCTCGAGGTGCCGGCGACGGAGCTTCCGAGTGGTCGGCTGGAGGACAGTTCCGCCGCCGAGGGTGTACTCGGCCGACGAGTCGCGGACGACGAACGGCTGCCCCCACGCGGCGGTCACGGGTTCGTCGAGGAACAGCTGCGCGAGGCCGACGCCGCCGGGGTCGAGGCGGTCGGCGTCGAGGAGCGACACGGTCCCCATCACCTCGGCCGCGCCGACGTGGAAGCGCACCGGCAGGCGGTGTTTCAGCGGCCGCGGCGCCCCCCGCGCGGCCCGCAGGCGCACGGTCAGCACGGTGGACGGCCGCACGGCCCCGGGCGCGGCGAGTTCCTGCCCGCGGCGGACACGCTCGTGCGGCACGCCGGCGAGGTTCACCGCCGCCCGCTGCCCGCGACCGACCTCGGCGACCGCGGCGCGGTGGTGGTTCAGCCCGCGCACCCGCACCCGCTCGACCGACCCGTCGCCGGTGTGCCAGTCGAGTTCGTCGCCGACGCGCACCCGGCCCGCGAGCACGGACCCGGTGACGACGGTGCCGTGCCCCTGCACGACGAACGCCCGGTCGATCGGAAGGCGAAACGGCCCCTCGGTCCCCTCTACGACGTCCCCGGCGGCCGCGAGCAGCGCGTCCCGCAGGGCGTCGATGCCGGCGCCGGTGTGCGCCGACACAGGCACGACGGCCGCCGCGTCGAGCCCGGTGCCGCGGAGCAGTTCACGGACCTCCAACTCGACGACCTTGCGGGTGGTGTCGTCCACGAGGTCGGCCTTGGTGACCGCGACGACCCCGTGCCGCACGCCGAGCAGGTGAAGGATGTCGAGGTGCTCGCGCGTCTGCGGCATGACCGAGTCGTCGGCCGCGACGACGAGGAGAGCGAGGTCGATGCCGGTGGCCCCGGCGAGCATGTTCTTGACGAACCGCTCGTGCCCGGGCACGTCCACGACGCCGAGTTCGAGGTCGCCGAGGGCGAGGCGGGCGAAGCCGATGTCGATGGTGATGCCGCGGGCCTTTTCTTCCGGCAGCCGGTCGCAATCTGTGCCGGTGAGGGCGCGGACGAGGGTGGTCTTGCCGTGGTCGATGTGGCCGGCGGTGCCGAGGATCAGGTGGCGCGGCATCGGGGCATTGTACCCGCCGCGGTTGGTCTAGCCCGGCGACGGGGTTTGGGGTAAGGTCGGCCGGCCGAAGGAGGGCGTGCGATGGAAGGCGTTCCCGCGGAATTCGCCGTCAAGGGCGTGGTGCTGCACGGGAAAGTTGTTCTCGACGCACCGGTCCCGATGCCGGACGGGACGCTCGTGACGGTCCGACTCTACGACCCCGGCGAACTGCCGGGCGAGCGGGACGTACCGGAATCGCTCAAAGACTGGGTGGGCAAGCTGTCGGCGACGGTCGATCTTCAAGGACTCAAGCTCAGGGCTCTCGAACGGACCATCAAGGGACAAGGCGGGCAGGATGCGGCATGACGCCGGGCCTGCTCGACACCGACATCCTCCTCGCTTCTCGGCAGATGGACGACGCGGCCGTGGAATTCGTGCAGCGCGTCCGCGAGTTCGGCAACCCACAGATCAGCGAGGCCTCGGTACTCGCGCTACTCGCCTGGTGTCCTCAACCCGATGACCGACTCGCGCTACAACCCTTCTTGAGGCCGATGGTCATCCACACCGTATCCGCGGTCGTGTCCCACAAGGCCGTTTCGCTGATGAGCGATCTGTCGCCCCCGTGCCGACTTACTCCGTTGGACGCGCTGGTTGCCGCGACCGCGGTGCTTCGCAAACTACCCCTGTACTCCCTCGACCCCGACCGCTACGCCGGCGTGCCGGGGCTCGCCGTACTTCCCGCCCGCTGACCCGCGAGGACCGCCATGCTCGGCACGACGCTCAACCCCAAGGAATTCCTGGCCCGGGTCGCCGCCGAACTCGGCCGCATCGACCCCCGCGAGGTGCAAAAGCTCGCCGACCTCATGTGGGAGCGCTACCAGGCCGGCCGGTTCGTGTTCGTCATCGGCAACGGCGGCAGCGGGTCGAACGCCTCGCACTTCTGCGAGGACATCGGCAAGGGCACTCTCGCTCGCAAGTACTTCGACGACGACGCCAAGCGGCGGTTCAAGATCCTCAGTCTCACCGACAACACGCCGTACATCCTCGCCTGGGGGAACGACGAGGGTTTCGACCGCGTCTTCTCCGAACAGCTGAAGAATCTTGCGTCGCCCGGCGACCTGCTGGTGGCCATCAGCGGCAGCGGCAACAGCCCGAACATCCTCCGCGCCGTGGACTGGGCGAACGCCCACGGTCTCACCACGTTCGGCTGCACCGGGTTCACCGGCGGCAAGCTCCGCGAGATGAACCACCACAACCTCCACGTCCCCCTCGACGACATGGGAATCGTGGAGAGCATCCACCTGACCGCGTTCCACTGGGTCGTGGACGACCTGCACCGCCGCGTGTCGCTGTAGCCGTCACGCCAGCCGCGCCACGATCGCGTCCGTGAACCGCGTCGTGGTCGCGGTGCCGCCGATGTCGGCGGTGCGCACCTGTCCTTCCGTCAGCACCGCCTCCACCGCCGCGACGATCCGGTCGGCCGCGGCCGCCTCGCCGTGGTCACGCAACAGCTCGACCGTCGGCATCACCAGCGGCAGCGGGTTGGCCGTGTCGGGCGCCACGCTCTCGTGACCGGCGCCGTACACGGCCTCGTACACCCGCACGCCGTCGCCGTGGTTGATCGCCGCCGTCGCGCTCACCCCGCCGACGAGTCCGGCCCCCAGGTCCGACAGCAGGTCGCCGTACAGGTTCCCCGCCGCCATCACCTCGAACTGCTGCGGCCGCGACACGAGCTGCGTGCACGTGTTGTCCACGATCAGGTCCTTCGCCGCGACGTCCGGGAAGTCGGCGGCGACGCGGCGGAAGCAATCGAGAAAGAGGCCGTCGGACAGCTTCAGGATGTTGGCCTTGTGGATGCAGTGGACCGACTTGCGGCCCGTGCGGCGGGCCAGCTCGAAGGCGAACCGGAAGAACCGCAGACTGGTCGCCGTGGTCACGATCTTGAAGCTCTGCACCACGCCCGGCACCAACTCGTGCTCGCTCGCCGTGTACAGGTCCTCGGTGATCTCGCGGACGAGCAGGAAGTTCACCCCCGTGAACCGGCTCGCCAGCCCGGCGAGGTTGTGGACCGGGCGGACCGACGTGAACAGGCCCAGCCGGCGGCGGAAGGCGACGTTGAAGTTCGTCGGCACACCGGCCCCCTTCGGCGGCAGGAGCTTGGTTTTCAGCGCCACGCCGCGACCGCGGACCGCGGCGAACACCGCGTCCGGCAGCGCCTCGTGGCCCTGGTCGAGCGCGGCCCGGCCGGCGGTGACGACCTCGAACGCGACCGCCACGCCCGCGGCCTCCAGAATGCGACGGACCGCGACCTCTTGATCGTGACCGACGCCGCCGCCCTGGACGAACACCACCGATAGCATGTCCGGTCCCCGTGGGTGCCGCGGTCGCGGGTATGATACCGGCCGACGCTGAACGGCCGGTTGGAAACCGGCCCCACACCGATCCCGGAGCCGTGATGCCGCCCGACTGGCTGACCGTGAGTGACGAGGTGGCCGCCGCGCTCGCCGCGGGCCGGCCGGTCGTCGCGCTCGAATCGACCCTCATCAGCCACGGCCTGCCGCGGCCGACGAACCTGGAGACGGCGCGGGACGCCGAGGCGGCGGTCCGCGCCGCCGGGGCCGTCCCGGCGACCGCCGCAGTCTGGTACGGCCGGCCGACGCTCGGTCTCACCGCCGGCCAACTGGATGAGTTGTCGGGTGCGACGGACGCATTTAAGGCAAGCCGGCGCGACCTGGGTGCGGCCGTCGGGCTCGGACGGCTCGCGGCGACGACGGTAAGCGCGACGATGGTTCTTGCGCACGCCGCCGGGGTGCGCGTGTTCGCCACCGGCGGCATCGGCGGCGCTCACCGGGCGGTCGGCGCTGAGGCCGTGAGTTGGGACGTGTCGGCCGACCTGACCGAGCTGGCGCGAACGCCCGTGCTGGTGGTCTGCGCCGGTGCGAAGAGTATCCTCGACCTGCCGCGGACGGTCGAACTCCTCGAAACGCTCGGCGTACCCGTCGCGGGCTACCGCACCGACCGGTTTCCACGGTTCACCGTCGCCGACGACGCGACCGCGCTGCCGGTTTCGGTACGGGTGGAATCGGCGCCCGATGCGGCGGGCGTGTTCGAGGCGCACGTCCGGCTCGGAGGCGGGGGGGCGTTGCTGGCGCAGCCGTGTCCCGCCGACGTGGCCGTACCGGCGGACGTGTATGACGACGCGCTCCGCGCGGCGCTTGCGGACGCGAACCGGGCGGAGGCACACGGCCCGAAGGCGACCCCGTTCGTCCTCGCCCGACTCGCCGAACTGACCGCCGGCCGCACCCTCGCCGCGAACCGCGCGCTGATCGTGGCCAACGCGCGGCTGGCGGGCGAGGTCGCGGTCGCACTGCGGTGAGGCGAGCGAGGCGGTCGGCTAGCCCTTCGGCGGGAACGCGTAACTGCGGATCACGACCAGCACGGCGACCACGCCCAACGCCGCGAGGGCATACACCGGCGCCGTCCAGTCGTTGAACGGCGGCTCCGGGAACTTCACCACCGGGGCCACGGCCGGGGCCGGCTTGTCGTCCTTCGGCTCGGGCTTGGCGTCAGACTTGGCTTCGGTCTTCGGCTCGGGCGTCGAGGGAGCCGGGGCCGGCGGCTCGACCTTCGCCACCGCCTTGGGCGCCGGCTCCGGCGCGGCGATGGTCTTCGGCGCAGGCGTCGTTTTGGGCGCCGGCGTCGGATCGACCTTCGTCACCGTTTTCGGGGTGTCGTCCACCTTCGGGGTGACGACGACCGGCGGAGTGACTTTCTTCTTGACCGTCGGAAGCGACTTGAGGCGCGGTGCCGGAGCGACCGGAACCGGGTCGTCGTCCTGGGCGGCGGCAGCGACAGGGACCAACAGCGCGAGCGTGAGCAGTATCCGCACGACGGGACCTCCGGGGCGGCCGGGGAGAGGGACGGCCGTGCGTGGGTGACGGAGGCGCAGGATACGGCCGCGACCGATGTGCGGCTACGCGATCATCGTGAGAGTAACCGCGTGTAGGCCGCAACTCGTGGGCGACCAATCCGCTACGTCAAGACTCGGCCATCGGCGTCGATCCGACAAAGATTCTTGAATTTGACTCAATGCTTTCTGGAAGGGGTCCCCCTTTTCCGTGCAACCAAGTGGCGCGGTCAGAGCGACGTGATTCCCGGTCACGGCATCGGGGCGAGTTGCCACGCGAATCGGAACAGGTTGCGGGTATCGACGTACCGGCTGTCGTTGGACGTGGCCCCGAGTACGACCACGATCCGATGGGCCCCGTCGCGTCGGCAGCTGGCCACCAGGCACGACCCGGCGGCGGTCGTGGTCCCGGTTTTCACCCCGTCGTAGCCCTCAATGCCGAGCAGGCGGTTCGTGTTGTCCCAGACCATCGTGCGGGTGGTGCCGTCGGCGGCCGTCACGGTGCAAGTGTGGCGGCGCGTGCCGACGACGGTGCGGAACAATTCGTTGCGCAGGGCGGCGGCGGCGAGGGCGGCGAGGTCGCGCGGGGTGGAGCGGTTCAGGCCGAGGCCGTGCGGGTCGAGGTAGCGGGTGTTCGTCATCTTCAGCGCCGCGGCCTCGCGGTTCATGGCGGCGATGAACGGCGCCGCGGGGTCGGGGTCGGCCTTCGGGTCGGCGGGGAAGCGGCCGGCGAAGTGCTCGGCGAAGGCGCGGGCGGCGTCGTTCCCCGACGGCAGCATGAGGCCGTAGAGCAGGTCGCGGACGGTCACCTTCTCGCCGGCCTTGAGCTTCGCCGAGGTGCCGCCGGTGCCCGCGGCTTTCGCCGAGAACGTGACCACCTCGTCGAGCACCTTCGCGTCGGCGGCGGCGAGTTTGAGGACGAGCCAGGCGGTCATGATCTTCGTGGTGCTGGCGATGGCGAGCGGTTCGGGCGGGTCGGCGGCGGCGAGGATGGCCCCGGTGGAGGCGGCCACGGCCCACCCCTTCGCCGACACGACCGGCGGTCCGTCGGCGCGGTCCGGCGGCATCCGAGGCGGCAGCGGTTCGGGCTGGGCCAGGGCGAGGAGCAGCAGCAGGGTGGGCGTCATGGGCCGGCTCCGGGGGGACGTGATTCCGCCAGAGTACCCGGCCGCGGGGCCGCGGGAAAGGTGCTGGTTGCGGCCGACGTCGCGCGGTAGAGTGTGGGAACTTCCCGCCCCGGATCACGTTCATGCCGTCCGCCCGCTGGGCCGCGATATTCGTTATTGCCGTGTCGCCACCGGCCGCAGTCGCGCAGCCGGCCGGCGACGACTTCTTCGAGAAGACCGTCCGCCCCGTGCTGGTCGAGCGCTGCCTGTCGTGCCACGCCGCCGACAAGGCGAAGGGCGGGCTTCGGCTGGATACGCGCGACGGCGTGCTGAAGGGCGGCGACGGCGGACCCGCGGCCGTGCCCGGGAAGGCGGCCGACAGCCCGCTGGTGAAGGCGATCCGCTACGCCGACGACCTACGGATGCCGCCGAAGGGGAAACTTCCCGACCGCGAGCGGCAGGCGCTCGAGCGCTGGATCGACGCGGGCCTGCCGTGGCCGGCGCAAGCGGTGCTCAAGGCACCGGACGCGATCGAGAGAGCCGCCGCGGCGCACTGGGCCTTCCGGCCGGTGAAGCGCCCCGCGACCGGCCACTCGATCGACGCCTTCGTCGCCGCGACGCTGCGCGACAAGGGGCTGTCACCGTCGCCCCACGCGAACCAGCGCACCCTCATCCGCCGCGCCACGTTCGACCTCCACGGAGTCCCGCCCACGCCGGAGGAGGTGACCGCCTTCGAGGCCGACGCGACGCCGGACGCCTACGCGAAACTGATCGATCGGCTCCTCGCGTCGCCGCGGTACGGCGAGCGCTGGGGCCGGCACTGGCTCGACGTCGCCCGGTACGCCGACAACAAGGGGTACGTCTTTTTCGAGGGGAAGGAGTACCCCTGGGCGTGGACGTACCGCGACTGGGTGATCGACGCCCTGAACCGCGATCTTCCCTACGACCGGTTCGTGACCGCCCAGCTCGCCGCCGACCTGGCGATGCCCGCCGACCGCGCCGCGCTCGGGTTCCTGACCGTCGGCGGGCACTTCGTCAACAACACGCACGACATCATCGACGACCGCATCGACGTGGTCACCCGCGGGCTGATGGGCTTGACGGTGACCTGTGCCCGCTGCCACGACCACAAGTTCGACCCCGTCCCCTCGGCGGATTACTACAGCCTGTACGGGGTGTTCCGGAGCACTGCCGAGCCGGTCGTCCCGCCACTGCTCGGAGCCGCCCCGCAGACCGGCCAACACGTGATGTACGACGCCGAGTTGAAGGTGCGACAGGCAGGGCTCGACCGGTTCGTGACCGCCCGCCATACCGAACTGGTGACAGGCGGCCGCACCCGGGCCGCGGAGTACCTGCTGGCGGCGCACGCGGCACGCAACCACCCGCCGGCCGACGACTTCATGCTGATCGCCGACCGCGGCGACCTGAACCCGGCGATGACGACGCGGTGGCGGCAGTTCCTCGCCGACACGAAGCGCCGTCGCGACCCGGCGTGGCAGCCGTGGCACGCCCTCGCCGAGTTACCGGATGCCGACTTCACCCAGAAAGCGGCCGAGGTGCTAGCGGGACTGCCGGCCGGGAACAAGCTGGTCCGGGCGGCCCTGGAGCCGCCGCCGGGGTCGATAAAAGACGTGGCGGCGCGGTACGGCAAACTGCTGTCCACAGTTGATACGCTGACACCGAACGCCGACCCGGACGTGGAATCTCTGCGTCGCGTGCTGTATGGCCCGGACGCCCCGGCCGACGCGCCGCTGGCGCTGGAGTGGGGCTTCCTGTCGCTGTTCCCCGACCGCGGCTCGCAGGGTGAGTATCAGACGCTTCTCCGCGGCGTCGAAAACTGGCTGTTGAAGGGACCGCCGCGGGCGATGACCCTGGCCGACGCCGAACGGCCGTACCAGCCGCGGGTGTTCGAACGCGGCCACCCGGGCCGCGTGGGCGTCGAGGTGCCGCGACAGGTGCCGCGCGTGGTGAACCCGCAGCGCCGCCCGTTCGGTGAGGGCAGCGGTCGGCTCGACCTCGCCCGCGAGGTCGTGGCGCCGTCGAACCCGCTGACGGCACGGGTGTTCGTGAACCGCGCCTGGATGCACCACTTCGGCGTGGGTCTGGTGACCACGCCCGGCGACTTCGGCCTCCGCGGCGAGCCGCCGAGTCACCCGGAGTTGCTCGACTGGCTCGCCGCCGAATTCGTGGACGGCGGGTGGAGTATGACGCGACTCCACCGCCTCATCATGCTGTCGGAGACGTACCGTCGGTCGAGCGTGCCGACCGGGCCCGCGGCGGCCGCGGACCCGGAGAATCGCTGGCTCGGCCGACAGAACCGCCGGCGCCTGGAATTCGAGCCGTTGCACGACGCCCTCCTCGCCGCATCGGGATCGCTCGACTCCAGTCACGGTGGGCCGCCGGTGCCCCGGTTCGGCTCGCGTCGGCGGGCGGTGTACGGCTACACCGACCGACTCGAATTCCCGACACTCCTGACGACCTTCGACGTGCCCAACCCCACTGCGAGCGTGACAGAGAGGACCGCGACCACGGTCGCGCCGCAGGCGCTGTTCCTGATGAACGGTCCGTTCGCCCGCGACGCCGCGAAGCGACTGGTGACGCGGCCCGACGTGCAGGCGGTGCCCGACGCCGGGGCGAAGATCGACCGCATGTACCGGATCGTGTACGGCCGTCCGCCGACCGCCGCGGAGGCGGAGTTGTCGCGGGCGTTCGTGGCTCGTGGTCCGGAGCGCTGGGCCGACCTCGCGCAGGCGCTACTGCTGTCCAACGAGTTCGCGTTCGTGGATTGACGTGGGGCCGGTTTCCAACCGGCCCGGGTA
>JBGAQM010000099.1:0-17139 GCA_044220735.1 Urbifossiella sp. | reverse complement strand
CCGCCGGGTGGGCGCATCGATCCCCCAGAGTCTCACACCCGGCGGCCGACGCCGCCGGTTCGCCATGTCTACCCCCGCCCAAGGCAAGCTGTTCCCCTGTTCGCAGTGCGGGGCGAAGGTGGCGTTCGACCCGGCCACGCGCTCCCTCAAGTGCCCATACTGCGGTCACACCACTGCAGTACCGGACCCGACGGACGAGGCCGCGGCCGCGGTCGTCGAGCGCGACTTCGACGCCTACCTGGAGCGCGCCGAGGCCGGCGACGGGGGCGTCATCGCCGGCCACACGTCGCAGACGCGCTGTACCGGCTGCGGCGCGACGGTGCTGCTCGAAGACAAGGTGGCGACGAAGGAGTGCCCGTTCTGCGGCACCCACCTCGAGAACAAGCCCGAGAGCGCCGCCGGGATGATCCCGCCGGAGTCGCTGGTGCCGTTCGCGGTCGAGTTGCGCGCCGCCCGCGAGGCGTTCACGTCGTGGCTCGGCGGCCTGTGGTTCGCCCCGAGCGAGTTGAAAACCGTTGCCAACCTCGGCCGACTGTCGGGCGTGTACGTGCCGTACTGGACGTACGACGCGATGACGTACACCGCCTACCGCGGCGAGCGCGGCGACAACTACCAGGACACCGAGACGTACGCAGAGCGCGATGCCCAGGGGAATAACGTCACGAAGACGCGGACGGTCACGCGCGTCCGATGGTGGCCGGCGTCGGGGCAGGTGGAGCACTTCTTCGACGACGTGCTCGTGTGCGGCTCGAAGAGCATTCCACCGCCCCTGGTCGCGTCGCTCCACCCGTGGGACCTGGAGAACCTGGAGGGCTTTCGCCCCGAGTTCCTGGGCGGGTTCAACACCGAGCGCTACGCCGTCGGGCTGCGCGAGGGGTTCGGCGAGGCGAAGGGGCTGATGGCACCGACGATCGACTCGCTGGTCCGCCGCGACATCGGCGGCGACCACCAGCGCGTCGAGTGGAAGCGGACCGACTACGCGGCGGTGACGTTCAAGCACCTGCTGCTGCCGGTGTGGGTCGCCCACTACCGCTACCACGAGAAGCTGTACCAGATTCTGGTGAACGGGCGGACTGGCAAGGTGTCCGGCGAGCGGCCGTGGAGCGCGTGGAAGATCGTGGCGGTGGTGCTCGCGGTGCTGGCGCTGTTCGGCGCGGTCGCGTTGCTGATGGCGCTCACATCCGGCAAGGCCCGAGGGGCTCCGGACAGCATCGCCACGCCTCCCGCAGACGCCCGGGTCGAACGGATGCCTCACCCGCCGCGGGTGACGGGAGTCATCCCAACACGCCCTGTCGCCGGCTTTGAAACCCGTCGTGCGGAGAGCCGGCCATGACCCCGTCGACGCCAGCCGGTTTCATCCCCCTGCCGGCGAAGCTGGCGTACACCGCGTTCGTGGCCGTGCTGGTGCCGTACTACTGGCACGCCTACGGCCCCACGAACTTCCTCTACTACTGCGACGTGGCCCTCCTCATGGGTCTGGCGGCGGCGTGGACCGGGCGGTCGCTGCTCGCGTCGGCGCCGGCCGTCGGGATCATGGTCCCGCAGGCCGTGTGGATGGTGGACTTCCTCGCGGGCGTCGTTGGGATCAAGCTCACCGGCATGACAGCGTATATGTTCAACGACAGCCTGTCGCTGTTCACGCGCGGCCTGTCGTTCTTCCACTTCTGGCTGCCGCTGGTGCTGCTGTGGTTCCTCTACCGCCTCGGCTACGACCGCCGGGCGTTCTGGACGTGGGCGTCGATGGCGTGGGTGCTGATGCCGGTGTGCTACTTCCTGCTGCCGGCGCCGCCGCCCGACCCGGCCGACCCGAACATCCCGGTGAACGTGAACTACGTGTACGGGATGGACGACAGCCAGGCGCAGGTGTTGATGCCGCCGCTGGCGTGGCTGACGCTGCTGATGGCCGGCCTGCCGCTACTGGTCTACCTCCCGACGCACCTGCTGCTAAAGTGGTTGTTCGGCCCGCCGCGGGTTGCGGCGTGACGACCGACCGGAGGGGTGGAATGGACGCGGGATCGAGGCCGTCGCCGGTCGGGCTGTGGGCGGGGCGGATTTTGAGCGGGCTGGTGGTGCTGTTCTTGCTCATGGACGCGGCGATGAAGGTCGTCGAGGCGGAGCCGGTGATCGAGGCGAGCACGAAGCTCGGCGTCCCGCTGGGCGCGATCCGCGGCATCGGGCTGGTGCTGCTGGCGAGCACGCTGTTGTACGCGGTGCCGCGCACGGCCGTTCTCGGGGCGATCCTGCTGACCGGCTACCTGGGCGGGGCGGCGGCGACTCACGTGAACCACCTCGACGGGGCGTTCCCGGTCGGCTTCGCGGTGGGGCTCGGCGTGCTGGCGTGGCTCGGCCTCGCCCTCCGCAAGCCGAGCCTGTCCGGCACCATCCTCTTCGGCCGCTGACGCGGTCACTTCTTCTCGGCGACGCACCACAGGTGACGGAACGTCCGCAGGTACACCTCGCCGCCGGCGACAACCGGCGACGAGTTGGTCTGCTCGCCCGACCCGAGCGAGTTCACCGCCAGCACCTCGTACTTGGCGCTCGGGGCCAGCACCGCGGTCTCGCCGTTGCGCTGAAGGAAGTACAGCCGGCCGGCGGCGTGGACGAGCGAACCCCAGTTCTGGCCGCCCTTCAGCTTCGCCTCGTCGGCCCAGGCGTCGGCCCCGGTCCGCAGGTCGTAGCGGTGCGGCCGGCCGTCCTCGTCCACCTGGTAGACGTGGCCGCCGACGATCACCCCCGAGCCGACTCGTTGGGTGTTCTTGGGGTGAATCCAGAGGCGGTCGTTGGTGATGTCGCCCTTGCCGCCGAGCTTCACCGCCATCGCCGACCCGCCGTACCCCGACATGCCCACTACGACACCGTCGCCGACGAGTGCGGACGTGTAGACGTAGCTGTTCAGCCCGCGCGCCGACCACAGCTCGGAGCCGGTGGCCGGGTCGTAGCCCTTGAGGTGGCCGTGCTTTTCCTCGGGCTGGCTTTTTACGTCCCGCGACAGGCCGAGGATCAGTTGCTCCTGACCGTTCACCTTGGCGACCACGGGCGTACCCCAGGAGCCGGTCGGCTCGTCGTGTTCCCACACGGTCTTGCCGGTCCGCTTGTCCACGGCGAGGAGGTAGTTGCGGCCCTTGCTCTCGTTCGGGCCGCACCACTGGATCACCAGGTCGCCGTGGAGCACCGGCGAGGCGCCGCTGCCGAACGCGTGCTCCCACTGGCCGAGGTCGGTCCGCTTCCACAGCTCCTTGCCGGCGTGGTCGTAGCAGTACATCCCGGCCGACCCGTACGTGACGACGACGCGCTCGCCATCGACGGCCGGGGAGGCGTTGGCGTACCACGTGTCGTTCCAGTTCCGCTCCTTCTCGCCGTACTCGACATCCTTCTGCCAGCGCGTGCGGCCGTCGGCGCGGGACAGGCACAGGAGGCTGCGCGTGCCGCCGCCCTTCGTCGCCAGGGTGACGTAGATGCGGTCCTTCCACACGACCGGCGTCGCGTTGCCGGGGTGGGCGAGCGGCACCTTCCACTTGATGTTCTCTTTGGCACTCCACTTCAGCGGCGCGGCGGGCTCGTCGGCGTGGCCCTGGCCGGTGGGGCCGCGCCACGCGGGCCAGTCGGCCGCGGCGACGGCGGAAGCGGAGAGGAGGACGACGGCGGCGACGCGGAACATGACGAACTCCGGGGAGGGGGGTTCAGGCAGGGTCGTCGAGCAGCGAGCGGTACATGACGTGGGCATCGACGTAACCGAGGGCGGCGTGTCGGAACGCGCCGGGGACGGTACCGATGATACGGAACCCGACGGCCGTCCACACGCGGACGGCGGGCTCGTTCGTGGCGACGACGAGGTTGAACTGCATGCCGCGGTAGCCGAGGCGTCGGCACTCGCGCACCGAATCCTCGCCGAGCGCCCGGCCGACGCCGTGACCGCGGGCGGCGGGGTCCACGAGGTAGGCGCCGTTCGCCAGGTGCGAGGCGCGGCCCGGCTGGTTCGGCCGCACCGTATACGAACCCACGACGCGGCCGTCGTACTCCGCGACGCGGACGTGGGTGTTCGGCGCGAACCAGTAGGCGAGGGCCCGCTCGCGGGTGAAGTCGTCGGGGAAGGGGAAGGCGTCCCCGGCGGCGACGACGGCGCGGAACATGGCCCAGATGGCGTCCGCGTCGTCGGGCGTGGCGTCGCGTAGGGTGAGGCTGGTCACGTCAGAGCCTTTTGCAACTCATCCACGAGCCAGTCGAACGCCTCGAGCGCTGCGGCGAGCGCCGCCGGCGGAACGAGTGCGGCGTACTCCAACTTCGGAAAGCCGATCATCCGTTCTGGGGCGATCGTCACACCGGTCAGTTCCAACCGGCGGTGCAACTCGGCGCGGAACACGGGGTCAGACACCGGCGGATAGTTTCTCATGTTCTTGAGCTGGAGCCAGGCGCCGTCGCTGGCCGTGAACGAAAACGGGAACGATGTCCGCGTCCGGAGGCGCACGGCCGGCAGAAAGCTCGTGTCGGTCTTGCCGCGCTTGTAGTTCGCACCCAGCCCCCGACCGCGCGCCCACTCGATGAGGGCGATGACTACCGCGTACTCGTCGTCTGGGAGCGTCGCCCGCGCGGCCGCCAGGAAGTCGGCCTCGCCGACCGCCACGCGCTCGTCGGACCGCCCGCCCTTACGGCGGCCGGCGGCGGCCGTTCGGCCGATCACCCGCGGCACCAGGGTCCGCACCGACCCGACCCCGACGTACTGCCGGACCTCGACCGCCAGCACCTCCGCCGGGTCCATTTGGGCGTTCAGGAACTCGACCACCCGCGCCAGCTCGCGCGGCACCTCGTCGGCGACGAACACCAGCCGGACGCGGCCGGCCTGAAGGTTCGTCTTCACCGACTGCCAGAAGACATCCGGGTCGGCCCCGCCCAGGAACTCGGCCACGGTCTCAGCCGGGTCGTCGCCGCGGACCTCGCACGCCGCCTCGAACCGCGTCTGGATGTCGTCGGCCGGCCAGTGAAGGACGGCGTTCGCGGCGTAGTCGGGTAACTGACCCACAACTTCGCGGCGGATGCGGGTGTCGGCCGCGCGCTTCACCTCGACGAGAGTCGGCACCCCGTCTTGATCCAGAAACAGATGATCGACCGCCCACCGGTTCCCGGCCTCGGGTTCGTCGGGGACACCCATTTCGCGCTTGACGAGCAGCCAGCGGCGCGGGGCGGCCTCGTCCATCTGGTCGCCGGCGAGCAGGGCCGGGTGCCGGGCCAGGAGTTCCTGGAGGAGCGATTCGGACTCACACGCTCGCTCGCGGACCGGGTCGAGCCGGTCGTTGTCGTGGAGGAGGTAGATGATACCGCTCATGGGTCAGGCTCGGGCGAGGCGGAACAGGGTGATCTCGGGGCGGACGTTGAACCGCACCCGCAGCTGATGGCCGAGGCCGCGGTTGATGTACAGGCGGCGGCCGTCGCCGAGGTCGAACTCGCCGGCGGTGTAGCGCTTGTTCATCACCGGCACGAACGGCGGCGGCAGGAACGGCGGCTTGCACTGGCCGCCGTGGGTGTGCCCGGCGAGCACCCAGCCGCGGAAGTCGCACCAGCCGCCCAGGTCAACCGCGTCCGGGTTGTGACACAGCACCACCGTCGGCCCGCCGCCCGCGAGGGCGCTCGTAATGTCGGAGCCGCCGACGTTCGCGCCCCAGAAGTCATCGACGCCCGCGACCCGCAGGCCGTTCACCACCGTGCTCGCGTTCCGCAGCACGCGAACGCCCACGTCCGTGAGTTGCTTCGTGATTCGGTCGGCGATTTCGGGGTAAGCCCAGCGGAGGCCGTAGTCGTGGTTGCCGAGCACGGCGAAGCAGCCGAGCGGCGGGCGGGTCAGGGTCTCCATCACGCGGGCGGCCTCGTCCACGGCCTCGCTGCCGGTCGCGGTCACGAAGTCGCCGACGACGCACACCAGGTCGGGCTCGAACGCGGACACCGTGCGCAGACAGCGGACGAGGTAGTCCGAATCGACGCGCGGGCCGACGTGCAGGTCGTTCACCTGCGCGAGCGTGCGGCCGACGAGCGAGTCGGGAAGATCGGCGACGGGCAAGTCGCGGCGGACGACCTCGACCCAGTGCGGCTCGACGCGCCAGGTGTACAGCCCCACGCCGATGCCGCCGAGCGCGGCGGCGCCCCAGAAGCGACGGCGGGTGAGCCGGCGGGGAGTCACGGGAGCTTCAGACATGTCAGTCGTTGTACGTGAACCCGTCGCCCGCCGGCGCGTCTCGCTATCATGCCCCGACCGGCGCCGCGAGGGTCCGATGCTCCTGACGCTCACCACCACCCGCCGCCCGGCCACCGACCTCGGCTACCTCCTCCACAAGCACCCGGACCGCGTCCAGTCGTTCGACCTCAGCTTCGGCCGCGCCCACGTCTTCTACCCCGAAGCCACCGACGACCGGTGTACAGCCGCTCTCCTCCTCGAAGTCGATCCGGTCGGCATCGTCCGCGGCAAGGCACCCGACCAGTCGTTCCTCCTCGGCCAGTACGTGAACGACCGGCCGTATACCGCGTCGTCGTTCCTCAGCGTCGCAGTCAGCCAGGTGCTCGGGAGTGCGTTGCAGGGAACCTGTAAGACGCACCCCGAACTGGCCGGCTCGCCGCTGCCGCTCGCGGCCCGGCTCGACGTGCTCCCCGTCCGCGGCGGTGAACGCCTCCTCCGCGCCGCGTTCGAGCCGCTCGGCTACGAGGTCGAAGCCACCCGCGTCCCGCTCGATCCCACGTTCCCCGAGTGGGGCGACAGCCCGTACTTCGCCTTCGAGCTGCGCGGCACGGTGCCGCTGTCGGCGCTGCTCGCGCACCTGTACGCGCTGGTGCCGGTGCTCGCCGGGCACAAGCACTACTTCGTCGGCGAGGACGAGGTGGACAAGCTGCTGGACAAGGGTGCGGGCTGGCTCGCGGCGCACCCGCTGCGGGAGGAGATCGCCCGGCGCTACCTGAGGAACCGGCCGTCGCTGGTCCGCGAGGCGCTGGCCCGGCTGGTACAGGAGGAAGCCCCGGCCGAGGCCGACGAGGACGCACCCGCCGCCCCCGAGGACGTACTCGAAACGCCCCTCAGCCTGAACGAGCAGCGCCACGCCGCGGTGGTCGCGGCGTTGAAGGCGACCGGCGCGGCACGCGTACTCGACCTCGGTTGCGGCGAGGGGAAATTCATCCGCGAACTCCTCCGCGAGCGGCAGTTCGCCGAGGTCGTGGGGCTCGACGTGTCGCTGCGGGCGCTGGAGATCGCGGAACGGCGGCTGGACCGACTCCCCGCCCCGGTGGCGGGTCGGGTCAAGCTGCTGCACGGCTCGCTGCTGTACCGCGACCGGCGGCTCGAAGGCTTCGACGCGGCGGCGGTGGTCGAGGTGATCGAGCACCTGGACCCGCCGCGGCTCGCGGCGTTCGAGCGGGCGGTGTTCGAGTTCGCGCGCCCCAGCACCGTCGTGGTGACGACGCCGAACCGCGAGTACAACGCGACGTGGCCGAGCCTGCCGGCCGGGAAGTTCCGCCACCCCGACCACCGCTTCGAGTGGGACCGCGCCGAGTTCCGCGCCTGGGCCGACGCCGTCGCCGCGCGGCACGGCTACGCGGTAATGTTTCATCCCGTTGGCCCGGAGGACGCGGCGCTGGGTGCGCCGACGCAGATGGCCGTTTTCGTGGGGCCGGTTTCCAACCGGCCGGCCTGACCACGGCCGGTTGGAAACCGGCCCCACGACCAGCCCGCCCTCCCACCCACCGCATGGCGAAACCGTCCCGCCGCTGACGATCCGCCTCCCCACACTCAGCCTCGTGGTTCTGATCGGGCCGAGCGCGGCGGCAAGAGCACGTTCGCGCGCCGACACTTCAAGCCCACCGAGGTCGTGTCGTCCGACGCTTGCCGCGGGCTCGTGTCCGACGACGACACCGACCAGACCGCCACGCCGGCCGCGTTCCGCGTGCTGAACTACCTCCTCGAAGAACGGCTGGGCCTCGGCCGGCTCACCGTCGTGGACGCGACGAGCGTGAAGCCGGAGGACCGCAAGCCGCTCGTGGAGTTGGCCCGTCGATACCACGTTCTGCCGGCGGCCGTCGTGTTCGACCTGCCGGAAGTCGTGTGCCACGAGCGGAACCGCTCTCGGCCCGACCGCGCGTTCGGCCCGCACGTCGTCCGCCACCAACTCGACTACCTCCGCCGCTCGGTCCGCGGTCTGGAGCGCGAAGGGTTCCGCCACATCACGATCCTTCGCAGCGTCGCCGACGTGGACGCATCGGTCGTGGAGCGCGTGCCACTCTGGACCGACCGCCGCGGCGAGACCGGCCCGTTCGACGTGATCGGCGACGTCCACGGGTGTTGCGACGAGCTTGAGGTACTGCTTACGCAACTCGGGTACGTCGCGGCCGAGAATGCGGTCGATCATCCGGTGTGGGGGCGCCGCGTGTTCTCGCACCCGGCCGGGCGGAAGGCCGTGTTCGTCGGCGACCTAGTGGACCGCGGCCCGCGCGTGCTCGAGGTGGTCCACCTCGTTCGCAACATGGTCGCGGCCGGCACCGGCATCTGCGTCCCCGGCAACCACGACGTGAAGCTGGTGCGCAAACTCCGCGGCCGCGACGTGAAGCTCACCCACGGCCTCGCGCAGACCATGGCAGAGTTCGACGCCCTCCCCGCCGGGCTGCGGCCGGCCGTCGAGCGCGAGGTCGCCGATTTCCTTGACTCGTTGGTCAGCCACTTCGTGCTCGACGGCGGGAAGCTGGTCGTAGCGCACGCCGGGATGAAGGCGGAGATGCAGGGCCGGGCGAGCGGGGCGGTGCGCGAGTTCGCCCTGTACGGCGAGACGACCGGCGAGACGGACGAGTTCGGCCTGCCGGTGCGGCTGAACTGGGCGGCCGACTACCGCGGCCCGGCGGCGGTCGTGTACGGCCACACGCCCGTCCCCGAGCCCGAGTGGCTGAACCGCACCATGAACGTAGACACCGGCTGCGTCTTCGGCGGCAAGTTGACGGCACTGCGGTGGCCCGAGCGCGAGTTCGTGTCCGTCCCCGCCGCCCGCACGTATGCCGAGCCGGCGCGGCCGTTCCTGCCGGTGCCGGGGGCGCTCACCGCGCAGCAGCACCACGACCGGATGCTCGACGCCGAGGACTTACTCGGCAAGCGGTTCATCACGACGGGCCTGCGCGGCACGGTGACGGTGCGCGAGGAGAACGCGGCCGCGGCGCTGGAGGTGATGAGCCGTTTCGCCGCCGACCCGCGCTGGCTCGTCTACCTCCCGCCGACGATGAGCCCGAGCGAGACGACGGCGCGGCCGGGGCTGCTCGAACACCCGGCGGAGGCGTTCGCGTACTACCGGGCACAGGGGGCCGACCGCGTGGTGTGCGAGGAGAAGCACATGGGCTCGCGGGCCGTCGTGATCGTGTGCCGCGACGCTGCCGCGGCCCGTGAGCGGTTCGGCGTCGCGGACGGGGCCGGGGCCGTGGTCACGCGTACCGGCCGGCCGTTCTTCGTGGACTCAGACCTGGAGTCGCGATTCCTGGAGCGCGTGCGGGTCGCGGTGGCCGCGGCGGGGTTGTGGGACGAACTGGCGACCGGCTGGGCCGTCCTCGACTGCGAGTTGATGCCGTGGTCGGCGAAGGCGCAGGAGTTGTTGAAGGCGCAGTACGCCGCCGTCGGCGCGGCCGGGGCGGCCGCCGTGCCGCAGGTCGTGGCCGCACTTGATTCCGCGGTTGGGCGCCTGACCGGTCACGACCGGGAGAGCGCGTCACAGCTGGCGGGCGCGTTCCGCGACCGGCTCGGCAACGTGTCGCGGTTCGTGGACGCCTACCGCCGCTACTGCTGGCCGGTCGATTCGCTCGACGGCATGAAGCTGGCCCCGTTCCACCTCCTTGCCACGGAGGGGCAGGTTCACGCCGACAAGCCGCACCGCTGGCACCTGGACACGCTCGCCCGCGCGTGCGCCGCCGACCCCGGCCTGTTCGTCGCCACCGCGAACGTCGAGGTCGATCTGGCCGACCCCGCGGCCGAGCAGGCGGCGACCGACTGGTGGACCGAGCTGACCGGCCGCGGCGGGGAGGGGATGGTCGTGAAACCGGCCGGGTTCGTGTTCCGCGGGTCGAAGGGGGTGGCGCAGCCGGCGGTGAAGTGCCGCGGCCCCGAGTACCTGCGGATCATCTACGGCCCCGACTACCTGGCGCCCGAGAACCTGTCGCGGCTGCGGCAGCGAGGACTGGGGCGGAAGCGGTCGCTGGCACTGGCCGAGTTCGCGCTGGGGGTGGAGGCGCTGGAGCGGTTCGTGAAGCGCGAGCCGCTGCGCCGCGTCCACGAGTGCGTGTTCGGCGTGCTGGCGCTGGAGAGCGAACCGGTCGATCCGCGGTTGTGAGGGCTCCTGATGATCTGCATCCGCCGCCCGACGCCCGCCGCACTCGACGCCTTCCGCGTGGCACAGGCCGAGCTGCCGTTTACGTACGCGGCGGTCGGCTCGACTGCGACCACGCCACCCGCCGGATACACCGTAGATCGCACCCGCGTCCCGCTCGGCGAGGGGGAACTCGTATTCACCGCCGCGCGCGCTGCCCTGCAACGGTGGAAGCAGTTCCGCCTCGGCTGGGTCGAGCCTCACCCAGGCGACCTGCCGCTGCGCCCCGGCGAGGTGGTCGCGGTCGTGGCGCGGCTCGTCGGCGTGTGGTGGGTGAACGCCTGCCGGATCGTGTATGCCATGGATGAGGCCGACCGATTCGGGTTCGCCTACGGCACACTGCCCGACCACGCCGAGTCCGGCGAGGAGCGGTTCCTGGTCGAGTGGGACCGCGACACCGGCGCGGTGTGGTACGACATCCTCGCGTTCTCACGCCCGCGGCACCCGCTGGCTCGACTCGGCTACCCGCTCACCCGCCGGGCCCAGCGCCGCTTCGCCCGCGACTCGGCCGCGGCGATGCGCCGCGCCGCCGGCGCGGTATGCTAATCGGACCCACCCCACCGGACCCGCCGCCATGTCCCGAGCCCTCGTTGCCACCGGCGTGACGCTCGTGCTGTTCGCCGCCGCGGTCGCGTTCCAGACACCGGGGGTGAATACCCCCGGCCCCGCGCCGCTGCCCGTCGCCGCGGCACCCCCGCAGTTCTGGAAGGGGAACCTGCACACGCACTCGCTGTGGTCGGACGGCGACGACTTCCCCGAGATGATCGCCGACTGGTACCGCACCCACAACTACCACTTCCTCGCGCTCACCGACCACAACATCATCGCCGAGGGCGAGAAGTGGGCGCCCGCCGACGGCACCCCGAAGCGCGTGAAGGCCGTGGAGAAGTACGCCGCCCGGTTCGGCGAGCGGTGGGTCGAGCGGCGCGACATGGACGGCAAGCCGCAGGTGCGGCTCAAGCCGCTCGCCGAGTTCCGCGGGCTGCTGGAGGAGCCGGGCAAGTTCCTGATGATCCCGGCCGAGGAGATCACCCACAGCTACGCCAAGCGGCCGATCCACATGAACGGCATCAACCTCCGCGACGTGGTGAAGCCGATCGACGGCAAGGACGCGACCGAAACGATCAGCGTGAACCTGCGCCAGGTGGCCGACCAGCGGACGAAGTCGGGGCGGTTCATGATCGCGTTCCTGAACCACCCGAACTTCGGCTGGGGCGTCCGCGCCGAGGAGATGCTGCTGGTGGACGGGCTCAAGTACTTCGAGGTGTTCAACGGCCACCCGGGGGTGAAGAACTACGGCGACGAGCAGCACGCCTCGACCGAGCGCGTGTGGGACATCGCCCTGGCGCTCCGGCTCGGAAAGCACGGCCTCGGCGTGGTGTACGGCCTGGGAACCGACGACTCGCACGCCTACCACGAGTGGGGCCTCGGCAAGACGAACCCCGGCCGCGGGTGGGTCATGGTGAAGGCCGGGCACCTGACGCCCGAGAGCATCGTGAAGGCGATCGACGCCGGCGACTTCTACGCCAGCAGCGGCGTGGTCCTCGACGACGTGCAGCGCGGCGGCGGCGAGTACAAGCTGGCGATCCGCGCCGAGCCGGGCGTGAGCTACAAGACCGAGTTCGTGGCGACGATGAAGGGCGCCAACCTCGACTCGACGGCCCGGCTCGACAAGGACGGGAACGAGTTGCCGGTGACGCGCGTGTACGGCGCCGACGTGGGAAAGGTGGTGGCGACTTCGGCGGACGCCCGGCCGAGCTACCGGCTGACCGGGAATGAGTTGTACGTGCGGGCGAAGGTGACGAGCACGAAGCCGCACCCGAACCCGTACGCGAAGGGCGATACCGAGGCGGCGTGGACGCAGCCGCTCACCCCGTAGGCGGCGCGGCGCGGTAGCGAAAGTCGCAGTGCGTCGCGCCTTCCATCAGCGTCTGGGTGCGGGTGAAGGCGATGGCCGGGTTGAACCCCTCGATCATCGCCGCGTCGCGGTTGCACGACAGCACCGGGCCCAACTCGGCGAGCCCGAGCCGGCGGTACATCTCGGCGTACCGGCAGCGCACCACGTTGAACTCGAACGCCTCTGCGTCGTCGCGCAACACGTCGAGTTCGAGCGCGTCGTCGTCGGTCCACTTCTCGACGGCGCGCTTTAGTTCGGGGAGCCCGTTACCGCCGAGTCCCGCGGCCGCGGCGCACCCGCCCTGTCTGGCCAGGTCTTTTACCACGCCGGCGGCGATCTCGCGGGCGCGGTCTGGCCCGACCTCGGCGGCGAACGCCGCGACCAGCGGGGCGATCACGCCGGCCTCGATCTCGCGCCGGCGGAGGAGCGGCAGGGGGTGCGTCATACCGGATTCACGGCGTCGGTGGCCGGCACCGGTTCGCCCTTCACGCGAAACAGGAGCAGGTTGCGGCCGTACTTCCGCACGTCCCACGCCGGCAGGTCCGGCAGCCGGTCCAGCGGGAAGCCGTCCTCGGCCTGGATCACCAGCACCGACTCGTCCGGCGCCTTGTCGAGCAACTCGTTCACCAGCGCCAGGAACTCCTCGGCCTTCTCGCTCAGGTCGGGGAACGGGGGGCTCAGGAACAGGTTCACCGGCGCGTTCCCCGGCGGGATCCACCGCTCGCCCCAGCGGTATACGTCGGCCTTCAACACCTGGAGTCGGTCCGCGACGCCGAACTCGGTCGCGTACTTCATGATCGCCGCCCCAAGCTTGCCGTCCTTCTCGATCGACCGGCAGCCGGTCGCGCCGCGGCTCACGGCCTCCATCCCCACGACGCCGGTGCCGGCGAAGATGTCGTAGAAGAGGCGGCCGGGCACGGCGTTGCCGAGGATGCTGAACAGCGCCTCGCGCACCAACTGCGGCGTCGGCCGCATCCCCTCGTGGACGACGGTGTAGACCCGCCGCCCGCGGAGTGAACCGGCCACGATGCGGACCATTGTCTTTTCGTTCATGGTGCTCCGACAGACCCGGGCGCCGGCGGGTTCGCGGCGCTAACAGTTCATTCTACGGCCGCCCACCCATCCAGGTACTTCCGCAGCACCGGGTACTCGGCCGCCTTCGACTCCAGCAGCCCGCGGGCTGACGCGACCAAGGCCCCCTCCTCTTCGGGAAGAATATCGCCGGCGAACACACGGGTGCGAAGAAACACGAAGTACGTGTCCAGGGTGTCGCACAGGCAGTAGTCGTTCACCTCCTGCACCCGGCCCTCGCGGAACAGGTCGAGGACGCGGTCGCCGCTCATGTCCATTTTGCCGGGCTTCCCCAGCATTTTCGCCAGCAGGTCGAGGCCGCCGGTGAGGCGGAACGCGCCGAAGTTCGTGAGCCAGTCCATCAAGTCGATCGCCCCGTGAAACCGGTTGCGGCTCGTCTGGCAGTAGTCGCGGGCGGCAATGCCGTGTCGGAAAGCCGCCAGTTCTAGCAGCGGCAGGTCGAACCCGCGGCCGTTGAACGTCACCAACCTCGCCTTGTAGCACGACACGCCGAGCCAGAACTTCTTGACGATCTCGCGCGGCCGGAAGTGCGGGGCGTCGAGGCAGGTGAGCGCCTGGAGCGAGAAGTCGGCGGCGACGCGGAGCACGCACACCGCGACCGGGACGTGGAAGCTCACCGGGAGGACGTCCGACCCGTCGCGGCGGGCCTCCTGCTGCTCGCGGCGGGCGCGGTCGATCGCCTCGTCCGGCGTCAGTCGTTCGCCGGGGTAGTTGACCGCCGAAAGCAGTCGACCGTCCGGCACGCTCTCGGTGTGGATCACGAGGAACGCGGGGCGCGTTCCGGCGTCCGGGGCGGCCGGGGGTCGGTGGAAGGAGTCGGCAGTCGCCATACCGGTAGCTTGAACGACGGGCCCGCGTCGAACAACCCTCACGGAAGCCGCATGGGCCGCGAACGGGACGAATCCCGCCGGCTGAGCGGATCGTGCCGCCCGTGCCGGCGGGCTATCCGCGGCACGGCGGGGGCCGTATCCTCACGGGATGATTGTGCCTGAGGCCCCCCACACGCCCCCGCCGCGGAAGGCGATGCTCGTCGTCTTCCTCGTCGTGTTCATCGACCTGCTCGGGTTCGGAATCGTGCTGCCGGTGATGCCGCGGCAGGCCGAGCCGTACCTCGGACCCGCCGGGCTGGGGCTGAGCCCGACCGCGGCCGGCGTCGTGATCGGGGTGCTGTTTTCGGTCTTCTCGCTGATGCAGTTCGTGTTCTCGCCGGTGTGGGGCCGCGTGTCCGACCGCATCGGCCGACGCCCGGTGCTGCTCATCAGCCTCCTCGGCTCCGTCGTCTTCTACGCCCTGTACGGGTTCGCCGTCACCCTACCGGCGTCGTCCGCGGCGCTGGCCGTCGGGCTGATGCTCGCGGCCCGGGTCGGGGCGGGGGTCGCCGGGGCGAGCGTGGGCACCGCGGCCGCGGTCATCGCCGACTGCACGACGCCGGAGAAGCGGGCGAAGGGGATGGCACTGATCGGCATCGCGTTCGGGGCCGGGTTCACGTTCGGCCCACTGATCGCCTACTTCGGGCTGGCCGCGTTCGACCAGCAGCCGTGGGGCGTCGGGGCGCTCGCGTCGGGACTGTCGCTCGCCGCGCTGCTGCTCGCCGCCGCGATCTTTCGGGAAACGCGCGACCCGGCCAACAAGGCGGGCAAGGAGTTCTTCAGCCTGTCGCGGACGGCCGCGGTGCTGCGGATGCCGACGGTCGGCGCGCTGGTGCTCATCTACTTCCTGGCCATCTGCGCGTTCGCCAACCTGGAGGCGACGCTCGCCCTGCTCACGGAGGCGGCGTTCGGCATGTCCGTCGAGGACAACTTCCTGGTGTTCGCGTTCGTCGGCGCGGTCCTGACGTTCGCGGGCGGGATGTACCGGCCGCTGGCGAAGCGCGGGGCGGAGCACCGGTTGCTGGCGACGGGCCTGGTCCTGATGATGACCGGCCTCGCCGGGATGGCCGCGGTGGCGTGGGCGGCGGCCGACGCGGGTTCGGCGTCGAAGGCCGGCTTCTACGCGGCGGTGTCGGTCGCGGTCGTGGGGTTCGCGTTCGTGAACCCGTCCGTGTCGGCGCTGGTGTCGAAGCGTGCGGACCCCGCGCGTCAGGGAGAGGTCCTCGGGGTGAACCAGGCGTTCGCGTCGCTCGGCCGGATCATCGGGCCGTTCGCGGGGTCGGTCGCGTTCCAGATGGACCCGCGGCACGCGACTCCGTACCTCCTCGCGGTGGGGCTGCTCGCGCTGGTGGCGGCGCTGCTCCCGCGGGTCCGGGGCGAACGGCCGGCGTGAGCCGGCGGGTGGCTCGGAAGGACTCCCGATGACGCCGGAACGGATCGCCCCCATCACGCCGAGCGCGCGGGGCGACGTGGTCCACGCACTCCCCGTCCTGTCGGCCTTGCGGCGTGCGTTCCCGGTGGCGCGGATTACCTGGGTCGTCAACGCCGCGTACGAGCCGCTCCTCGCCGGCCACCCGGACCTCACCGACACCCTCGCGTTCGACCGCGGCGCCGCCCGCAAGGGGTGGCGCGCCGCGGCCGCGTACTCGGCCCGGTTCGCCGCCGAGCTCCGCCGCCGCCGCTTCGACCTCGTCCTCGACCTGCAGGGGCTCTTGCGGTCCGGCCTCATGACGATCGCCACCGGCGCCCGCCGGCGCGTCGGGTTTGCGAACGCCCGCGAAGGCGCCCGCTACGCCTACACCCGCCGCGTCCCCGTGCCCGACGCCGACCGTATCCACGCCGTCGATCGGTACTGGCGCATCGCCGAAGCCGTGGGCGCCGGCGACGGCCCGAAGCGCTTCCACGTTCCGTTGCAACCCGAGGCCGTGAGTTGGGCGAACGCGGAGCTCGCCACCCTGCCCCGCCCGCGGATCGCCGTCGGCGTCGGCGCCCGCTGGGTGACGAAGCGCTGGCCGCCGGGGCACTTCGCGGAACTGTTACGGCGGGCGCAATCGCACGCCGGCGGGTCGGTCGTGTTCGTCGGCGGGCCGGAAGACACCCCACTGTCGCAGGCGGCGGCCGCCGGCCTGTCCGGCCCGTCGCTCGACGTCACCGGCACGACGACGCTCCCGCAACTGGCCGCGCTCCTGGCCGCGTGCGACGTGATGCTGTCGAACGACACCGGCCCGCTCCACCTGGCGGCGGCGCTGGGTCGGCCGTGCGTCGCCCCGTATACCTGTACCCGGGCCGCGAAGCACGGCCCCTACGGCTTCCCGACCGGCGGCGTCGAGACGATGGTGCCCTGCGCCGGGAGCTACCTGAAGACGTGCCCGAACGGCACGGTCTGCTTCGCCGACCTGACCCCCGACCGGCTGTGGCCGCCCCTCGCCGAGGCGCTCGACGCATGGGCCCGAACCTCCCGTTCCGCCTGACCCTCGCCAGCGGCTCGCACGGCCGCCGCTGGCTCATGACGCAGGCCGGGTACGCCTTCGACGTGCTCCCCGCGAACATCGACGAGCCGACCGAGGCGCGGCTGGGCGACTGTCGCCACTACGTCGGCGAGCTGGCGTGGCTGAAGGCCGCGGCGGTCGCGCCGAAGGTCGCCGACGGCGTGGTCATCGCGGCCGACACCGTGGGCTGGCTGAACGGCAAGGTGGTGGGGAAGCCCGACGACGAGGCCGACGCGCGCCGCATCATTACGTCGCTGGCGGGGACGGTTCACGAATTGTGGACGGGCGTGTGCCTGTGGCGCCGGCCGGGCGACTTCCAACTCTGCTGGCAGGAGCGGAGCCTGGTCCGCATGACGGCGCTGACGCCCGCCGAGGTCGAAGCTTACCTCCAGACGCGGAAGTGGGAGGGCTGCAGCGGCGCCTAC
>JBGAQM010000098.1:0-17374 GCA_044220735.1 Urbifossiella sp. | reverse complement strand
GGCTCGTCCGCCCCGGTGAACGGGCCGCCGGCGATGGCCGTGTACAGCCGCGTCGGCGTCACCACGATCCGGGACAGCAGGTTTTGCTCCTTCAGCCGCAGCTTCACTTCGCGGGCCTTGTACCCGGACACGGTCACGTCCTTCGTGGAAATGATGGTCGCGGGCACGGGGCCCTCGCGGAGGTTTTTCAAGGCCTGGTCGAGGATCATCTCGTCGGTGTTACCGAACCGCACGTCGGGGGCGAGGTCGGTGTAGACGATGCTGTACTCCTCCAGCCGGCCGAGCAGGAGCGTCCCCTCGTACACGACGCCCGGCGGCACCGGCCCGTGGTTGGCGGCGATCTTGGCCATGTCGGCGCGGGCCTTCGCCGGCAACTCCACGGTGTAGCCGCCGTTCGGCGAGCGGTACTCCTCCCACCGCGGCGTCCCCGCCCACACCACCGCCCCGATGACGCCGCCGCACCCCAGGAGCAGCAGCAGGCCGACCGCACCGAGTACCAGCAGCACGCCGCGGCCGCTGCGCTTCGGCGGCCGGCGGCGGCGGCGCGGGCGGTCGTCGTAGTCGTCGCCCCCCGGCGTGCGGCGCGGCTCGCGCACGAGCACCCCGCACCGGCCGCAGCGGTAGTCGTCGGCCTCGCGGTCGGCGCCCGTCAGCCGCCCGCCACAATCCGGACACTCCATCGGCATCACATCACCCCCGTGCTTCGATCGTATCGCCGCGGGCGGGCGGGGGGCTACCCAATTCTCGGCCCCGGGCGAGGTTGCGTGGGGGCCAACGGTCGCGGTATGCTGCGCGTTGTGGGAAGACGGGGACGAGGAGCCGAGGAGCCGTCATGCGCCGACCGACCGCCACGGGCACGTTCCTGCTCGTCGCCCTGCTGATGCTCGCCGGGTGCGGCAAGAAGTCGCACCCGGCGCCCGAGCCGGAACCCGAACCCACGCCGGCGCCGGCGCCGCGCCCCGCACCGGACGTCACCCCCCCGCCGAAGGACCCGCCGGCCCCGGAGCCGACCCCAACGCCGGCGCCGAGCCCGATCCCCCCGCTTGTGACGCAGGGGCCGATGCCGATGCCGATGCCGACGCCCGCGCCGGTGACTCCGCCTGTGGCCCCGATGCCGGCCGTTCCCGGCATGGGCGTCGCGTCGCAGCCGCCGGTGTCGCCGCAGCCGTTCCCCCCGCCGCCTCCGAGAAGAAGAAGGAGGACGGCGGCAGCAGCACGTCGGTGAAGGTCGAGTGGCCGAAGGAGATCAACGGCCGCTCCCTGGTCGAGACGATCAAGGACACCCGCGACCTCGACCCGGCCGTGCGCGAGCGGTCGCTGCGGACGATCCCCAACTTCGGCCCCGACATCGTCCGCCGCGAGCCGACCTGGCCGAAAGCAGTGATCGAGCGGATGCCGTCGAGCAACGAGAAGGACCCCGGGGTGCGCGCCGCCGCGTACGAGGCCGTGGGCGCGGTCGGGCTGGAGAAGGACGCCGACGTCAAGGAGGCGGTGCGGATCATGTTCATCGTCGCCCAGGACGGGGCGAGCGGCAGCGGGGCGCGGCTCCACGCCATCCAAACGCTGTCCGCGTTCGGGTCGAAGGCCGAGGGGGCGATTGGGTACCTGATCGGCCCGCCGATGCTCGACGCCGCGTACGAGACGCGCCGGTCGGTCGCGTTCACCCTCGGCCGCATCGCCCTGAACGACCACGCCGGCCCCAGCCACCGGGCGCAGGAGGCGCTGTTCAGGCTCGCCGCCGACCACAGCGCCCCGGTGCGGATGGAGGCGTACCAGTCGCTCGTCATCCTCGGCCCGCCGCTGGCCCCACGCGACCCCAAGGCGCCGCTCCTGAAGGACCTCAAGAACGAGGTGCCGCGGTCGGACGAGAAGGTGACGGCGGGCTACGTCGCGGCCGTCAAGAAGCGGCTGTCACCCGCTCCGGCGCCGAAGGCGGGCGAGTCGCCGTCGCCGACCGGCCTGGTGGAGCGCGACAAGCAGGTCGAGATCATGGCCCGGCTGGTGCTGATGCGGTACGACCCGAAGGAGCTGAACGACGAGAACCTGTCCGCCGTCGCCCGGTACGCGAACGACAAGGACGTCGGCCCGCGCCTCCAGGCGCTGAACGTGCTCGGCCAGATGGGGCCGGCGGCGGCCCGGAAGATCGACGACGTGGTGCGCGCCCTGACGTCCGACGACGCGGAGGTCGTGGTGGCCGCGATCACCACCCTGGTGCAGTTCGGCCCGTCGAGCAAGGCGGCGATCCCCGCGGTGGAGCGGCTCCGCACCCGCGGGATGACGGAGGACGAGAAGAAGTACTGGCAGAAGTTGACCGACGACGCCGTGAAGGCGATCCGCGACACGGAGAAGAAGGACAAGAAGCCGTAATCAACGGGCGGGCTACACTGCCCCCCCGGCCGTACCCGTTGTCCCGAGGGACGCCCGTGACCACCACCGACCCGCCGGCCCGACCGGCCGAAGCCTCACGCCGCGCCGTGTCCCCGGTGTACGTCATCATCGGCGTGTTGGTCGTCGCCCTCGTCGTTGTCGGCGTCATCCTCTCCGCCACGACGGTCCGGTACGCAAGCCGGTCGTACGCGCCGCCTGCCTCGCCCGCGGCGGCGGAGGCGGCTCGGGAGGGCGGGGGTGCACGGCAGGCCGACTTTCGGGCCGCCGCCGAAGCCGTAGCCGCGGCGCGGGCGGTCGCGGCGCCGCCGGCCGGGCAGCCGAAGGTCGAGCCGGTCGATCGCAAGATCGTCTACACCGGCCACCTCGATCTCGTCGTCAAGAACCTCGACGCCGCCGAGAAGCAGGCCGACGAACTCCTGTCGGCGGCCGGCGGTCGGCTCATCAGCTCCGAGTCGCGCGGCGACGCCGGCAGCAAGCGGACGGCGGCGTTCCGGCTGGAGGTGCCGGTGGCGAAGTTTCGGGAGTTGGTGGCCGGGCTGCGGAAACTCGGCATTCCCGAACGCGACAAGGTCGAGTCGAGCGACCTGACCGCGGAGTACGTAGACATCCAGGCGCGCGTGAAGAACATGAAGGCGGAGGAGGACAACCTCCTCAAGCTCCTCGCCGAGCGCGCCCGGTCCGTCGAGGAGTCGCTCGCCATTCGCCGGCAGATTCAGCCGCTCCGCGAGCAGATCGAGGTGGCCGAGGGGCGCCAGAAGTTCATCGAGGGGCGGGCCGCACTCTCGACGGTGACCCTGAACCTGCGCGAGGAAGCGAATTACGTCCCGCCCACGGCCGACCCGCCGCCGGCCCCGCCGACGTTCGGCGAGCGCGTGTCGAAGACGTTCGGCGCGTCGTGGGCGATGCTGGTGGCGTTCGGCGAAGGGCTGGCGCTGGTCGGCGTGGCGGTCGGCCCGTGGCTGGGGGTGATGCTGCCGGTCGGCGGCCTCGGCTGGTGGACCGCCCGCCGCTTCCGCCGGGCGACGCCGGCGGCGTGAGTCAACCCCCGTACTCGTCCTGCCACTCCTCGTACCACGCCATCTGGATGGCTTCGAGGAGCTTCTCGTTGGACGCCTCCGGCTTCCCCTCGAACCCGTCGAGCGCGAGGACGTGTCGGTGTAAGTCGGTGAACCGCACCGTGAGCGGGTCGAGCTTGCCGAACTTCTCGAACAACAGCTCGCCGACGTCGCGGGAGTCGTGCCAGGTCATGGGGTGCGCTCCGTCATGCGGAAATCGTAGCGGTAGCTTCCGGGGTCGTCGGGGACCAGTGCCTCTTCCACGGAGGTGACGTACCCGCCGAGGAAGACGACGCGCAGCTTGAGCCCCTGGCCCTGGTAGTTAAGGACGCCGTCGCCGAATTCGTCGGTCGGGAAGTGCTGGCGCATCCGAGGGTAGGAGGGCTTTGGCGGCGGGCCGGTGTCGAGCGACCGGCCGACCTCCGAGAAGTGCATCCCGACCCGGACGCGGCCCGTCAGCCCCTCGCCACCCGACCCGCGGTCGCGCGTCGCCCAGTCGTGGTAGGCGAAGGTCGCCGCGAGCGCCCCGACCGCGAGCACGACCAGCCCCACCGGCGTGCCGGTCAGCAACTCCCACAGACCTCCCACGACCGACCGCGGCATGGCGAACCCTCACGGGACCGCCGCAATCCTAGGTCACGCCCCGGTCAGAGGCCGGACGCACCGAGATCCGCCTCGGTCCGCCCGCCGACCGCCTGGCGTACCACGTCGTTCATCACGAGCTGCGCCAGCGGGTTCGTCGCCGCCGCGAACCGGTCGACCGCCCGCTGCAGCGCCGGCAGGTCGGCCCCCGCCGCCGCCGTCGCGAGCTCGGCCCCCGCGTCGTCGATCGCGGCCCGCTGGTCCGGCGTGAGGCGGTCCCCCGCCCGGGCGAGGGCCTTGTCGGTGTGCCGCCGGTCGCCCGCGGCCTTGTTCCGCAGTTCGATCAGCCGGCGGGCGGTGAAGTCGTCGCGCGCGTGCTCAATGCTCTCGTCCACCAGTTGCTCGACCTCGTCCGGCGAGAGCCCGTGCGCCGGCTGGACCGTCACCTGCGCCGCGGCGCCGCTGCGGAGCTCCTTCGCGGACACGGTGAGGAGGCCGTTCTGGTCCACGAGGAAAGTCACGTCCACCTGGGCGAACTGGGCCGGCATCGGCGGGATGCCGGCGAGCTTGAATGTGCCGAGGAACCGGCAGTCGCGGGTGAGTTCGCGCTCGCCCTGGTAGATGTTCAGGAGGATGGCCGTCTGCCCGTCGGCGGCGGTGGTGTACCGCGTCGTCGCCCGGCACGGCACGGTGGTGTTGCGGTGGACGAGCTTGTCCACGACGCCGCCGAGCGTCTCGACGCCGAGCGACAGCGGCACCACGTCGAGGAGCAGCACGTCGCGGCGGCCGCCGGCGAGGATGTCGGCCTGTACCGCGGCCCCGAGCGCGACGACCTCGTCGGGGTTCAGGTCGGTGTGCGGCGCCCGCCCGAAGAACTCGCCGACCCGCCGCCGCACGTAGGGGATGCGCGTCGAGCCGCCGACCATCACGACTTCCTGAACCTGTGCCGGGGTGAGGCCGGCGTCCTTGAGTGCCGCCTTGCAGCGGGCGAGGCTGCGGTCGATGTGGGGGGCGATCAGCGCCTCGAACTCGGCGCGGGTGACGACCCGCTCGAACGGCGCACGGCCGGGGACCCGCACGGTCATGGGGGCGTCGTCGGCAGCACTCAGGGCAATCTTGCACCGCTCGGCCGCGTCGCGGAGGTGTTGCAGCAACTCCGGGTCGCGGGCGCCGAGGTCGGCCCCCATCTCGCGGGCGGCGAGCGTCATCAACTCGCGGTCGAAGTCGTCGCCGCCGAGGTAGGTGTCGCCGTTCGTGGCGAGCACCTTGAACACGCCGTCGGCGAGGGTGAGGATCGAACAGTCGAAGGTGCCGCCGCCGAGGTCGTAAACGGCGACGGTGCCCGCCCCCTTGCGGTCGAGCCCGTAGGCCAGCGCCGCGGCGGTGGGCTCGTTGACGATCCGCAGCACGTCCAGCCCCGCGATGCGGCCGGCGTCGCGGGTCGCCTGGCGCTGGGCGTCGTCGAAGTAGGCCGGGACGGTGATGACCGCCTTCGTCGGATTCCCGGCCCGCCTGCGGACTTGGCGGAGGATCATCGCCGAGAGTTCTTCCGGCGTGTGCTCGTGCCCCGCCACGTCGACGCGGAGCACCTTCCGCCCGCCGCCCGTGTCGCGCTCGACGATCTGGTGCGGGATGAGCTTCAGCTCGCGCTCGAGGTCGGCGAGGGTGCGGCCCATGAGCCGCTTGACGCTGAAGATGGTGTGCTCGGGGTCCGACAGCGCCCGCTCCCGCGCGGCGGTGCCGACGAGGACGGTGCCGTCCGGGTGGAAGCTGATGGCGCTGGGGATGAGGGCGTTCCCCGCCGCGTCACGCAGGACGGTCGGCGTCCCGTCCACGACCGCGGCGGCGAGGCTGAACGTGGTCCCGAGGTCGATGCCGACGACGGCCGGTGTGGTCATGCGGGGGTGCTTCGGGGGTGCGGAGTGGACGCTACAGGATTCGAACCTGTGACCACTCCCGTGTAAGGGGAGTGCTCTACCGCTGAGCTAAGCGTCCTGGGTCAGTCGTCGGGGAGGGTCCGCGCCAGGCTGCGGAGCGTCTTCAGGGCGTTCAGCGCCCGCCGGATCGTCACCAGTGTCGCCGCCCGCTCCGGCGCGTCGTCGGCCAGCGCTTCGACCCGTCCGAAGCGGTCCGCCACCTGCGCCTCCAGTGCGGCCGTGCGCCCGTCGATGTCCGCGCGGACGGCGGCGTGCTGGCTCGCGTCCTCGGCCCGTTCGCGGAGCTCCATCACCTCCATGAGGAACGCCGGCTCGACGCCCTTCTCCTGGCCCGCCGGTGGGCCGCCGAGCAACCCCAACAGGTAGTCGGCGCGGGCGAACGGCTCCCGTAGCGTGTTGTATGCCTCGTTCACCGCGGCCGACAGTTCGGTGCTCGCGGCCAGGTCGCCGGACGCGCCGGCGGCGTGGAAGTCCGGGTGGACGGCCCGCGACCGCGCCAGGTACGCCCGCTCCAGCGCGGCCGCGTCAACAACAAACCGCCTCGGCAGGCCGAGGCGGGCGAAGTGGTTGTCCATGGTGTTCAGTGTTCAGTGGCCAGTCAAACCCCAGCGGGCTTGACTGACCACTGAACACTCCTGTTACATCGAGTACGAGCTGCCGCACCCGCAGGTCGTCTTGGCGTTCGGGTTCTTGACCGTGAAGCCGCGCTTGTTCAGGTCGTCGTGGAAGTCCACGACGGCCCCCTCGAGGTAGAGGGCGGACCGCTTGTCGATCACGACCTCGATGCCGTGGTACTCGAACTTGTGGTCGCGCTTCTCGTCGTACTTCGTGTCGAGGTCGAGCTTGTCCTTGAACCCGCTGCACCCGGCCCCCTGGACGCTGACGCGCAGGTAGTACTTGGCGTCGGGCTCGGTCCCGTCGGCCACCACGCCGGCGATGTGGCGCTTGACCTCCTCGGCCGCCTTCTCGGTCACCGTGATCAGCGGCTTGGTCGGGGCCTCGGTCGCCCGGCCGATCTCGAGCGTTTCCGTCGCGGTCGCCATGTGCGTATCCCTTTCGTGAAGGTTTCGGGGAATTAGAGGGCACTACCGCCGGCGGCGGTTCGCCTTTCGGGTCAGCCGACGGCCGCCGGCTCGCGGGCCTCGACGGATTCCTGCTTCTGCTGGTAGTTCTGGATCGCCGCCTTGATCGCGTCCTCGGCCAGCACCGAGCAGTGGACCTTCACCGGCGGCAGGGCCAGCTCCTCGACGATCTGGGTGTTCTTGATGTCGAGCGCCTCGCCGACGGTCTTCCCCTTCAGCCACTCGGTGGCCAGGGAACTGGAGGCGATGGCCGACCCGCACCCGAACGTCTTGAACTTCGCGTCCTCGATCACCCCGGTGGCCGGGTTGACCTTGATCTGCAGCTTCATCACGTCGCCGCACTCCGGCGCGCCGACGAGGCCGGTGCCGACCGTCTCGTCCTTCGCGTCGAAGCTGCCGACGTTCCGCGGGTTGTTGTAGTGCTCGAGCACTTTATCGCTGTACGGCATCGTGCGTCTCCTGCTCGGAAAGCCCGGGGCCGGCCCCGGGCTGTGGTTGGTGATTTAGTGCGCCGCCCACTCGATCGTCTTGAGGTCCACGCCCTGCTGGACCAACTCGAACAGCGGCGACATCTCGCGCAGCCGGTTCACCTCACGGGTCACGAGGTTCACCACGAAATCCACCTCGGCCTCGGTGTTGAACCGGCCCAGGCCGAAGCGGATGCTGCTGTGCGCCAGCTCGTCGCCGACGCCCAGCGCCCGCAGCACGTAGCTCGGCTCCAGGCTCGCGCTCGTGCACGCCGACCCGCTCGACACGGCCACGTCCTTGATCCCCATCATGAGCCCCTCGCCCTCGACGTAGGCGAAGCTGATGTTCGCGTTCCCCGGCAGGCGGTCCGTGGGGTGGCCGTTCAGGTAGCTCTCGGGGAGCACGTCCATAATCCCCTTGCGGAGCCGTTCCCGCAACGCGAACGTGCGGGCCGTCTCCTCCGGCATCTCGCGGCGGGCAATGTCGCACGCGGTGCCGAGCGCGACGATCAGCGGCACCGGCAGGGTGCCGGAACGCATGCCGCGCTCGTGCCCGCCGCCGTCGATCTGCGGTTCGAGCCGCACGCGCGGGTCCTTCTTGCGGACGTACAGCGCCCCGATCCCCTTCGGCCCGTAAATCTTGTGGGCCGTCAGGCTCAGCAGGTCGATCCCCATGGCCTCGACGTCGAGCGGGACCTTGCCGACGGCCTGCACCGCGTCCGTGTGGAACAGCACGCCGCGTTCCTTGCACATCTTCCCGATGGCACCGATCGGCTGAACCGTGCCGATCTCGTTGTTCGCGGCCATGACCGACACGAGGATCGTCTTGTCGGTCAGCACCTCCTTCACCTGCTCGGCGTGGACCTGGCCGTACTTGTCCACGGGGAGGTACGTGACCTGGAAGCCGTCGCGCTCGAGCCGCTTGCAGGTGTCGAGCACGGCCTTGTGCTCGGTCGCCTGCGTGACGATGTGGTTCCCCTTCTTCTTGTACATCGCGGCGACGCCCTTGATCGCCAGGTTGTTGCTCTCCGTGGCGCCGCTGGTGAAGATCACTTCCTTCGGGCTGGCGCCGATGATCGCGGCGATCTGGTCGCGGCTCTCCTCGACGGCGCTCTCGGCCTCCCACCCGTAGGCGTGGCTGCGGCTGGCGGCGTTGCCGAACTTCTCGGTGAAGTACGGCAGCATGGCCTCGACCACCCGCGGGTCGCACCGCGTCGTCGAGTTGTTGTCCATGTAGATCGGCAGGGTCGACATCATTCGCATCCCGTAGGTGATTCAGGCCGGGGTGCCGAGCGGTCGGGCCGACCCGCAGCAGCCGGCGGACAGCACCGGCAGCGTGGGGAGGGCGGACGACTTCGGCGTCGCCGGGTCGAACAGTTCGGCCAGCGTCACCCCGCGGAGGACGCCGACGAGACGGTGGTGAACCTCGGCCATCGGGCCGTGGATTGTGCAAACGTTGGTCAACGAGCAGGCGTCGCCCCCGGCGTGGTGCGACGGGTTGCACGCGGTCAGCCGGAAGCCGTCCTCAACGGTTTCGAGCAGTTCGGCGAGGCTGATGCTGTTCGCCGGCCGGGCCAGGGCGTAGCCACCCTTCACACCACGGTGGCTCGTCACAAACCCTTTCTGGCACAACTCTTTCAAAATGTTCGCCACGAACGGCCGGCTCAGGTGAAACGACTCGGCGATGCTGCGAGCATTCCCGCCGACTGGCTTCGTGTGCAGGTACGAGAGAATCAAGAGGGCGTAGTCCGCTTTGCGGCTCAGGAGCGTCATGGCTCGCCCTCCTGTGGGTGGGGTCGGTGAATCAGCAGCACCACACTCCTATTTGTAGACACAAGACCGCCCCGGACAAGTGCGATTTCTCCGCCCGCCACTTGCGGCGTTGCAACGCCGCTCCCGTGTGGGTACAGTCCCGCAGCCCAACCCCTTACTGCGGGCGAGCATGGACGAACCCCTTCGCATCAGCCTCGTCCTCCCGGCGCTCAACGAGGTCGCGATCATCGGCCGGGCCGTCGCCGAGGCGGAAACCGCGCTCGCCGGCCGCTTCGCGGCCTTCGAGATCATCGTCGTTGACGATGGTAGTTGCGACGGCACGGCAACCGAGGTCCAACGCCTCCTCCCGACCGCGCCGCACACCCGGTTGCTGCGTCACGGCACGAACCGCGGCTACGGCGCCGCGCTCCGCACGGGCTTCGAGGCGGCCCGCTTCCCGCTCGTCGCCTTCACCGACGCCGACTGCCAGTTTGATCTCACGGAACTGGGCGATCTCGCGGCACTGACGAAGGATCACGACATCGCCGCCGGCTACCGCGCCGACCGCAAGGACCCGTGGCGGCGTCGCTTCCTGTCGCGCGGCTACAACCTGCTGACGCGGACGCTGCTCGGCACCCGCGTCCGCGACGTGGATTGTGCCCTGAAGGTGTTCCGCCGCACGGCGCTGGCGCAACTGTACCCCGAGAGCCGCGGCTTCTTCGTGAACTCGGAGATGCTGACGCGCGCCCGGTTGCTCGGGCTGACGGTGGCCGAGCGGCCGGTGACGCACCGCCCGCGGGCCGGCGGTGACAGCAAGGTGTCGCTGTGGGAAGTGCCGCGGACGTTCCGCACGCTGGTCGGCTTCTGGTGGGACGAGGTGGTGTGGGGCACGCGGCCGGCCGCGGCCGTCACGCAGACCCGGGTGACAGTGAGCGAACCCGCGCCAGCGCGTCGTCCCGTGTCCGAAGTTCCCCGTCCAGCTGCGCCTCGCGGACGGCGTCGAGAAGCCGCTTGAACTCCGGCCCGGGCTTCAGACCGAGCGCCTTCAGGTCGTTCCCAGTGAGGAGCGGCGGCGGGTCGAGATCTTCGCGCAGCGTGTCCCGCAACACCCGCTCACAGTATTCGACGTGCGGCGCCTCGTGCCCTCGCGCCAGCGCCCGGTGCAGCGCGAGCAGTTCGTGGATTCCTGGGTGGACGAGTATCGGGTTCAGGGTGCTCCGCCGCATCGCCGGCGCGTCGAGCAGGGTGCTTTGATTCTCGATCAACCACGCGAGGCGCGACTTCTCCGCGTTCGACAGTCGTAAACGGTCGGCGATCGCTTCCGCGGTGGGTCGGTCGATCAGGCGGAGCAACGCGGCGAACGCGAGCGGGAACGAGACCGGTTCCGGCGCCAGCGCCCCCACCGCGCTGGTTGCTCCGTGCCAGACGGGGAGCATCGGCCGCAACTCGGGTACGATCGGGCCGATCAACTCGAAGTCCCGGAGGAGGCCCGTACCGGCCACGCGGTTCGGATGCGTCAGCAACTTCCGCAACTCGTCGGCGATCCGCTCGGCGGACACGACCGTGATCTGCGCCGCCATCACACGTGCGGCGGCGAACGTGGCCGGGTCGATCGACAGGCCGAACCGCGTCGCGATCCGCGCCGCGCGCAGGATGCGGAGATGGTCCTCGGCGAACCGCGCCGCCGGGTCGCCGATCGCTCGCAGAACCTTCGCGTCGAGGTCGGCCCGGCCGCCGACGTAGTCGTGCAGCTGGCCCGCGAGCGGGTCGAAGAACATGCCGTTGATCGTGAAGTCGCGGCGGGCCGCGTCCTCCTCGGGCGACGAAAATACGACCGAGTCCGGCCGCCGGCCGTCGGAGTAGGTGCCGTCGGAGCGGAACGTCGCCACCTCGACCGTCAGGTGCTCGCCGCCGCGGCTCGGGTCGCGCGGGCCGATCACCTCGATGACGCCGAACGCCGCCCCGACCGCGATCGTGCGGCGGAACAGCCTCTGCACCTGTTCGGGCCGGGCGTCGGTGGCGATGTCGTAGTCGTTCGGGGTGAGGCCGAGGAGCTCGTCGCGCACGCACCCGCCCGCCCACAGCGCGCGGAACCCCGCGGACTGAAGGGTGCGGACGCACTCGACGGCGAACTCGCGCTCGGTCATGGCTCGGGGGAAAAAAGGCGCCCCGACCGGAGTAGCCGTCCGGCCGGGGCTGGGTGTAGCGGGGTGTTACCCCCGCCACGTGCCGTCTCAGGGAGTGCCCACGCTATCCGGTCGCCGGCGGTCAATCTGGTAACCAGGTGCCTTGCCGTTAGGCCACCCCCGCGGGAGGGTCGGGCGAGCGCGGGGGAACGGAATCGAACCGGTATCTCCTGGCTGCGGTTCGCCGGTCAGTCGATTGGGCACCTCGGCACGGGTTCTGAACCTGGCGTGGCAGTCTGAATCTGAGTGCGGGGCCGTGCCTCTACCGTTGGGCTACCCCGCCGAAGGTTGGGAGTGGCGGGGGCGGGAGTCGAACCCGCACTGTCGGCGCCGCGCGGTGAGCCGAAGCCTGAGCCTCAGCCTGCACGCCTGTGCGGAGTCATGATGCGGCGAGCGGCGAAAAGGTTCAAGGGACGCCCGCCGCGCGGAATCCCGCGATTCGTCGTCCCGGCGTCTGAGACGGCCGGACCGTGCGGCCGACGGATACGTGTGGAGAACCACGCTCGCACCCCGGTTTGCCCCGCGGCGTAGGGACACACACAACTTTCGGGAATCCGCACTACCCGCACCCCGGGGCGGGGTTAGTATGTCTCGGCCGGTCGCGTGTGACCGGCTGCCGCTGTTCACAACCGTTCGGAGGTCGTTGATGATCCGCCGTCTGGCCGCGCTGTCCGTCCTCGCCTTCTCGTTCGCACTCGTGTCGTACTCCGGCCTGGCCACCGGCCAGGAGAAGGACACCCCCAAGGCCACGTCCAAGGGGACGAGCAAGGGCACCTCGAAGGGCACCTCGAAGGGCACCAAGAAGAAGGCCCCCGAGAAGGCCCCCGAGAAGACCGAGAAGGGCGCCGAGTAAGTCCGCGGCCCGGCTCTCTCCCGCCACCGCCCCGGCCGACCCCACCCCGGCCGCGCGTCAATCCCCGAGCCCGCCCTCGACCCGGGCGGGCTTCTCCCGACGATACAGTTCCAGTCGCGTCTCGTAGTCCTCCTCCTTCGCCGCGTCGCCGGCCACGAGCGCCAGCGCCTTCTCCTGCCACCGCACGGCGTCGTCGAACTCGCCGCACTCGGCGCTGGCGGCGGCGAGCGTGTCGAGGTAGCCGGGTTCGGCCCATTCCGTGAGCTCGCAGGCGCGGGTGGCACATTCCTTCGCCCGCGGGCCGTTCCGCACGTCGGGGTCGGGGCACGTCGCCCACACCCAGCCGAGCTGGTTGAAGGTGGCGGCGCTGCGCGGGTCGCGCTTCAGCGCCTCCAGGTGGTCGCGGGCGGCGGCGGCGTAATCCTTCTTCGCGTAGTGCGCCCCGGCCCGGTAGTTGAACGGCATGGCCGCCTGCGGGGCGAGCCGGACCGCCTCGTCGAAGTTGTGCAGCGCCTCGTCCGGCCGGCCGAGCATCTTCAGCGCCGAGCCGCGGAGCTCGAACACCCGGGACACGTTCGGCAACAGTCGGACGGCCGCGTCGCAGTCGGCGACGACGCCGGCAAAGTCCTTGCGGAGGAAGCGGCACACCGCCCGCCCGAGCCGCGCGGGGCCGTGCGCCGCGTCGCGGGCGACCGCCGCCGAAAAATCCTCCTCGGCCCCGGCGGCGTCGCCGGCCTGCTGCCGCACGGCCCCGCGCAGGTGGTACGCGTCGGCGTCGTCGGGGCGGTGCTGGAGGGCGGCGGTGCAGTCGGCCTCGGCCGCGTCGTACTCCTCGGTCTCGAAGTGCAGGGCGGCGCGCCACAGGAGGACGCGCGGGGCGTTCTCCGGGTCGGCCTCGACGGCCTCGGCGAAGTCGGCGAGGGCGGCGGGGGAGTCGCCGCGGGCGGCGTGGCACCGGCCGCGCAGCGCCCGGATCGGGGCGCGGCCGGGGTCGATCGCCAGGACGCGGTCGCAGTCGCTCACGGCCTGGTCGTACGCCTTCTGGGTGTAGAGCTCGGCGGCGCGGTCGGCGTAGGCCTGGGGGTCGTCGGCCTTCAGCCGCACGGCCTGGTCGAGGTCGTTGAGGGCGCGGATGCGGTCGCCGAGTTCGAGGTACGCGTACGCCCGGTAGCGGTACCCGGCGGACACCTCGGGGCGCAGGACGATGGCGCGGGAGAAGCACTCCACGGCCTCCGCGAACTGGCGGTCGGCGAGCGCCTTGTGGCCGCGGGAGAACAGGTCCTGGGCGTCGTCGTGGGTCCGGTCGCGGGCCATCGTGCGTCCTGTCGCGGCGCGGGCGTGGGGCAATCGGTAATTGTCGGCCCGGGGCCGACGGGTGTCCAGGCGAGGCGGGGGCGTCAGCCCCCGGATTCTCCCGCCGCCGGCAGCCGGATGGTGAACTTGGTCCCGCGGCCCGGCTCGCTCTGCACGTCGATGCTGCCGCCGTGGGCGACGATCACCTGGCGCGCCGTCGGCAGGCCGAGCCCGGTGCCCGACTTCTTCGTCGTGTGGAACGGCCGGAACAGGTCGGCGAGCACGTCGGCGTCCATGCCGCAGCCCGTGTCGATGACGTCGAGGCAGACCGCGCCGCCGTCGCTCCGGCCGATGAGCGTGAGGGTGCCGCCGTCGGGCATGGCCTGTTCGGCGTTCAGCAACAGGTTCAGCAGCGCCTGCTCGAACTGGTCGCGGTCGAGGTCCACTTGAGGCAAGTCGGCCGTGGCGTACCACGCGAGCTCGATGCCGGCGGCGCGGGCCGTCGGCGTGAGGAAGTCGATGAGCCGGGTGACGACGGCGCCCAGGTCGGTGGGGGTGCGGCGGAGGACGCCGGCGCGGGCGAAGCGGAGGAAGGCGTTCGCGAGGTCGGCGAGTTTCTGACACTCGCCGTGGAGGCGATTGACGCGGTCGAGTGCTTTCCGCTCGCGGGGCGACTGCGGGTCGGCGAAGTCCTCGGCGAGCAGCTGGAGGTTCAGCGATACGGTGCCGAGGCGGTTCTTGACGTCGTGAATGAACCCGCCGGCGTGGGCGGCGAAGTCGTCGGCGGGGACAGTCACGCGGCGGCCCTCCGGCGGGTCAGAACGTCAGGCTCATCCCCTTCAAGCGGCTCACCGTCTCGGCCATCAGCCGGTCCTCCTCGGCCTCGTCGGCGGCAATGTACGTCACCGAGAACCGCAGGAACGAGCCCGCGTCGTCCCACGGCACGCAGCACACGCTCTGCTCGTGGATCAGGTACTGGCTCGCCTCCTCGGCGTTGGCGAACGTGCGGCCGGCGGCGCCCTTCGGGGCGCGGGTGTACAGGAAGTACGTGCCGCCCGGCATGGCGCAGTCGAACCCCACCTGCCCGAGAGCGGCGACGAGCTTCCGCAGGCGGCGCTCGTACTTCGTCTTCACCGCGACGGGAATCGACGGGTCGCGCAGGGCCGCCGCGGCCGCGTGCTGGACCGCCATGAACTGGCCGCTGTCGGAGTTGTCCTTCACGTCGGCGTAGGCCTGCACGATCTTCGAGTGCCCGGCGACGAACCCGAGCCGCCAGCCGATCATGTTGAAGCCCTTTGACATCGAATGCACCTCGACGCCGACCTCCTTCGCCCCGTCCACCTGGAGGAAGCTCAGCGGCGCCCCCTGGTAGCTGAGGAGGATGTGGGCCGCGTCCTGTACCACGACCACCTGATTCGTGTGGGCGAAGTCGATGACGCGCTTGTAGAAATCGGTCGTCGCCACGGCGCCGGTCGGGCTGTTCGGGTAGTTGATGACGAGCAGCTTGGCCCGCTTCTTCACGTCCGCCGGGATGCCGTCCAGGTCGGGGAAGAAGCCGTTCTCGGCCTTCAGCGGCAGGCGCACGACCTCGCCGCCGAGGTACTTCGTCCACGTCCCGGCGACGGGGTAGCCGGGGACGGTCATGAGCGTCACGTCGCCGGGGTTGATGAAGCACGCCGGGAGCATGGCGTAGGCCGGCTTCGACCCGATGCAGTGACACACCTCAGTCACCGGGTCAAGGGTGACGCCGAACTGCCGCTGCATGAATTCGGCCGCGGCCTCCTTGTAGGCGGCGATGCCGTTGTCGGCGTAGCCGCGGTTCTCGACCTTGTTCGCCTCCCGGGCCAGGGCCGCGCGGACGTTCTCCGGCGCCATGTCGTCGTTCTCGCCGATGCCGAAGTCGAGCAACTGCCGCTCCGGGTGTTCGGCGAGCGCCTTGCGCTTGGCCCGCTTGATCTTCTCAAACTTGTAGATGTCGGTGCTCTTGCCGTAGCTGGCGCCGCCGATGCGGTCGGCGAACAGGGACTGGAACCAGGGGTCGGCGGACATGCCGGCAGCTCCGCAGGTGGGGAAAGCGTATCGGGTTGTTGTAGGGAGACGGTCCGGGTTCCGCCGCTCGCGGCGGCGCAAGAGCGTACCCCGCCGCGAGCGGCCGGAAGGTAACCCGCGGGTCGGGCCGCGACGACGCCGGGGTCGGTCGGCCCGGGGTCGGGAGCGGTGTGCGGAACAGGAACCACCCGCCGACCGCGATGAACACGGCGAGGAGCACGCGTGCGGGCAGGGGGAACGGCGGGCGGTCGGCGTCGGCTTTCCCGCTCCCCCGCGGTACCGCGGGGTGAGTCTACCAGCCAGGTCGGCGGGGCACGCCGTCACCGCCCCGTCGATGCGCGAACGGCGGTACCGTCGGCGAGGACTGCCACAACTTCGTTCGGCCCGCGGGCGACAAGAGCCACTACACGGGTCGGCACCCGCAGTGCGACTGCGGCGCGCAGGCGGAACGTCGTGCCGTCCCGCGACAGCCACTGGATCACGTTCACGTCCGACGCCGCGACGACCTGGCCGGGGCAGACGAGGGCGGCGGCGGTGAACACCTGCCCCGTGGCCGCGGCCGTATCCGCCGAGGTGTTCATGGGGTCGTGGCCGTCGAACCGGAACCAGTGGACGGTGCCGTCGCGGTCCACGCCGGCGACTTCGAGCACGCCGGACGACGGCGTCAGCCAGTCGGTTCGCGGCACGGCCAGCGAGCAGCCGGGCGGTACCGCCGGCGTCCAGTGCGGCACCCACCGGCACCGCGGCCGCGGCGGGTACCCGTCGTCGAGGAGGCGGAGGAAGCGATCGTCCCAGTCCCACGACCGGTCGGCCCCGTCGCGGACGAGCAGGTTCGTGAGCGCGCCTTGTGGCAGGTAACGCTGCTGCGACGTGGCCGCGAGGTAGGTGCCGGACAACTGCAACCGCTGCCGCGGCGTGGCGACCGTGACGCTCAGGGTGCCGCGGTCGGTGCCGAGCGTGGGTTCGAGGTACCAGCCGGAGAGCGGGTGCCGATCCTCGGCGGCGATCAACTCCGCCAGCCCGCGCCGGGCCACCTCGATGCCGGCCGTGAAGCACCGGGCGACCGGCTCGCCCCGCTCGGAGCGAAGGTCCACGACCAGCGTCCCGTCGGGCGACACGGCCAACCCCAATTGGCGATCGCCGCGGCCGGTGGCGACCACCTCGCGCGTGCCGTCGCGCTGCCAGCGGACCACGCCGCCGGCGGCCGCGACGACGACGTCGCCCGAGTTCGGCGCGACGACCACGGCGTACACCGGCCCCTCCACGACGCGGACGGGCGCGTCGTGGGACGCCACCCGCGGCCGGACGCGCGCGGCGACCGCCGCGTCTCGCGTGACCGGTGCCGGCCAGTGCCCCGGCGCGCCGAACAGCCGGCCGACGTCCGCGCCCCCGCGCTCGGCGAGGTGGCGGGCGAATAGAAGCCGCGTGCGGTCGGCGAGGTCGTCGGCCCGGTCCGACGGCAACCGCCCCGCGGCCTGCCGCGCGGGGAGGATGAACGCCGCCGCGTCGGCGGACCGCGGCGGGGCGTAGCGCGCCTCGGCCGCGTCGAAAAGTCCTTCGGCGGCGGCCCAGTCGGCCGCGGCGAGCCGGTCGTCGAGCAGCCGGCACCCGCAGGCCACGGCGGCCTCGGCGTCGGCGTCCCACCCGCGGCGGTAGTACGTCGTCGCGGCGTCGAGGTCGCCGGTGAGGCGGCGGAGTAGGTCGCCGGCCATCAGCCACTCGTGCCGCCC
>JBGAQM010000097.1:0-17150 GCA_044220735.1 Urbifossiella sp. | reverse complement strand
GAGCTCCGCCAGCGCGGCCGGCGTGCCGTCCGCGGCCGACGGCTGGAAGTTGAAGCGATCCAACATCCCGGTGAGGGCGAGCCGCGTCGTCGGGTTGTCTTCGACGACCAGAACCGCCCCGCCCTCTGTCAGTTGGAAGTCGGAGAGCGAGATCGAGGCATGGGAGTGGCTCGGCACGCCGAACCGAGCCGTGAAGTGGAAGGCGCTGCCGCGGCCGACGGTGCTCTCGGCCCACACCTCGCCGCCCATCATCCGCACCAGGTGGGCGGAGATCGTCAGGCCGAGGCCGGTGCCGCCGTACTTCCGGCTCGTGCCGCCGTCCGCCTGCGTGAACGGCTCGAAGATCGTCTGCAACTTGTCCGAAGGGATGCCGATGCCGGTATCCACGACGCTGAACAGGAGGTTGGCGACCCCGGACGTTCGCTTCTCGACCCGCACCCGCACGAACACCTCGCCGGCGCGGGTGAACTTGATGGCGTTGCCGACGAGGTTCACGACGACCTGCCGCAGTCGGCCGGCGTCGCCGACGAGCACGTCGGGCACGTCGGACGGGACGTCGCTGCCGAGTTCGAGCCCCTTCTTGTGAGCCCGGAGGGCGAGCCCCTGGAGCGTGTCGTCCAGCACCGACCGCAGGTCGAAGTCGGCCGGGTCGAGGTCGAACTTGCCGGCCTCGATCTTCGACAGGTCGAGGAGGTCGTTGATGACGCCCAGGAGCGACGTAGCCGACTCGCCGACGATGCCGAGGCACTCGCGCTGCTCGTTGTTCAGCCGGCCGCCGTCGAGGACGAGATCGGTCATGCCCATGATGGCGTTCATCGGGGTGCGGATTTCGTGGCTGACGTTCGCCAGGAACTGGCTCTTGGCCTGGTTCGCCGCCTCGGCCGCCGCCCGCGCCTCCTCCACCGGGGTGAGGTCGTCGAACGTCGCCAGCGCGCCACGGCAGCTGCCGTCGTCGGCGAGGATCGGCGTGGAGTTGACCGACAGCGTCTTCCACCCGTCGGCCCCGAGGCCGAGAATGTGCCCGGTCTGCGGGGCGGCGTCGCGCAACACCTTCGCCCACGGGTACTCCGCCTCCGAGAGCGGTACGGCCCCCGCGGCCCACGGTAGGTCCGACGCCTTGCGCCCGCGCAGGTCGTCGGCCGGAACGCCGGCGGCGCGGGCGAAGGCGTCGTTGGCCAGGGCGATGACGCCGCGCCGGTCCAGCACCACGACGCCCTCCGCGAGGGTGTTCAGCGTCGCCTTCACCCGGTCGGGAACGACCCGCGCGTCGGCCAGGTTGATCTGCTTGAGGACCGTCCGGAGGTAGAACACGGCGACCGTAAACCAGCCGACCCAGCAGAACGCCAGCAGCGGCGCCAGCGACCCGCCGACGTACCGCCACCACCCCGTATACCGTAGCGGGGCGCAAGCCACTTCTACCCGTGCCCACGGCGAGTCGTCCTCCTTCGGGACGCCGACGTGTAGGTGCGTCGGGGTAGTGGTGCCGTCCGATTCGGCCCAGTGGGAATCGTGTCCGCCGGTGTCGGCGACGAGCCGACCGTCAGCGTCGCGGACGCCGATCGAGAGCACGGCCGGGTTCCGCCGGGCGACGGCCCGCGCGAACGCTCCCGCGCCGGCGGGTGATTCGCCGCGGCGCGACAACACGGCGCACTCGAGCGCGACGGCCTCGCAGGCGGCCTGCCGGCGGGCGAGCTCGGCCGCGTCCGGGTCCGGCAGTACGCCGACGTTCCGCGCCAGCAGCAGGACGCAGAGGAGGAGGCTGACGAGCCCGAGACTGATGCGGATCATGCGGGGAGCTCGGTTGGGGCGCTCAGCCGACCATCGATTGCAGGGAGTCGTCCGGGCCGGTGCCGCGGGGGCGGGCGTTCTCGCGGTCCCAGGCGTAGACCACGTCGAGCGGGTCGAACCGCCGCCAGACCGCCGGCCGGGCCAGCAGCGCGCTGAGGAACCAGTACACGGCCCGCGTGTTGAGCAGCACCGTCCCCGCGACCGCGACGCCGCCGGTGACGACGATCGTGTCGGTCGTCGCACGCTCCGCGGCCTCGGCGCGCAGGTCGTCACGCATCCGGTCGAGTGGGGCGAGGACGGAGTCGGGCAGTACGACGATCGTCGGGGGCGTCGTGACCGCGGGCGCGATCGGTGGCAGCGACGGCGGTGGCGCCGAGGGGAGTACGACGACCGACGTGGGCTGAGCCGGCGGGACCGCCGCCGCCGCCGCGGGCGCCGGCGGCGGGGCAACTTCCGGCGCCAGGGGTGCGGCAACGGCCGGAGCCTCGCCGATCGGATACACGCGGCCGGCATCGATCGCGGCAGGGGTGTCCCTCGGCGACGACGGGCTCACCCCACCGGACGACGCCGTAGGAGTCGGGCGAACCGTCCCGAGCGGGCCAGCGCCGATGGGGCTGGAGCCGTCGAACGAACCCGACGCACTCGGCGCGAACGACACGGTGGGCGCGGCAGTCGTCGTCGGCGGGGCCGCGCCGGTGGCAGGCGGCGGGTCTGACACGGTCGGTTCGGCGGGGGTGGGTGACGGGTCCGATGGCGGCGGCGGGTCGGTGACGGAGACGGTGACCTGGATCAGGCCCGATACGAGTTCGCCGTCGGTCACCTCGTAGGTGAACGTGTCGGTGCCGCGAAACCCGTCGTTGGGCGTGTAGGTGAACGACCCGTCGGCGGACATCGTGACGGTGCCGTTGGCGGCGCCGGCCACCAACTCGGCTGTCATCGCGTCTCCGTCGGGGTCGGAGTCGTTCGCGAGCACGGCTGCGGCCGTCAGCGTCACCGGCGTGCCGGCCACGGTAGCGACCACGTCGGCCGTGCCGGCGGGGACGCGGTTCGGCCGGCGGACCTGGATGGCGACGTGCGCCACCCCGGTTTCGCCCCCGCCGTCCGCGGCCTTGTAGTTGAACGAGTCGAGGCCGACGTAGCCGACCGCGGGCGTGTACGTGAACGACCCGTCCGCGTTGAGGGCGAGCGTTCCGTGTCTTGGCCCACTCACGTGCACCGCTGTGAGTGTGCCAGAGCCCGAGCGGGTGTCGTTGGCAAGGACGCCCGGCGGCGGTACCGTCAGCACCTGGTCGCCGACGACGGTGTACGCGTCGTCGGACGCGACAGGCCGGGCCGGTGGCGGTAGGACACGCAGGTCCACCGCGGCGAGCCGCGACACCGCCGAGCCGTCCGACGCCTGGTAGGTGAAGCGGTCGGTGCCGCAGAACCCCTGGTCCGGGGCGTAGGTGAACGAGCCGTCGGCGTTAAACGTCAAGGTGCCGTTCGTGGGGCCGGCAATTAGTACGGCCGCGAGGGTGTCGCCGTCGGCGTCGCTGTCGTTGTCGAGAACACCGCCCGCGGCCACGGTGATCGGCGTGTTCTGGGGGGTCACGAAGTCGTCGTCGGCCGCGTCCGGTGCGTCGTTCACCCGCGTGACGGTGACCGTGAACGTGCGCGTGACCATGGTCGTGCCGTCGCTTACGGTCACGGTAATCGTGGCCGTTCCGCTCGGGTCCGCGGTCGGGGTCACGGTCAGGGTTCCGACCGCGGCCGGACTGACGTAGCTCACCGCCGGGTGCGGCACGACGCCCGGGTTATTGCTCACGGCGACGACGGTCATCGGCTGCGCCTCGCCGCCCCCTGCGGAAATGCCAGTGAGGGCAATCGTGATCGGGCCGGCGTCTTCGGTAACGGACACGTCAGCGAGCAGATCGAGCGTCGGCAGGTCGTTCACCGGGGTCACGGTAATGGTGACGGTAACCGGCGCCGAGTCCCGGCTGCCGTCGGTGGCGTGGTAGGTGAACATGTCGGTGCCGGCCCAGTCGAGCGCCGGCGTGTAGGTGAACCCGCCGTTCGGGGTGTAGCGGAGGGTGCCGTTCGTGGGGAGTGAGTCAAGGATGGAATAGAGCGAGTCACCGTCGGGGTCGGCGTCGTTCCCGAGGACCCCGGTTGCGGCGACGGTCAGCGGCGTGTCTTCGGCCGTGGAATACCCGTCCGCCTGCGCGACCGGTGGCCGGTTGGGCGACGACACGTTGATGAACACGGTCGCCGGCGGCGACCACGCCGTGCCGTCGGTCACGCGGTAGGAAAACGCGTCGGTGCCGGAAAAGTTCAGCACGGCGGTGTAGGTGAACGAGCCGTTCGGGTTGAACGACAGGAGGCCGCCGGCGGGGTTGCTGACGAGTTGTGCGGTGAGCGGGTCGCCGTCCGCGTCGGCGTCGTTGCCGAGCACACCCGGCGCGGAAACGGCGAGCGGCAAACTCAACACGATCAGGTTGACGGCCGTCGTGTAGTTGTCGTCGCCCGCGGCCGGCGTGTCGTTGACCGGCAGTACGGTGAGGTTGACCGTGCCGGTGGCGGTGCCACCGCGCCCGTCGGAGACGGCGTAGGTGAACGAGTCCGGGCCCGCGTAGTTCGCTGCGGGCGTGTATGTGAACGAGCCGTCGGCGTCGAGCGTCACCGTCCCGTGGGCCGCGCCGGTCGCGAGTGCGGCCGAGAGCGTGTCGCCGTCGGGGTCGGAGTCGTTGCCGAGGGCGCCCGCCAGCGTCGTGTCCTCGTCCGTCGTGTAGCCGTCGGCCATTGTCACAGGGGGTCGGTTCGGGACGACAAGGTCGTTGTTCCCCGCGAGTACTACGGGTGCCAATCCCGAGGGGAGCGTGTGAGACCACCCGGCTACGGACCTCGCTATGCTCTCGATCGGGCCCGTTGAGTATTCGAACACCCAGTCCCCGCCGAGTTCTCGCGCGCCGGTCGGGTCGGTGGTCGCGGCCACGTCCGCCCCGGTCAGCTTCGCAAGGCGCGTGGCGAACGCCCCGCCGTCGCTGGCTACGTCGCAACCGTAGAGGAGGAGGTCTCCGCCGGGAGAGAGGGCCGCGCCCCAGCTTTTCAGGTCGGTCGAGTAACGGGGAAGGGTGGTGACGTCGAGCGCGTCGCTGCCGAGTGTGATGGTCCCGGCCGCGCCGTGGGTCAGGAGGTGGACCGCGTCGAGCCCGGTCCGACCCGCCAGGACGGCGGTCACCTCCGTGAGCCCGACGCCGACCAACTCCACGACTTCGCCGGAGAAGCCGGGCTGAGCCACCAGGTCTCGAACGAGCACGTCTCGGTCGGGCACGTCGAACGCGACGAGATAGAGATCGTGCCGCGGCGTCCCGCCGACAACCGGCTCGGGCAGCGCCGGTGTGGCGATGCCCGTTCGCGCGGGACCGACCGCGGCCAGCCCGGAGAACGCCGGCCCGTCCACGATCGTGAGCGGGAGCGGGCCGGTGACCGTCGCCGGGTGTGAGAACTCCGCCAGGTCGGGAAGGCCGGAGAAGCCGGCGCTCGGTTGGAGCCGGTGTTCCAGCGGTTCGACGACGAGCCGCCGGCGCGGGTATCCTCGGCGGCAGTAGCGGGCGTGAGTCATGCCACGGACCGGAGGCGGCCGGCGCTCGTGCCGGGCGGGTGGCTCAACCCCTAGCACACCGCTCGTCCGTCACCACACAATGGCGACCGGTTTGGGATCTGCCGGCCCGGGATTCAGCCCGGGGCGGAATCCGGGCGCCCCGCGCGCCGCATTTCTCGTCCCCGGCTTGAACGCAGGTGGGCGTGACCTACGCTTCGGCTGCTCGGTCCGCCCAACGGCCGCGGGGTCGCTCGCCTCATGAAAATCCTCATCGCCGACGACAACCATTTCTACCGCTGTGCCCTCGAAGCCACGCTCACGGAGTGGGGGTACGACGTGACCGCGGTCGCCGACGGCGAGGCGGCGTGGGCCGTCCTCCAGGCCGACACCGCCCCGAAGATCGCCATCCTCGACTGGATGATGCCGAAGGCCGACGGGGTGGAGGTGTGCCGCCGGCTAAGGTCCGTCCCCCGGCACGAGCCCACATACGTCATCATCCTCACCTCCCGCGACGGCAAGGCGAGCGCCGCCGAGGCGCTCGAGGGCGGGGCCGACGACTACGTGACGAAGCCGTTCGACCGCGGCGAACTGGCGGCGCGGCTCCGCGTCGGCCGGAGGATCGTCACGCTCCAGACCGGCGAGACGGTGGTCTACTCGTTCGCCCGCGCGGTGGACGGCAAGAGCCCCTTCACCCGCGGCCACGCGGAGCGCGTCAAGTCCTACGCGCTGGCGCTAGCGGCCCGACTCGGGCTGTCGGCCGCGGACCTGGACCTGTTGCGCCGCGGGGCCATCCTCCACGACATCGGGAAGATCGCCGTCCCCGACGCCATTTTGAACAAGGCCGGCCCACTCACGCCGGAGGAGATGGCCGTGATCCGCGAACACCCGACCCAGGGCGTCCGGATGATCGAGCCGCTGGAGTCCGTCCGCGACGTGGTCCCGCTCGTCCGCTGGCACCACGAGCGGATGGACGGCACGGGCTACCCGGACCGCCTCCCCGGCGAGCGGATTCCGCTCCTGGTGCGGGTCCTCTCGGTGGCCGACGTGTTCGACGCGCTCAGCAGCGACCGGCCGTACCGGTCGTCGCTGCCGGTGGACGTGTGCCTGTCGATCCTGCGGAAGGACGCCGTCGGCGGCGGGCTCGACCCGGAGTTGGTCGAGGAGTTCTGCGGGCTGCCGCCGCACGAGTTGAAGGGGATCGGCGCGGGGGCACAACCGCGACAGACCGACCGCACGCCGGCGACCCGGCGGATGACGGCGGCGCCGGTCTAGCCGACCGACCCGAACGCGACCGCCCCGACGTGCTGGTCGGACTTGTGCGTCTCGCGCCACTTGATCCCGTCATCAGACCGGAACAGCCGGCCGCGCCAACTCAACCCGACGAACACGCCGTTCCCGAACGCGGCCGCCTGCGGCCCGCTCTCTGCCGCGTGCCGCTCCCAGCGCCGCCCGTCCGCCGACGTGTACGTGACACCGGCGCCGATCGCGACGAACCGGTCGGCGGCGAACACCACACTGTTCAGGTGCTCGCCCTCCTCGCCGCGGACGGGTTCCGACCACGTCACGCCGTCGGTACTCGTCATCCGCAACCCGTGTAGCCCGACGCCGACGAATACGCCGTTGCCGAAGGCAACGTCCACGAGCGTGTCGAGGGCGCGGGTTTCGGGTGCGTCGGTCCACGCGCGCCCGTCGGGCGACGCGGCGCGGCGGCCGCGGTCGCCGACGGCGACGAACCGGCCGGCGCCCCACGCGGCCCGGCGGAGGATGTGGCGGCCGGGGATTTCGTGCGGCCCGTCCCAGGCAATGCCGTCCTTCGACAGCATCACGAACGGCCTCGAACTGCCGACCGAGCCGGGGTCGCCGCCGAGGCCGAGGAACGAGCCGTTCCCGAATGCCAGGCCGCGGAGGTACTGGACGTACTTCGCCTCGTGCTTGCCCGTCCGCCAGGTCCGGCCGTCGGCCGTCGCCGCGAGCACGTTGTCGCCGCCGTAGCTGCCGACGGCGACGAGCAAGCCGTTCCCGGCCGCCGCGGCGCGGTAGGTTTCGCCTTCGCGACCGGCCTGGCGGTCGCCCCACGCGGACCCGTCCGCGGACGCGAGCCGGAGCCCGTCCTGACCGACGGCGATGAACAGGGGACGCGGCATGGGAGGTGTCAGGTGAGGTCGGGGAGCCGCCCGTCGTAGCGGCGGTGCGGGCTGGTGTGACTCTCGCCGAACCGCGTCGGCTTGGCCCCCATCCGGTCCAGCAACTCGACGTACAGGTTTGCCACCGGCGGCTGCGGCGTGTACGCGACGTGCCGGCCCGGCCGAACGGTGCCGCCGCCCTTGCCGGCCAGTACCACCGGGTAGTCGCGCGTGCCGTGACCGCCGTCGGCCATGTACGAGGTGTACAGCAGCAGGGTGTTGTCGAGCAGCGAACTGCCGCCCTCGTCGATCCCCTTCATCGCCTGCACCGTCTCGGCGAACAGCTTCGTGTACCAGGCGTGAATCTGCCGCAGCGCCTCGCGGGCGATCGGGTCGGCGTCCTCGACGCGGCCGGCGTTCCCCTGGTGTTCCAGCGTGTGACAGTGCGTCTCGTAGCCGACCGTCACCACGCCCGGGAACAGCGCCTCGTCGCTGCCGCAGGCGAAGGTGCAGACGCGGGTCGTGTCGGTCTGGAACGCGAGCACCATGAGCGCGGCCATGAGGCGGATGTAGTCCTCGTGCCGCTCCGGGTCACGGGAGACGGGGTTGGTGATCTGCCAGATCGGCACGTTTGCCGCGGGGAGGTTCCCCGGCACGGTCAATCGGGACGGCCCGGGGTTGAGAGCGTCCCGGGCTTCGATCTGCTGCCGCGCCTCGGCGAAGGCGATGCGACGCTCGATGGCGCGGACGGCTTCGAGGTACTGGTCGAGCCGCCGCTGGTCGGCCGCCCCGAGGCCGCGGCGCAGGTCGTTCGCCTCCTCCCGGACCAGATCGAGGACGCTGCGGTCGGGCGTGTCCGTCGGAGTCGCGCTCGGGGCGGGCGGCGGGCTCGCGGCGCGGGCAGCCCAGTTCGGCACGACCGGCCGGCGGCCGCGGAACATCCGGTCGAAGACGAGCCGCGGGTTGGCCTCGGACGGCACCGGCACGTCGGCGGCGCGGAACGAGTACTTGTTCTCGTGCCCCGCCAGGCCGATCTCGATCGACGGCAGGAACGTCTGGCTGCCGACGGCGCGGGCGGCAACTTGGTCCACCGACGGCCCGGCGACGAGCTTGCCGTCCACCTTGCGGACGACGTCGGCACCGGTGAGGTGCAGTAGTGAGCAGTGCTCGTGGGCGTTCAGGCCGCCCTCGGTGCGGCCGTGGTGGCTGAGGCCGGACAGGACGAGGAGGTCGTCGCGGGCGAACTCCAGCGGCCGGAGGATCGACGGTAGTTTCTCCGTCAGGCGGCCGGTTTCCTTGGGTTTCCACGATTCGAGAACGGTCCCGCCGGTGACGGTCCAGATGCCGAGCCGGGTGGGCGGTTTCGGCGACGCGGCGGGGGCGAGTTGCTCCAGGAACGGCAGCGAAACGGTGGCGCCGGCGGTACCGAGGAAGGCTCGGCGGGTCAACGAGTGGCGCGGCATACGGGCTCCGAACGGCGTGTCGCGCGGCGACCGGGGTCAAGAATACCACAGTTCGGCGTCGGCGGCTCCGACTACTCCCGCTCGTTCCGGCGGTGCTGGAACGGGTGGCTCCGCACGACGCCGAGAACCAGTGCCGAGAACTTGTGCCCGTCGGCCGACATGCTGGCGGTGACTGTCCGCACGGCCGCGGCGTCGGTCGCCTGAAGCTCGCGTCCGAGGGCGTAGGCCAGTAGCTTCTCTGTCAGGTTCTCGGCGAACCGGTCCTTCCGCTCCAGCAACACCTGCCGAAGCTCCTTCGGGCCGTTGAACCCTTCGCCGCCGGGCAACTTCCCGGTGGCGTCGATGTCCTTGCCGCTCTTGCGGAAACGGCCCACGGCGTCGAAGTTCTCCAGCCCGAAGCCGAGCGGGTCGATCTTCGCGTGACACCCGGCGCACGCCGGCTGCGTGGCGTGCTGGGCCAATAACTCGCGGAACGACTTCGCGTCTTTCCCCTTCTTCCCCTCGTCGATCTGGCCGGCGTCCGGCGGAGGCGGGGGTGGCGGTGTGCCGAGAATCACGTCGAGGACGTACTTCCCGCGAAGCGTCGGGCTCGTCCGGCTGGTGTGCGACGTGACTGCCAGCACCGCCCCCATGCCGAGAACGCCGCCGCGGGCCGGGTCGGTGTGCTTCACCTTCCGGAGTTCGGGGCCGTTCACGCCGGCGATGCCGTAGTGCCTCGCAAGGTCGGCGTTGACGTAGGTGTAGTCGGCGTCCAGCAGGTCGAGGACGCTGCGGTCCTCGGTGCGGAGGCCGTCGAAGAAGCGGGCCGCCTCGTCGTGCATGGCGCGGCGCAGTTGCGGCGTGAACGTCGGGAAGAACTCGATCGACGGTCGCGCGTCGGGCAGCTTTCGCAGTTGCAGCCACTGAGCCGCGAACGAGTCGGTAAGCGCCTGCGCCTTCGGGTCGGTGAGCATGCGCTTGGCCTGCTTCTCGACGCCGGCGGGTTCGGACAGGTCGCCGCGGTCCGCGGCCGCGAACAACTCGGCGTCCGGCATCGTGGACCACAGGAAGTACGACAGCCGCACGGCGGCCTCATGACCGCTCACGCGGTACGGGTCGGTACCGGGGCGGTCGCATTCGACCCGCAGCAGGAAATTCGGCGACACCAACAGCGCCTTGAACACCGGCCGCAGGGCGGTCGGGTAGTCGGCCCCGCCGGCGGTCGCGCGGTCGAAGACCGTCAGCAGACGGTCCACCTCGCGCGCGTCGACCGGCCGGCGGTACGCGCGGCGGGCCAGCGTTTCGACCACCCGCCTGGCCGCGTCGCGGGGCGGGAGGTCGGCGGCGGGTGACGCGACGACAACCCGCTCGAACGCCGTCGCGCCGGCCTTCGCCCCCTTCTTCGGGGCGGTGGCGTAGAGCGCGTCAAGGATCAAGTCGGCGGCGGCGAAGTGCTTCTCGATCAGTCCGTCGGTGACGGTGAGAGCCGCGGCGAGGTTGTCAAACGACTCGCCGACCAAGTCGTCGGTGATGCCGACGGCGCCGGCAGCGTCGAGATCGACGCCGAGGAGGTCTCGGACGGTACGGTTGTACTCGTACCGGTTGAGCCGGCGGACCACCGACCGGCCGGGGTCGGGGCGCCGGCGGTCGAGTTCGTCGGCCGCGTCGAGGCGGATGGTGATCCATTTCACCAGCGCCGTTCGCTGCTCCGCGGTGGGCTGTTTCGTCCCCTCCGGGGGCATCTCGCCGGACTTCAACTGCGCGGCCACAGCGCGCCAGAGTTTGCGCTCGCGCACGACCGCAGCCTCGTCGGCGAACGGCGCGAGGTTCACACCGCCCTTCGACGCCTTCTCCCCGTGGCAGCGGCCGCACAGTTCGGTGACCTGCGTCCGCACGAGCGTGAAACCGGTGTTAGGGGTCGGAGGTTGCGCGGGGGTCGGCGCGGCGGCGAGCCAGGCCACGGCGAGAGCGGTCGCGACAGGGGTGAAGCGATCCATCGTACGTAACTTGCGGCGGTCGATGGGGCCGTGTCGTGAGGATAGCGTGTGGGCGAACACGTCGCAGAAAGCATCTGAGCCGGCCCCTGACGGGGCCGGCTCAGAAGTATGACCCTATGGGGATTCGAACCCCAGTCTGAGCCTTGAGAGGGCTCCGTCCTAGGCCTCTAGACGATAGGGCCGCTCACATCCTCTCCCAAATTATCGGGCCGGGCCGGCGTTCGTCAAGGGCCGCGGTTGCCGCCGCGCGGCGGTTCCCCCACAACATCCGCTGACCTGACCCCCACGAGCCGCACCACGATGTCCCGAACGTTCCTCGTCACCGGCGCCACCGGGTTCGTCGGGTCGCACGTCGCCGAGGCACTCGTCGCCCGCGGCGATCGTGTTCGTACCCTGGCCCGCGAGAGAAGCGACACCGCGCTCCTGGACCAGCTCGGTGTCACCGTGGTTCGCGGTGACCTAACCGACCCCGACGCCGTGAAGCAGGCCGCCGAGGGGGCCGAGGTGGTCATCCACTGCGGGGCGAAGGTCGGCGACTGGGGGCCGGTGGACGACTACCGCAAGGTCAACGTCGAGGGACTGCGGTCGTTGCTCGACGCGACCCTTGGCCGGCCGCTCGACCGGTTCGTGGTCGTGTCGTCGCTCGGCGTGTACGAGGCCCGGCACCACTTCGGCACCGACGAGACCGAGCCGCTACCGGACCACCACATCGACGGCTACACCCAGTCGAAAGTCGAGGCGGAACGGCTGGCGCTGCAGTATCACCGCAAGCAGAAGGTGCCGGTGACGGTGTTGCGGCCGGGGTTCATCTACGGGCCGCGCGACCGCTCCGTCCTGCCGCGGATCGCCGGCCGGCTGCGCGAGCGGAGCGTCATCTACATCGCCCGCGGCCGGTACGCCCTCAACACGACGTACGTCGGCAACCTCGTCGATGCGATCCTGTTGGCCGTGGACCGGCCGGAAGCGGTTGGAGAGGTGTTCAACATCACCGACGGCGAGTTCGTGTCCAAGCGGAAGTTCTTCGAGACGATCGCGGACGGGATCGGCGCGAAGCGGCCGAAAGGGTCGGTGCCGGTGTGGCTGGCGCGGTTCATCGCCAACTGGCGGGAGAGCGTGTTCCGCCGCAAGAACAAGCCGCACCCGCCGCGGGCGACGCAGGCCCAACTGAAGTTCGCAGGACTCAACCTCGACTTCTCGATCGCCAAGGCCCGCGGCCGACTCGGCTACGCCCCGCGGGTAGCATTCGACCAGGGGATGAAGGCCGCGCTCGACTGGTATCGCGCGGCCCAGAACTGACGAAGCCCACCCGCGAAACCGGGTGAGCTTCGTTTCCGCAGGTCACTTAGCGGCGGATCAGGCCGCGACGGGTGCGCGTGTTCGTCGTGTTCGGGTCCACGACGGTCGTGTACCCCGCCGGCACCACGACGCCAGTCTCGGTTCCGGCCACCGGAGCGACGGTCGTCGGGGGCGTGGTCGTCGCGGTGCCGGTACTCGGCATCGCTTCCGGCGCCGCCGCCACGGCCGCGCCGCTGGGGCCGGCCATCGCGACCCCGCAGCCACCACACCCGCCGCACCCGGCCGGGGCCGCGGTAGCGCAGCTGTTGCAGCCCTTGTTCTTCCGCTTGCCGAGCGCCTGGGCGTCGGCGGCGAACGCCAACGCGCATACCACGGCCACGACTCCGATCAGCATCTTCCGCACGGTCATCTGGTTCCTCCGAAACGGTGTCTCATCCTGATGTCCGCTCTCGAACGGAGAGGGCGAACCCCGATCGACCCCAACTCAGGGAGAGGGCCGCCGGCGGATTCCGCCCTGTGCAACTGCCATGCCCTGCACAAAAATGCAGGTAATCGTCTGAAATCGTGTCGAAAAACGTCGATGACAACCGTGCGTGGTCGAAAAACGCGCACCTGACTGCGCAATTCGGCGCCACTGTGCTTATTTTGCCCACCCTGCCAGGATCGCCGCCCCGATGGACGCCCCGAGCACCAGACGGTACACGATGAACACCATGGTCGTGTAGCGATTCAGGTAATTGATCAGCCATGCCACCGCGAAGTAGCCCACGACCGCCGACACGAGTGTGCCGACTAGCAGTGCCGTGGTGTCGTCCGTTGACGCGAACAGGCTAGGCGGACCGGTGGGGTCCAGGGCGCGAAACTTCTTGTACTCGTCGAGCACGTCCTTCAACCCGGCGCCGAGTATGACCGGCACCGACAACAGGAATGAGAATCGCGCGGCCGCCGCGCGACCGAGCCCGGCGAACAGGCCACCGGTGAGTGTCGTCCCCGAACGCGAGCCGCCCGGCATCAGGGCACACGCCTGCCAGCACCCGATCCAGAGCGCGTCGCGCCAACAAAGGTCGGCATCGTTGCGCGGCGTGAAACCGCGGGCGGCGCGGCGGCGCGTCCACCACTCCGCGGCCGCGAGCAACAGCGCGAACGCCGTCGCCACAATCGCCACGCTCGGCAGGTTGAAGAACGTCTCCTTCAACTGCCGCTTGAACAGGAAACCGACGGCCACCGCGGGGATCGTCCCGAGCCCGATGAGCCAGCCCATCCGCCAGTCCGTGGTGACGATGCGGCGGAGGTCGGTGCGGAAGTACGCGATCACGGCGACGAGCGTGCCGAGTTGGATGACAACCGTGAAGGCGTCATCCGCGTCGGGGTGGCCGAGGAGTTTTCGGACGACGATCAGGTGGGCGGTCGAACTGATCGGCAGAAACTCGGTGAGCCCCTGAACCACTCCGAGGACGACAGCGTGCCACAACGGCATGGGCGCGGGACCGGTAGGACTTTTCTCGATTTTCTCACACCGCCCGCAGATCGGGGCGGTATGATGACCGCGTGAAACGTCACACCGGCCCCGCGAGCCCGGCCATGAGACCGACCCGCCTCATCGTTCTAGCGGCCCTCGCCGCCGTCGGCACGACCGCGTCGCCGGCCCGCGGCCACGACCTCAAACTCGACTTTCAGTTCACCGCCACCGAGGTGAGGTTCGTCGCTGCCTACGACGACGACACCCCGGCCGAGGAGGCGAAAGTGACGTTGTCCACGGCCGAGGGCGTGGAGGTCGCCAAAGGCGTGTGTGACGACAAGGGGGTGTGGGCGACGCCGCTGCCCCCGCCGGGGAAGTACGTCGTCGTGGTCCGCGACGGGGGCCACCGCGACCGCAAGGAGTTCACCATCCACCCGCCGGCCGCCGCGGCCGCGGAGCCCGTCGTCGAAGTGACCTACGAGCGCTGGCGGATCGGCAAGACGCTCGGCCTGTCGGTCGGCCTCGGGGTGCTGCTCGGCGGCTCGCTCCTGTACGTCGTCCTGCGCCGCCGGCGCGCCGGAGGCTCGACCCCATGACCACTCGTCGCGCGTTCACGCTGATCGAGCTGCTGGTGGTGATCGCCATCATCGCCGTCCTCATCGGACTGCTGCTCCCCGCGGTGCAGAAGGTCCGCGAGTCGGCGGCGCGGATGAAGTGCGCCAACAACCTGAAGCAGATCGGGCTGGCCGTCCACAACTTCGAGGGCGCCCGCGGCTGCTTCCCGACCGGGTACTGGCGCAAGACGTGGCCGACCGACCCGACGAACCCGAAGGGGCACTTCCGCTGGTCGGCGCTCGCCCAGTTGACGCCGTACCTGGAGCAGACCAACGTCTACAACGCGCTCGACCTGTCGTACCCGCTGTACGGCGGCGGGGCGGTGCAGCCGCAGGCCATCCCGTTCCCGCCGAACCGGCCCGCGGTGAAGGCGGTGGTGGCATCGTTTCTGTGCCCGTCGGACCCGTTCCGCGAGGTGATCGCCGACCAGGGTCCGAGCAACTACGTCGCGTGCAGCGGCAGTAACGCGGACGGCAACGCGCTGACCGGGAACGGCATGTTCTCCGGCGTGGACCTGGACGTGAACCCGAACGCCGGCGTGCGCGTCGCTGGGGTCATCGATGGGCTGAGCAACACCGTGGCGTTCTCGGAGACCACGCTCGGCGCCGGCGGCTCGGCCCCGGCCGGGGCCACGGACGTGCGGCTCTACTACAAGCAGACCACCGCCCTGTCCCAGGCCAACTGCGACTCCAGCACCGCGCTGATCACCGACCGCGGGGCGCTGTGGGCCGACGGGGCGTACAACTGCACCCTGTACAACAACGTCATCGGCCCGAACAGCCCGCAGATGGACTGCGTTCAGCACTCGAACCCGGCGTGGAAGGCGGCGCGGAGCCGACACACGGGCGGCGCCAACGTCCTGCTCGGCGACGGGTCGGTGCGGTTCGTCCGCGACGCGGTCGCGCTCTCGACGTGGCAGGCGCTCGGCTCCCGCAACGGGGGCGAGTCGGTCGGCGACTTCTGACCCGCGAAAGCCCGGCGGCGGCCGTCCCCGGGATTCGCTCTGGTCCGTAAACTGAAGCCCGCACGCGGCCCGCGCGCGGGCTTCCTTCGTTCCACGGACCGGACCATGCCCACGGACCCGCCCGCCGACACGCCGTTCGTCGCCTACGAGCTGCACCACCAGGTGGACTACCCGCTCGAGCCGGCGCCGATCAACCGCGACTGGATGGACAAGGCCCACCAGCGGTTCCCGTACCGCTGCCTGCCGCTGACCATCGCCAACCAGGCCGGGTGGATCATGCGGAGCCCGACCGGGTTCTCGGCGTACTGGTACGGCGGGCCGAACAAGGAGGACGTGGAGATCCGCCACGACGGCGCGCCGGACCCGCGGATCATCAGCCACTTCGGGGTCGGCACGTTCACCTTCACCGTGCCGTTCTTGTTCCGCACCCCGCCCGACGTCAACCTGTGGGTGAAGGGGCCGGCCAACTGGATCAAGGACGCCGTCCAGCCGCTCGAAGGGGTGGTCGAGACCGACTGGCTGGCCTCGACGTTCACGATGAACTGGAAGATCACGCGGGTGTGCGAGTGGGTGCGGTTCGAGCGCGGCGAGCCGTTCTGCATGATCGTGCCGGTGCCGCGCGGCCTCGCCGAGAGCCTGGCGCCGCGCCGCGAGCGGATCGAGTCGGTCCCGGAGCTGAAGGCCGAGTACGACGCCTGGCAGGCGAGTCGGAACACGTTCCTCCACGGGCTGCACACCCGCGACCCCGGTGCGGTGAAGCAGGGCTGGCAGAAGGACTACTTCCAGGGGAAGCGGCAGGGCGGCGAGGGGTTCGAGGCCCACCAGACGAAGCTGGCGATCCGGGAGTTTACCCCGGCCACGCCGCCCCCGGCCTCGACGCTGCCGCCGCCCACGGCGGAAGACGAGGCGGGACCTTATTGACTCCGACCGATCGCCCGAGGTCTGTGATGGCGAAGAAGAAGCAACCGGCATCGACTGCGTCTTTGTTCGACGCCGAGCCGCCGGCCGCTCCCCCGGCCGACGTGCCCGGCCTCCCCGTCGACCTGCCGGCGTCGTGGCGCGCCGGGCTGGAGCCCGAGACGCAAAAGCCGTACTGGGCGGACCTGATGCGGTTCGTCACCGACGAGCGTGCCGCTCACGCGGTCATGCCGCCGGGCGGCGACGTGTTCAACGCCTTCAAGTTCACCCCGCTCGACGACGTGAAGGTGCTGCTGCTCGGCCAAGACCCGTACCCCACGCCGGGCGTGGCCCACGGCCTTTGCTTCTCCGTGCTGCCGGGGGTGAAAGTGCCGGCGTCGCTGAGAAACATCTACCGCGAGTTGCAGGACGACGTGGGGGCGACGCCGGTGTCGCACGGCTACCTGGCGGCGTGGGCGAAGCAGGGCGTGCTGATGCTGAACGCCTGCCTCACGGTGCGGGCGAACGAGCCGAACTCGCACGCCGGTAAGGGGTGGGAGAAGTTCACCGACGCCGCCATCCGCGCGGTGAACGACCGGACCAGGCCGGCGGTGTTCCTGCTCTGGGGGAGCTACGCCCAGAAGAAGACAAAGCTGATCGACGCCGCGCGGCACACGGTCATCAAGGGCGTCCACCCGTCGCCGCTGTCGGCCGCGAGCGGGTTCTTCGGGAGTAAGCCGTTCTCGGCGGTCAACACGGCCCTCGAAGGGCACGGGGTGGCGCCAATCGACTGGCAACTGCCGGCGACACCGGGCTGACGTGGGGCCGGGTTCCAGCCGGCCACCTCACGTCGGTCGGTTGGTAGCCGGCCCCGCTTTGGTGGCCAGTTTCCACCGCACGCGGAACGTCGTCCCCTTCAGCGGCGCTGACTCGATCTCCAGTTCCGCCCCGTGGTGTTCCAGGACGACCGCCACGAACGACAGCCCGAG
>JBGAQM010000096.1:0-17158 GCA_044220735.1 Urbifossiella sp. | reverse complement strand
AGGTGGGCACGCTCTCGCACGCCCTCCCCGGCGACCTGCGGGTGGACAAGCCCGACCAGGCGGCGAAGGCGGAGCAGTTGTGGAACCTGCCGCCCGGCCGGATCAACCCGAAGGTCGGCTACCACACCGTCCAGATGTGGGAGAAGTTCTGCACCCCGGCCGACCGCGGCGGCGACATCGACACGCTTTGGGTGCAGGTGACGAACCCCGGCCAGTCGCTGCCGAACCTGCCGAAGCTGTTCGAGACGAAGCCGCCCGGCAAGTTCCTCATCGTCTCCGACGTGTACCCGACGGCCACCACCGAACTCGCCGACCTGGTGCTGCCGTCGGCCATGTGGGTCGAGAAGAACGGGGTGTTCGGCAACTCCGAGCGGCGCACCCAGCAGTGGTTCAAGATGGTGAACCCGCCGGGTGAGGCCCGGGACGACTGCTGGCAGACGGTCGCCGTCGCCCGCCGGCTGTTCGACCTCGGCCACCCCGGGATGAAGGACAAAGACGGCCGGTTCCTCTTCCACACCACCGACGCGGCCGGAGCCGAGGTCGAGGTGTGGAAGTGGGAGCAGTACTACGGCCGGGTGAACCTCGACGAGAAGCTGTACGAGGAGTACCGCCGGTTCACCACCATCAAGCACAAGGACGTGGCCCCGTACCAGGAGCTGACGAAGGCCCGCGGGCTGCGGTGGCCGGTGGTGAAGCAGCCGGACGGCACCTGGAAGGAGACCCGCTACCGGTTCCTCGAAGAGTTCGACCCGTACGTCGCGAAGGGCAAGGGCGTGCAGTTCTATCACGCGGTGGCGAACGACGACCGGGCGTTCATCTGGTTCCGCCCCTACGTCCCGCCGCCGGAGGTGCCGGACGCGGCCTACCCGCTCTGGCTCGACACCGGCCGGGTGCTGGAGCACTGGCACACCGGCACGATGACCCGCCGGGTGCCGCAGCTGAAGCGGGCGATGCCGGCGGCCTACGTCGAGGTGAGCCGCGAGGACGCGACCGCCCTCGGGGTGCAGACCGGCGACCGGGTGCGGCTCGAAACCCGCCGCGGGGCGCTGGAGCTGACGGCCTGGATCGACGGCCGCGGGCGGTGCCCGAAGGGGCACGTGTTCGTCCCGTTCTTCGACGAGACGAAGCTCGTCAACAAACTCACGCTCGACGCCCACTGCCCGTTCAGCAAGGAGCCGGACTACAAGAAGTGCGCCGCCCGACTGGTCAAGGTCGCGGGCGGGCCGGGGGGGCCGCGATGACCGACCCCACCCCGCCGCCGGGCCAGCCACACACGGCCGCGGACTTGTTGCCCCGCCGGCTGCAACGGTTCGCCACGTTCGTGGCGGCGGTCGCCGTTGGCGTCGCCCTGGTCGGCTTCCTGACCGGCATCCGCGAGCCGGCGCGACCGTTCAGGCCTGCGGCCTTGCCGCCGGCTGGCCACCCAACCGCGCCAGCGGCCGTGGACTACGCCGACCTGCCCGGCGGGGCGATCCGGCCGAACGCCGGGTGGGACCGCAGCCTGTCGCAACTCCAGTCCGACCGGCCAGACGTGTTTGCCCCGGTCCTTCGGACCGACGCGATGAGACTGGCCGCCCTCGCCGACCGCGCCAGGAACCGAGCCTTCGACGGAGCCCCGCCGACCGTCCCGCACCCGGTCGAGTCGTACTCCGCCGCGGCGTGCCTGGCGTGCCACGGCGAGGGGCTAAAGGTGGGCGACCGGGTGGCGTCGAAGATGAGCCACGCGCTGATGACGAACTGCACCCAGTGCCACGTCGAGCAGGCGGCGGTGCCAGCCCAAACCGGTTTCGTCGGCGTGTACCGCGCGGGCCCGGGCGAGCGGGCGTCGCCCGGCGCCCCGCCGACCATCCCGCACCACACCTGGCTGCGGGCGGACTGCTCGAGTTGTCACGGGCTGGTGACGCGGCCCGGCACCCGCACGACGCACCCGTGGCTGACGAACTGCACCCAGTGCCACGCCCCGTCGGCCGCGCTGGATCAGGTCGGCTTCGCCGGAGACCGGAAGTGACCCAGCCGACATTCGCCGACGGCCCGCCGGTGCCGCTGATGGTCGAAGGGCTGATCGACCCGCCGACGCTGACACGGCTGTTCGCCGACCTCGAATCCGCCGCGTCGGTGCTGGGTGTTCGGGAGAAGGGCGGGCCGGGCGAGTTCGCCGGGGCCGGCGAGTCCTCTACGGCCGCGACCCTGGGGCGACTGCTCGCCGGCACCTCACGGGCGGTCCAGATCAGCTATCGGTTCGACGGGTACGAGTGGACCGATACCGTACTGGCTGCGGCTGGAGGATTCCGGCTCGTCCGCTGTCGCCACGGGTAGCGGACGGACCCAGTCGCGGGACTCTCCTCGACCAGCAGGCACACCGGCTCAGGCGGGTTCAGCGTCCCGCCGCCGCCGACCCAACTCCTCCATGACGACCGGCCGAAGCGCGTCAGCGGCCAGCACCAGCCCCCGGCCCAACGACGGTCGGCCCCGACGGTTCGACGGCCGGTGGTCGGCAGTGCGCCGACCAAGAGGGTGGAGAACCGCTGGTACGACGGGCCGGTGAAGTGGAGCGCCAGCACCTGGACGAGGGGATGGGCCTCGGGTGGTAGAATCGTGATGGCCGACCGCGGGCGAAGACCATCAGAGCCGGGGCAACCCCATGCTACCTCACCGCGGGCGGCCGCTCGCAATTGACACCAGTCGAGGCAAGTCCCGCAAACGGCCACGTATTCCATCATGACGCGACCACGACTGGAACGGATTCGGGCGTGAATCACGCACCGCGCACCGATACGCTGATGCACGTGATGGCCGATCCCAGCCCCTCGGGGTTCGTCCCTTCACGAGACCGACTCGGTAACCGAATCCTGCCCCGGAGTGGCAGCGTGTCCCCCACCCCTGACGAGACTCGCCGCCCCACTCTCCCGTCGAACCGGGCCGACGACAGCGGGCCTTCGCCTGACCTCGCGACCAACCCCGCTTCCAACTTCCCGGACACGCCGTTCGCGGCGGACGAGTCCGGCGACTTCGCGCTACCCGGATACCACATCCGCGCCGAACTCGCACGGGGCGGGATGGGCGTGGTGTACGCGGCGGACGACGCCGCCTTCGGGCGGGCGGTCGCGGTCAAGGTGCTGCTCCCGGGCTGGCAGTGGTCGCGCCCCGCGGTCGCCCGGTTCGGCACCGAGGCCCGGATCACGGGCCGGCTCCAGCACCCGGGCATCCCGCCGGCGCACGCCCACGGGACGCTGGCCGACGGCCGCCCGTACCTGGTCATGAAGTTGATCCACGGCCGGACCCTGTCCACCCTTCTGGACGACCGCCCCGCCCCGGACGCCGGGCTGCAGCGCTTCGTCCAGGTGTTCGAGCAAATCTGTCAGGCCGTCGGGTACGCCCACGGCAGCGGCGTCATCCACCGCGACTTGAAGCCGCACAACGTCATGGTCGGGGCGTTCGGCGAAGTGCAGGTGATGGACTGGGGGCTGGCGAAAGACCTCCGGGCCGCGGACGCGGGCGGGCGGACCGAGGCGGGGTCGGACGCCGGCCCGGCGCCGAGTTCCGATGCCGCCCCACTCTCCCACCGGCATGAGGAGACGGAATCGGGCTCGGTCCTCGGCACACTCCCCTACATGCCGCCGGAGCAGGCCCGCGGCGACGTGGGGCGCATCGACGCCCGGTCCGACGTGTTCTCGCTCGGCGGCATCCTGTGCACGATTCTCACCGGCCAGCCCCCCTACACCGGCACCCGCGTGGAGGTGATGGCCGCCGCCGCGGGGGCGGACCTCCGCGACGCGTTCACCCGCCTCACCGGCTGCGGCGCCGACCCGGAGCTGGTCGCCATCGCCCGGCGGTGCCTGACCGCGGACCCGGCCGACCGGCCGACGAACGGCGGCGTCGTCGCCGACCTCGTGGCCGCGTACCGGGCCGCCGTCGAGGACCGGTTGCGGGCCGCCGAGCGCGACCGGGCCGCGGCCGAGGCGCGGGCGGCCGGGCTTCGGACGACCCGGCGGTGGCAGGCAGTCGCGGCCGGCGTGGTCGGCGTTGTGACGATCGGCGCCGGGGCGACGGCGTGGGCACTGGACCGGCAGGCTACGGGCCGGGCCGACGCCGCGTTCCGCCGGCAGGTCGAGGACGAGAGACGGGACGCGGCCGAACGAGAGCGGGTGACGCGCAACGGTCAGGGGATCGAGGGGCTGCTCGCCCAGGCCGACGCCGCCCTCGCGACCGACAACGCCGCGACCGCGACCGGCGCGATCGCCCAGGCGCGCGGTCGGCTAGCCGACGGCGGTGGCGATCACCTCCGCCCCCGCCTCGCGCGGGCCGCGGCCGACCTGGAAGCGCTGCGCGAACTGGACCGAATCGACACCCTCCGCTGGACCACGCGACGCAACAAGTATCAGACCGCCGAAGCGATCGCCCAGGTGCCAGCCGCCGTCGGAAAACTCGGGATCGACCTCGACGCCACGCCGCCGGCCGAGGCCGCCGCCCGCCTCGCCGACTCGGCCGTGCGCGACCGACTCGTCGCGGCCATCGACCTGTGGTTCGTGCGCGGCCGTTCCCCGACCGGCCGGGCGATCCTCCGCGCGGCCGACCCCGACCCCTACCGGAATCGGGTGCGGGACGCCGTCGGGGCGGAAGACTTGCCCGCGCTGGACGCACTCGCCGAGCAGCCCGACGCGCTCGCCCAACCCCCGTGGTTCGCCTCCGTGCTGGGGCAGATCGAGGCCATCCCGACCGACCGCCGGCGGGACATTCTGCGCGCCGCCAACCGCAGCCGGCCCGCCGACGTGACCGTGCTGATGACGCTCGGCAGCCTCTACCCCATCGATCGGAAGGACGTGGCCTCGGAGCGGGCCGGGTGGTATCGCGCCGCCGTCGCCGCCCGGCCCGCAAGCCCGACGGCGTGGAACAACCTGGGGATCGCGCTGCGCGAGGCCGGGTCGACGGCCGAGGCGATCGACGCGTTCCGGCAGGCCCGGCGGGCCGATGCCACGTACCCCACCGCGGTCGCCAACCTGGGCATTACGCTCGGCGAGTCGGGTGACGGTGAGGGGGCGGTGGCCGCGTTCCGCGAGGCGGTGCAACTGGCCCCCGAACTGGCCGAGAACTGGTTCAACCTGGGCATCGGCCTGGCGGACCGGAAGGACTTCGCGGGGGCCGCGACCGCCTTCACGACGGCCGCCCGCCTCGACCCGCACGACGCCCGCATCCGGTTCAACCTGGGCGTCGCCCGCGCCCGCGCCGGGGACTCGACGGGCGCGATCGCGGCCTACCGCGAGGCGGTGCGGCTCGACCGCGAGTACGCGAGAGCCCACGCCGCGCTGGGGGAGGTGCTGCAGGCCGTGGGCGATGGGGCGGGCGCGCGGGCCGCGTTCCGCGAGGCGGCCCGGCTGGACCCGACGCGGTTCGGCGAGCGGCTCCCGCTCGAAGTCGCCCCGCCCCCGCGGTTGGTCGGCCCGGGCCGTTAATCGCCGCCGTCACTTGCCGGGCGGGGTCCACACGGGGTCGAACCCCCGGCCGTCGCGCACCAGCGCGTCGGCCGCCCGCGACAGGGTGAGGACCGTCGGGCCGTCACCCGGGAACCGTTCGAGCAAGGCCCCCGCCTGCCGGGTGGCCGCTGCGAACTCGCCCTGCTCCAGCGCGTCGAGTGCCGCCTCGGACGCCCGGCAGAAGTCGCCCACGCCGGCCCCGCCCTCGGCCAGCGCGTACAGGCCGACCGGCTCGGCGATGTTCACCAGACGCGCCCGCACCACCCGTCGCGCCGCGAAGTCGTCCGTCAGGTGTTCCCGCACCGGCGCGGTGACGAGCAGCCGACACTTCAGGTACTTCGTCAGCCCCTCGGCGCGGCTGGCGACGTTGACCGTCTCGCCGAGCGGGCCGTACTTGAACTTGTAGGCGGAGCCGCAGTTCCCCACCTGCGCCTCGCCGCGGTGGATGCCGATGCCGACGTCCACGTCGCCGCCGAGCACCCCGCGCCAGCGGGCGTTGAGCGGCGGCACCGCCCGGAGCATGGCCAGCGCCGCCCGTCCGGCGCGGGCCGACTGGTCGGGCTGCGGGACCGGCGCGCCCCACATCGCCAGCAGCCCGTCGCCGTAGTAATCGACCAGCACGCCGTCCTCGTCCAGCACGCACCGGGACAGCTCGCCGAGCACGTCGTGGAGCCACCGCTCGGTGTTCGCCGCGCCGATCCGCCCGCTGATGGCGCTGTACCCGCGCACGTCGCAGAACAGCACGGTGACGGTGGCGGTCCGCCCGGCGAGCATGTCCGGCTCGGCACGGAGCTGGCGCGCCAGTGATTCGCTGAAGAACTGCCCGAACAGCGCCTGCGCGTGCGCCGCCTCCCGCTCGTGCCGCTGTCGGGCCAGACCGGCCGACACCCCGCACGCGAGGATTTCCACCAGCGCGGCCTTCAGCGCGGCCGGGCCGCCCTCGACCCGCCCCGCCGGCGCGGCCGGGAGTTCGCCGTACAGCGCCCCGACCACCCCGCCGGCGGCGTCCAGCAACGGCGCCGCGACCACCTCCTTGTGCGGCATCCCGACCCCGTCGAAGACGCTGAGCGCGGCCGGCTCAGCCCCCGGCGCGGGCCGGTTCCACACAGTCCGCCGTTCCCGAACGAGAGTCTCCAGAACGGCGTCGCTGGGCCGCCAGGCGTCGGCGCCGCGGGCGTTCTCCGGCCGGCCGGCCCACCGCCCGTCGTGCCGAAGTAGCACCCACCCCGACTCCAGCCCGACGATCGAGACGAGCGCCTCGGCCGCCCGCGACAGGAAGTCGGCCGCGCCCAGCGCGCCCTGGAGAACTCCCAGAGTGGTCTGGAGCCAATCGATCAACTGGTCGAATTGTGGGCCGGTGAACGCCGGCGGCGGTCGGACGGCCGACGCGAGCGGCGCGCCGGGGGCCAGCGTGAACTGGGTCAGCCGGTGGAGGTCGTGGTCGGCCGGGGTCGCGGGCTCGATCAGGATCGTCCGCCGCGGCAGCGCCACCCGGACGGGCGGCGTCACGTCGGCGGACTGCCCCGACCGGAGCGCCGGGCGGCCGTCGGGGAGGGGAATTTCGACCGACGTGCTCAGGTTCGTGAGCCGCACCCGACCGTCGGCGAGGGCTTCCGCCCCGAGGTGCTGGCGGGCGACGGCCGTCTCGGAGTTCCAGGCGATCACCACGCGGCGTGCAACACCGTCGGCGCCGCGGTGGACCGTGAACGGCCCCTGCCCCGGGTCCAGTTCCTCCCGGTTCTGGCGACCCAGTTCGAGAATCGCTCCGGGAGCCAACTCCACTTCGCACGACCGAGCGTCCTCGACGACGACGAGTTTCATCGGGCGACTCAAGGCACGGGGGCGTTTGAACTGGGTTCTGTCACCGCAGCTTAGAGCCAGTTATGCACTATCGAGCCCAGGGCGGGGTAGCAGCGTGAGGAAGTGGAGCCAGTGCCACCCTGCCAGTGTCTCGTTCAGCCGCTCCCGTGGCCACCCGGCGAGTCGGAAGGGGCGAGCGTCGCCCTCGTCCTCATGGGGTACGTGTGTGCCTGCGCCTCTTTGGTGTTCTGCCCTCCGAGGTTCGGGGGGCGGGTCTAGGCATCGGCGCTATCAACGTCACCCTCAAGCGGGTCGGGCACGGACACGCGCGGATTATCTTGCCCCTGGTGTTCGGGGGCGCCGACGCCTTCATCGGGGCGATGTCGGCCGAGCCCGGGCCGTGACTCGAGCAGCCACACCCGTTCGGGTTGTTACCCCTTGGAGGACGCAGCCCGTGGTCAGTCGAACCACCTGCCGGCCGACGGCGGCCGACGCCGGTCTGTACACCACAGCCGCCCCCCGTCGTCGGCATGGCCGTGTACTTCTTGGTGGCGCTGCTCGGCGGGGCTGGTCCGGCACCGGTATGGCCGGTAAGGGTGGTCCCCGGCAGGCCGGGGGCCGGGCGGACGGGGGTCGACGGGAGGAGCTCGACCCGCTCCCGGCCGCCGTCGGCCCGGCCGACCTCGACACCGGCCCCGCGGCGGGTGGCGGTGAACGCGGTAGCCGCGGCGACGACCGCCCACGGGACGGCGAGCAGTTCCGCGGTCGGGACGTCCGGGAGGGCGAACTGGAGGACGACCTCCCCGGCGACGAGGCGCGCGGCCGTACCCCCGTCGGCCGGCTCGGCGCCGGGCGGGGGCTACCCGCGCGGGAGTAGGGCGGCCGCCTGGCGAAGGGCGGCCCGCACCCGGCGGGCCTGGGCGGCGGTCCGCGTCAGCATCACAGACCTCCTTCGACTCGGATCGGGGGACCGGCCGGCACCGCACCGGCCGGGGTGTCGCGGGTCAGTCCTCGCGCCAGGCGGCGGCCTGGAGTTCCTCGGCCGTGTCGACCACTTCGCGCGGCCCGGCCAGGAACACTGCCGCCGATTATCCGGTGAGGCCACACATCCACCGGGCGTCGAACAGCACCCCGAGTTCCTCGGTCCCATGGGACCATCGGATCACGGGGACGAACGGTCACCTCGGCCGCAGGGCCGGCGTCGTGGCGAGCACCAGGCCGCGGGCGGGCTGGCCGGGTGGGCCGTCATGCTCGTGCAGGATGGCTGGCAGCTGGCGGTACTCGCGGGCGTGCTCGAACGGGCGAGCCTGGAAGTCTCCGCCCACGAGCGGGTGTTGCTCTTCGGGAGGCTGGCCGCGCGGCTCTTGGGGACGGCCGATTCGTCACCGGCGACCCGGGCGGTGCCGGTGCGCGACCCGGCGCACGGCCGGCAAGTCCTTGGGGTGCTGCTCCGGGCGGCGGACGGGTCGCGCGGGCACGACCGTAAGCCCCGCCGGCACTACGCCAGGAACTCGCGGATGGGGCCGCGCTGGTCGGGGACGAACCGGGCGAGTCCGGCGTCGAGCTCGCCGTAGTGGGCGACCGGGTTGCCGTAGGCGTTGAGCAGGGTGGTCCACCAGTTGCCGAGCGTCTTGTGGCCGGGGCGGCCCCAGAACGGCAGGCGGACGTAGCGGTTGCCGAGCTTCAGCCGGGCATTGCGGCCCGACACCACCAGGAAGGGGAACTCGGTGCCGACCGCGTGGTGCGTCTCGCCGCCGTCCGGGAAGTAGAAGATCGTCGTGTTGTCGAACATCGTGCCGTCGCCCTCCGGCACGGCCTTGAGCCGCGTGACGATGGTGTTGATGAGCGACATGTGGTGGCGCTCGGTGCGCGCGCGAATCTCGGTCGCCTCGACGCCGCCGAAGGCCTGGTTGTGGCCGACGCTGTGCATGTTGACCCGCTCGCCCTCGATCCCGGGGATGCCGGTGTAGTGGTGGCCGAGCTCGTCCACGGTGAACGCGACGACGTTGGTCAGGCCCGAGACGAGCGCGGCGAGCAGCACCTCGGTGTGCCCGGTCTGGCGGTCGAGCGTGGTCATGTCGTCCGCCAGGAACTTGGCGTCGAGCCGGGGGACGTGGCGGCGCAGGCGGTCGGCCATCGCCTCGACCCGGCGGTTGCGTTCGCGGACCGCGTCGATCGACTCGGCGTAGCCCTGCACCTTGCGCGCCTCGAGCGGGGTGAGGCCGGCGCCGGCGGCCCCCTCGCGGCCGCCGGTGAATTCGAGCAACTGGCGTTCGAGCCGGTACCGCACCTGCTCGTCTTGCGACTCGGCGACGGAGCGGAACAGTTCGCGGACCGCCACCCGCGGCGAGCCGAAGGCGTAGTTCGGCTGCTCCCGGCCGCGGGCCGAGAAGCCCTGGGCGATACCGTCGAGGTTGCCGCGTGGGTTGCCACCGTCGAGCGGGAAGACGGCGAGTTCGACGTGCTCGACCGGCGACGGGAACATCCGGGCCAGCTCGAAATCGGCCGTCGCCCACTTGATCGACGACGGCCGCTCGTTCGCCCGCATCACGCCCAGCGCCGAGCACCACGAGTGGTGGCCCGTCGTGCACATCTTGCCGGACAGCCCCTGGACGATGGCGAGGTCGGCCTTGTGGGCCGCCAGCGGGCTCATCCAGTCGGGCAGGTCGAGCCGCCCGAGGTCCGCCGCGAACGCCTCCTTCTGCTGCTCCTGCTCCTGCTGCTGGCGGTTCAACCCGCGCGGGACCATGACGTGCGGGAACAGCCCGTTGCCGCGGTGCATGAACACGAACCGCATCGGCGGCCGGGCCGGCGGGGCGTCGAGGGCGCTGACCCGGAAGTTGAGTAGGGCCGAAGCGCCGGCGGCGGCGCTGGTCTGCAGGAATGCGCGGCGCGAGGTCACGGGCTCTCCCTATTTCCGGTACACGAACGAATCGGACGACAGCAGCGACACCACCACCGCCCGGAAGCTGCCGCCGCTCTCGACGTAGGCGCGGTCGGCGTCGATGAGGGTCTGCGAGTCGGCGAGGGTCTCGTTCCGCCCCAGGAAGAAGCGGAACGCGTGCCGCACGATCGACTGCCGCACCCGGGATGAGCGGGCGAGCCGGTCGATCAGGTCGAAAGCGTCCTTCACGTCGCCGTCGAGGCGGGCGTCGCCGGTGCCGTCGAGCCGGCCGGTCGTCACCACGGGGACGGTCTTGTACGTGTCGGCCCCGTACTTGGTCTTGGTCCGGGCGATGACGTTGTCCGGGTGTTCGAGGCTCTCCAGCGTGCGGTACCGGCCGAAGTCGTCGAAGCACTCGAACGGCAGGCCGAGCGGGTTCATGTGCTGGTGGCACTTCCAGCACTCGGCCTTGCCGGTGGCGAGGTGGAGGCGGTCGCGGAGGCTCTTGTGCGGGTCTTCCGGCACCCGGGCGTCCACGGTGATCGGCACGTCGGGCACGCGGCCGGCGAGGAGCTTCTCGCGAACCCACTTGCCGCGACGGACCGGGTCGGTGGCGGTGTTGGCGGCGTGGGCGATCAGCCACGCGGGGTGCGTGAGCATCCCCGTGCGGTGCGGGAGCGCGAACGGCTGTTCCCGCGGGTAGGCCCAGTCCGGCGGCGAGACGTTGTAGGCGTTCGCGTGCGGCGTCAGCATGTGGACGCCAAACGGGTACGCCCACACCGGGTGCGGGTCGAGCCCCTTCTTCTTGAACTGCTCGACGTGCGTCATCGCCTGGCTCAGTTGCCAGGCGTCGCTGTTGTAGTTGAGGCGCCCGCGGACGAACGCGGCGTCCTCGGCGGAGAGCTTCGGCGCCGCCTTCTTGGCCTTCTCGGGAATCCGCCAGTCCGTGCCCTTGAACCGCTCGTACAGTTCGTTCAGCTTGTCCATCCTGGCCGCGGCGTCGGGCACCGGGGCGACGAAGAACTTGTCGCCGGTGAGCAGCCCCTCGAAGACGTTCCGGTCGCGGCGGAGGTGCCAGTCCACGAGCATGTCGGCCTCGGCGACGAGCTCGCCGGGCGTCTGCGTGCTTCCGCGGTCGGCGTTCCGGTAGAAGCCGTCGCTGCGGTTGACGTCCTTGAAGATTTTGAGGGCGGCCGGGTAGCCGAAGAACTCGCGGAAGAACCGGACCAGCTTCGGGTGCGTGGCGGTGTGGTTCACGTACGGGCGGAACAGGACGGGGTCGATCGTGCCGTGGAACAGCTTGTCGTCGGCGAGCAGCCGTTGCGCCTCGCGGCGGAAGTCGTCCTTGGTGACGAGCCGCCCGTCGGCGGCGGCCCGGGCGAGCGCCGCGTCCGGGCCGCGGTCGCCGATCGCGTAGGCCAGCGCGTAGCTTGCCTCGCGCGGCGAGAGCTTCCGGCGGCCGTGCTCGTCGGCCGGCCCGGCGCCGAACTCGAGGCGATAGAGGAACTCCGAGTTGAGGAGCACGGCCACGAGCATCTGCCGCAGCCCCTCGGTGTTGCCCGCCAGGTCGATCGCCGAGCGGGTCAGCGCGAGGTGCTTCGCCAGTTCGTCGGCCGTGGGCGGACGCTGCAGTACGCAGTCGAACTGCGCCCGGACGGCGGCGGCGAGTTCGGCGTCGGTCGGCGGCCCGGCCTTGAGGACGACCGCCTCGAGCGCCGCGGGGGTCGTCTTCGGGTACCAGCGGTCGCGCGGGTTCGGGAACTCCTTCGCGCTCGCCTCGCCCTTCTTCACCCGGGCGGCGTAGATCTGCTTCTCGGAGATCCACTGGGCGTTGGTCTGCATGGCGAGCAGGTGGCCGCCGTCGAGCACGCCGATGTCGTAGTACCGCACGCCGGAGTGTTCCGGGAGCAGGAACGGGTTGGTGACGCCGTCGAAGGTGCGGACCGAGAAGTTCTCGCGCTCCTTGCCGTCGAGCTTGAAGACGGCCATCACCCGCTCGTGGAAGATCTGCGGGCTGACGAGCCAGCGGCGGGCCGGGGTGAACGGCTGCTCCCGGATGTTCCCGCCGAAGAGTTGGTCGTGGTCGATGGCGTTCCCGAAATTCGGGTAGCGCAGCTTATCGCTCAGGTCGGCGCCGCCGAGGCGGTGTGTTTCGGCGCCACTCCAGTCCGCGAGTACCTGCCGCTGGCCGGGCGTCAGGTCCTTGGCCCCAGGGGGCGGCATTCCGCGGAAGTGCAACTGTTCCTGGACGTCGCCGAGGAGGTCGCGGGCGGCCGCGGGGTCGAGCGCGTCGAGCCGGACTCCGCCGCTCTGCTTCGTCGGGCCGTGGCAGGTGATGCACCGCTCCGCCAGGACCGCCCGGACCTCGGCCGGCACGGCCGCCGCCTTCGGCGGCTGGGCGGGCGCCCACCCCTGGGACGCGAGCAGCACGATCACACCGAGGACCGCGGCGTTCGACCACACGGGATGAGACACGTCCGACACCCCCGCCGCGCTACGACCCGTCGGCGTGACACGCGCCGCCGACGATCTCGCCCAAGTTTAGCCGCCGGCGATAACGAATGGCGGAAAAACCATAACGATTCCCGGATGCCCACCCACGCCGGCGGCGGGTCACAGGGCGAACTCGGTGAGCGCGCGTGTACAACTCGCATCGCCCCCCGGGGTGTCGGGCCGGAGCGCGCAACCCTCCTCCGTCTGACCGCCACCCCGAAGCGCCGCCTCGATCGCTGTGACGTCGCCCGTGGTTATCGTCCTCGCCGCGTCGATTGCCCGACTTGGTGGCGGGGTCCGGATCGGCACTCGCTCGCTTCAGACTCACCGGCGTGTTTTGCGAGGACGGCCCCCACCGGTCCTCGCACCGGCCACACGCACGATCAGGGCCGCAGGTGCCGACGATCGCGTCACATGACCTGTGCGTGCCGGCCTGGTCGGCAGTGGGGACCTCGAGCGGCAACGCCGCGGGGCCTGTCGAACCCGTGGATGCGTGGCGAAAATCTGGTAAAGCAAGCACACCGCCTGATGAGCAGCCCGCAACCCGGGAGTCCGCTGATGAAGCCGCTCGTGTACGGTTGGTTCGTTTCCGCTCTCGCGTTGGCGGTCTCGCCGACCTGGGCTCTGGCTCAAGATCATCCCGACCGGGTGGCTCACGCGGGCGTCCCCCAGGGCACGGTGACGGCCGGGCGATTCGCCGACAGCAAGGTCTACCCGGGGACGACACGCGACTACAGCGTCTACGTTCCGGCCCAGTACAAGCCCGACGAGCCGGCCGCGCTGATGGTCTTCATGGACGGCGGCGGGTACGCGAACCCCAAGGGCGGCTTCCGGGTCCCGGTCGTGTTCGACAACCTCATCCACCAGAAGGCGATGCCCGTCACCATCGCCGTGTTCGTCAACCCCGGGACCGTGCCGGCCACGGCGCCGGGGGCGGCAGACCGCAGCAACCGGTCGTTCGAGTACGACTCGCTCGGCGACCGCTACGCCACCTTCCTCGTTGACGAGTTCCTGCCGGTGGCGCTCAAAGGGCTCAACGTCGCCAGGAGCCCCACGAAGCGGGCCGTGTGCGGCATCTCGTCGGGCGCCATCTGCGCGTTCACGGTCGCGTGGGAGAAGCCGGAGCAGTTCGGGCTGGTGCTGAGCCACATCGGCAGTTTCACCAACATCCGCGGCGGCTGGGCGTACCCGGGCCTCGTGCGCAAGACCAAGACCAGCCCGAAGCCCATCAAGGTGTACCTACAGGACGGCAAGGACGACCTCAACAACCTGCACGGCAACTGGCCGCTCGCCAACCAGGACCTCGCGACGGCCCTGCAGTTCGCCGGGTACACGTACAAGCTGGAGATGACCGACGGCGGCCACAGCGGCAAGTGGGGCGGCGAGGTGCTGCCGGACGCGCTGCGGTGGCTGTGGAACGACAAGGCCGAGAGCACGAAACTCCCGCACGTCGAGACCCGGCCGGAATGGCAGCCGCACCCGGACGCCGTCGCGAAGGACGGCGTGCCGAAGGGTACGGTGGTGCCGATGCCCGCTTTCGAGTCGAAGGTCTTTCCGAACACGACCCGCGACTGGTCGGTCTACGTGCCGGCGCAGTACAAGGCCGACACGCCCGCCGCGCTGATGGTGTTCCAGGACGGCGAGGGCATGCGGGGCGAGAAGGGCCGCTGGCGGGTGCCGACCGTCTTCGACAACCTCATCGCCAAGGGGGACATGCCGCCGACGATCGCCGTGTTCGTCAACCCCGGGCACGCGAAGGACCAGCCCCGGGTACAGGGGAAGCACTCCAACCGCGGCTTCGAGTACGACAGCCTCGGCGACCGCTACTCGCGCTTCTTGATCGACGAAATCATTCCCGAAGTCCGGAAGAAGTACGCGATCTCGGACGACCCCGAGATGCACGCCATCGGCGGCTCCAGCTCCGGCGCGATCTGCGCGTTCACTGTCGCCTGGGAGCGCCCCGACGTCTTCCGCAAGGTCTATTCGAGCGTGGGCAGTTTCACGAACCTGCGCGGCGGGAACGTGTACCCGTCGCTGGTCCGCAAGACGGAGCCGAAGCCGATCCGCGTCTACATGGCCGACACCAGCGGGGACGTGGACAACGCCTTCGGGAGCTGGCCGTGGGCGAACCAGCAGATGGCGTCGGCGTTGAAGTACATGGGGTATGACGTCCGTTTCGACTGGGCGGAGGGCTACGCCCACAACGGCGACTTCGGCGGCTCGAAGTTCCCCGACGCCATGAAGTGGCTCTGGCGCAGGGAGAAGCCTACCCCGGTGCTCGACACCCGCGGCGACCTCGGCGGCGACCTGACGCTCCTCAACTTGTTAGTCCGCGATCAGTCGTGGGAGGTCGTCGCGAAGGGCCTCGGCTTCGCGGACGCGTTGTGCGCCGACAAGGCCGGCAACGTGTACTTCTGCGACATGAAAGCCCCGTCGGTCGTTCGCCTCGGCACCGACGGCACGCGCCGGGAGGTCTGCAAGGAGGCCGTGAGCGGCCTGAAGTTCAGCCCGGACGAGTCCGTCCTCTACGGCTGCCAGGGGGCGAAGAAGCGCGTCATCGCGATCACCCCCGGCAGCGGCGACGTGAAGGTCGTCGCGGAGGGCGTGACGCCCAACGACCTCGCGGTCACGAAAGACGGGCTCATCCTGATCACGGAGACCGCGGCGAAGCAGGTGACGCGGATCGACCCGAAGACCGGTGAGGTCAAGGTGGTGGACACGGGCATCACCCGGCCGAACGGCATCGCGCTGTCGAACGACGGCGGCACGCTGGCCGTATCCGACTACGGCGGGACGCACACGTGGACGTTCCGGGTGAACAAGGGCGGCATTCTCGACGCCAGGATGCCGACGATGTCGATGCGCCTGCCGATCGACCCCAAGGGCGAGTTCAAGTTCAACGAGCCGCCGCCGTACGTCCAGAACTCCCAGGGGGACGGCATGGCCGTGGATAAGGCCGGCCGCTTCTACGTGACGAGCAAGCTGGGCGTGCAGGTCTTCGACCCGACCGGTCGCGGCTGCGGTGTCCTGCCGAAGGTGGACAACGATCAACCGTTAACGTCGTGCGTTCTCGCCGGCCCGGACCACAGCGTCCTCTACGTCGCGCACGGCACGACGATTTACCGCCGGACGTTGACTGTCGTGAAGCCGAAATAGCCGCACCCGCCGGACCACTTACCGCCGGTCGTCCACGACCCGCGAGAAGCCCTCGACGGTGTTCCCGTCGAGGGTGACTTCCTTCGTGTCCTTGCCCAGCCGGAAGCCCGCCCGCCGGGCCGCCCCACGGGTCTCGCGCAGCACGTTGCGGCGGAACACGAGGTTCGCGGTCGTGCCCTGCACGTCCACCGCGGCGGCCTCCTCGCCGCCGGTGTCGGTCACCGTGTTCCCCTCGACCGTGTTCCGGTCGCCGGTGAACCCCGGCCCGCGCTCGGCGCGGAACAGGATGCCGGCCTGGCCGCTTCGCGCCACGGTGTTGTTCCGGATCAGGTTGTCGGTGTCGCGGTGGCCGATCGAGATGCCCGCGGTGCGGGTGTCCTCGATCGTGTTGTTCTCGGCGAGCCCGTACTTCACGCCCCAGCAGAAGAACAGTCCGATGCCGCAGCCGGTGATCCGGTTGTTGCGGACGACCGGCCGCTGCGACCCCGACCCGGGGTGGAGCCCGAGGCCGGTGTGGTTGCGGCTCTCGCAGTCCTCGACCAGCACGTCGTGGCAGATCTGCCAGCTGACCCCGTCGCCGCGGTAGTCGCGGGCGACCACCCGGCGGATCGTCACGTCCGCACAGTCCTGCAGGAAAATGCAGCCGGCATAATTGCCGTCCAGTTCCTCGTTGTTCGCCTTGTTCCCGTCCAGCGTTAGGCCCTCGATCGCCACGTTGGTGAGGAACTCGCCGCCGAGGATCGGGAACAGCGTGGCCGCGGTCGGATTCCCCCCGGCCCACAGGTTTTCGCGCAGCCCCTTGTCGAGCTTGAAGCGGTTGCCGGCCCGCGCCACGAGGGTGCGCTTGATGACCGTGGCGCCGCCGTGGTGCGGGTTCCGGGCGCGGAGGCACACGCCGTCCCCGACGCGAAACGCGCCGGCGTCGGCGAGGGTGATCTCTTGGTCGTACCAGTCCGAGTCGGCGGCGAGCTTCGACGCGGCCGACGGCTCCTTCACGAGCACCGTGTCCGGGCCGCTGCCGACGAGCCGCAGGTTCGAGCACAGGGTGACGGCGTTGCGGAGGCGCCAGGTTCCCGGGAGGAGCTTCACCGTGCCGCCGCCCATGCGGGCGACGGTATCGACCGCGGCCTGGATCACGCGCTGGTCGGCGCCGCACAGGTCGCCGCGGTCGGTGCCGACGGTGAGGGTGAAGAGTTCGTCCCACCGCGGGGCGTGGCGGGCGTCGCCGGAGGTGGCCCGCGGGTTCGTCACCGGCGGGCGCCGGTCCGCCGCCGGCTCGGCCGCGCGGGCGGCGGCGACCGACCCGAGGGCGGCCGAGGCGGACGCGGTCTCGAGGAAGCGGCGGCGGTCCACG
>JBGAQM010000095.1:0-17401 GCA_044220735.1 Urbifossiella sp. | reverse complement strand
CGTGCAGCCCCTGCGAGTGCTGCGCCCCCTGCCCCCAGCTCTTGCCGATCATCGCCCGCACGACGAGCGGCACGTTCACCCGGCCGCCGTACATGTAGCGGCTCTTCGCGGCCACGTTGAGCAGCTGGTTCATCGCCAGCAGAAGAAAATCCATGCGGATGTGGACGTGGACCGGCCGCATCCCGGCGAGCGCCATGCCGATGGCGGCGCCGGTCATCGCGTCTTCGGACAGCGGCGTGCCGAAGCATCGCTCGGGGCCGAATTTCTCCGGCAGCCCGAGGGTCGTGCCCTGGATCGCCTTCGGGTCGTCCACGTCGAGGCCGAACACGACCACGTTCGGGTCGCGGCTCATCTCCAACTCGGCAGCCTCGCGGACGGCATCGACGAACGACAGCGTGCGCTCGGTCGGCGGCTTCGGGGCGGCCCGCAGCGGCTTAACGGCAGGCGAGGGCATCACCGGCCTCCTGATAGATGTCGGTCATGAGTTCGGCCGGGTCCGGGAACGGGCTCGCCTCCGCGAACGCGAACGCCGCGGCGACCTCGGCTTCCACGTCGCGCTCGATCGCGGCCCGCTCGGCGGCTGGTAGCAGCGCCGCGAGGCGGGGGATGGAGTCGTTCGTCACCCACGGCTCGGCCTCGCTCTCGGCGCGGAAGCCGAGGGCGAAGTCGCGGCCGGGGCCGACGTGCTCGCGCCAGCGGTACGTCTTCACCTCGAAGAAGTGCGGCCCACCGAGCGTCCGCATCCCGCTCAGCACCGTCCGCGTCCGCTCCAGCAGGCCGACCACGTCGGAGCCGTCGAGCCGGTCGGCGGGGATGCCGTACGCCTCGGCGCGGGCGGCGATGTCGGGCCGGCCCTGGCGCTTGGCCTGGCTCGTGTGGATGGCGTAGCCGTTGTTCTCGCACACGAACAGAACGGGGAGCGACTTCAGGGACGCGAAGTTGAGCGTCTCCGCGAACACGCCCTCCTCCGAGGCCCCGTCGCCGAAGAAGCACACGACCACGGCGTCGGACCGCCGCGTCTTCAGGGCGTAGGCGTAGCCGGCGGCGTTGGCGATGGTCGTGCCCACCACGGCCGACGTGCCCATGACGCCGGCGTCGGTGTCGATGAGGTGCATCGAGCCGCCCTTGCCGCGGGCGCAGCCGGTGGCCTTGCCGTACATCTCGGCCACCATCGCGTTCAGGTCGCCGCCCTTCGCCAGGTACATGGCGTGGCTGCGGTAGGTGCCGAAGACGATGTCGGTCGGCCGCAGCGCCTCGCACACGCCGACGCTCACCGCCTCCTGCCCGATCGACAGGTGGACCGGGCTCTTGATCGCGTCCGTGGGGTAGGCCTTCGCCACCTCCTCCTCGACGCGGCGGATGCGGTAGAGCGACCTATACAGTCGTGCGTTCACGGCGAGCGCCCTCCGTGGCGTGGTGCAGGAACCAGTGGTACGTCTCTTCGACCGCGTCGCGGAAGGTGGTGGCGGGCTTCCAGCCCATGCCGAGCAGCACCGACGAGTCGAGCGCCTTCAGCGGCGCCCCGTCGGGCTTGGTCGTGTCGAACGCGAGCCGGCCGCGGAAGCCGACGACATCCGCGACGACGCGCGCCGCTTCGGCGATGCTCAGCACGCTGCCGCCGCCGAGGTTCAGGGGAGCGTCGCCGTCGTAGTTTTCGAGGGCGAACAGGCACGCCGACGCCAGGTCGCGGCCGAACAGGAACTCGCGCCGCGGCGTGCCGCTGCCCCAGACTGTCAGCGTGCTGTCACCTCGTTCGGTCGCGTCGTGCGTCCGGCGGATCAGCGCGGGGATGACGTGGCCGCTGTCGGCGCCGAAGTCGTCGCCGGGGCCGAACGGGTTCGCCGGGAACGCGGTGATGAACTGGCACCCGTATTGCCGGCGGTAGGCGTCGCACAGCACGGCGCCGGCGAGCTTGGCGGTGGCGTAGGCGGCGCTGGTCGGCTCCAGTGGGCCGGTCCCGAGCGAGCGCGGGTTCAGCGGCTGCGGCGCCTCGCGCGGATAGGCGCACGAGCTGGCGAGGACCAGCAGCTTCCGCACGCCGTGCCGGTGGGCGGCGTCCAACACGTTCGTCGCCACCTGGAGGTTGGCGAGCATCAGGTCGGCCGGGCGGGCGCGGTTCAGGCCGATGCCGCCGGACGGGCCGCCGACCAGGAACACGACCTCCGGCTTCTCCGACGCGAAGAACGAGTTCACCGCCAGCGCGTCGGTCAGGTCCGGCTCGTCCGGGCCGACGCCGACGAGGGCGTCGAACCCCTCCGTGGGCAGCAGGTCGAGCAACGCGGCGCCGGGGAGCGCGTCGCCGCCTGCGACGAAGACGCGGGTCACGCGGCCTCCGCCGGCTCGGGCCGGAACTCGGTGAACGGGCGGCGGTCGCGGGCGCGCTCGGCGTCGGCGTAGTCGGTGCCCGGCTCGTAAAAGATGATCTGGCTGCCGCCGGTGTCGAACTCGAACGGCACGTGGATGCGGTCGTCCAGCGCCGCGAGGATGTCGGCGTGCCGCTCCGGCGGGGCGAACAGCAGCAGGAACCCGCCGCCGCCGGCGCCCGTGAGCTTGCCGCCGATGGCGCCGGCCGCGCGGGCGCGGTCGTACAGGTCGTCCACCTCGGGGTTCGACACGATCGGGCTGAGGCTCCGCTTCGCCATCCAGGCCTCGTGCAGCAACTCGCCGATCGGCACGAGGTTCACGCCGCCGGTCAGCACGCCGAGTGCCTCGTCCACGAAGTCCTTCATCAGCCGCAGTTGCCGCCGCTTGGCGTCCAGGCCAGGGACGTAACTCCTGGCCACGTCGGCGGCGGTGCGGGCGATGCCGGTGTAGACCAGCAGCAAATACGACTTCAGCTCCGCGAGCCGGCCCCGCGGCAGCACCACGGGCGACACCTCGATCTCGCCGTCGGGGTGGAAGCGGACGTGGCGCAGGCCGCCGTGCGCGGCGAGCACCTGGTCCTGCGAGCCGACGGTTTCGCCGAGTACGTCCTGCTCGATGTGGATCGCCTCGCGGGCCAGCTGCGCCTTCGTCGCCAGCTCGCCCTTGAGCGCATGCAGGGCGTTCAGCAGGCTCACGGTGAACGCCGAGCTCGACCCCATGCCGCTGCGCGCCGGCAGGTCGCCGTCGTGGTGCAGTTCGACGCCGCGGTCGATGCCGAGGTAGCGCATCGTCTCGCGGACGGTCGGGTGCGACACGTCGTCGAGGGTGCGGCACGTCTCGATCTTGCGGTAGACGACGCGGATGCGGTGGTCGAAGAACGGCGGGAGGCGGCGGCAGGTGAGGTAGCAGTACTTGTCGATGGTGGACGCGAGGACGGCGCCGCCGTGGTGGCGGTACCACCCCGGGTAGTCGGTCCCACCGCCGAAGAACGAGACGCGGTACGGCGTCCGGCAGATGATCATCCGTGACCCCCGGCCGCACTCGCCCCCGCGGCGCGGCTGGCGGGGTGGTCCGTCACCCCGCGCTAGGAATACTGCTGCGGCGCGAGTTTCCCAGAACGCGCCCGCGGGTGTCAACACCAACATCGGAGGCGGCGAGCCAACCGCCGTGAGGCGGCCGGTACGTCGGACGCACCCGACGCCTTACGGCGGTCGACTCGCCCGGGCTGACGCTACTTCTTCGGCATCTCGGCCACACGCTGGGACAACAGGTACGCCATCAGGTGCCGGAACTCCGCCTCCGGGACGATGTCGGCGACGTTCGCCGGCATCGGCGACAGGTTCGTCTCGCGGTTGCTCTCGATCTCCTTCTCCGCGATGCGGAACTCCTTCCCCTCGTTGTCCGCGAATACCAGCACCTGCCCCTCCGTCCGCAGTTGCAGACCGGTCCTGGTGGTGCCGTCCACGAGAGTGACCACGCGGGCGCGGAAGGCCGCGTCGATGTTGCGGTTCGGGTCGAGTACGTCTTCCAGCAGCCGCTCCAAACCGCGGATGCCGACGCCGTCCAGCTGCGGGCCGACGCGGTTCCCGACGGTGCCGATCTGGTGGCACGCGGCGCAGTGCTTGACGAACACCTTGGCCCCCTCGGCGGCGTCGCTGGGGGTGCGGGCGATGAGGTCGCCGCGGTCGCGGATCAGCTGCGCGAGGCGGGCGTCGGCCGGGGGGAGGTTCTTCGTAAACTCGGCGAGTTGCGGGTCGAGGCGGTCCACCTTCGCGGCGCGGAGGCGTTCGACTACGGCCTTTTCCTGAAGGACGCGGGCCGGGATGGTGCCGCCCTTCACCTCGGCGAACAGCCCGGCGGCGCCGCCCTTGCTGCCGGCCATGTTCTGTGCGACGGCCACGGCCACACGGTACGGCTGCCCCTTCAGCGCCTCCTTGAGCCCGGCGCGGGCGTCCGGGTGATTCACGTTCGACAGCGCCACCACCGCCTTCTCCTTCAGCGGCGCCGGCGTCTTGGCATCGGCGAGGAGGCCGGTCAGCGCCTTGGCGCTGTTGGCGCTGTTGAACCGGCCGATCCCCTCGACGGCGAGCCCGCGCCCCTCGACGGGTACGGTCGCGTTCCCTGCCAGTTGCAGGAACAACGTCTGGGCCAGCGCGGCGTTCGCCGGGCGGTCCTGGGGTGCGGATGCGGCTTCGAGCGCGGAGAACACCTCGACCAACCCACGGGCGACACCTGCGTTGCTCGGCGGAGCCTTAATCGCAGCCCCGGCCAGCGTGTAGTACGCCTTCGCCTCGCTCTCCCCGTCGGTGAGTGCCTTTCCGCCGGCGGCCATTCCCTTGAGCATCTCGCGGAGCAGCGACAGGCCGCGCGGCTGGTCGGTGGGGGCGACGGCGTACACCGCCTTGCGCTCGGCCAGGTCGCCGAACCGGCCGACGTGAAAGGCCATCGCCTCGCGCTGGCCGTCGTTGGCGGCCTTGTCGAGCGCGCCGGCCAGGAATCGCGCCGACTCGGCCGACGGCACCCCGAGCGCCACGTCGGTCACGGCCGGCACGTCGGGGGCGGCCACGGCCTTCCAGCCGTCGGCGTCGCGGAGGCAGTTTCGCAGCGCCACGCGGGCCGAGTAGCGCGTCATCTCGTCGCCCGGCGGCAGCGTCTTGAGCATCCCGACGAGCGGGGCCACCAAGTCGGCGTGCGGGTGGGCCGTCATCGCCTCGGCGGCGGCGCGGCGGATGTGGGGCGAGTCGAACGTCTTGAGCGCGTCGAGCAGCGCCTCGCGTTCACCAGCCTCCCACTTCGGCCGGGCCGTGAGCGACCGCAAGACGAGCGTGCTGAACTGGTTCGGCTGGAGGCCGATCCTCTCGGCGTCGCGGTAGACCTCTCGGTACTGGTTGGCCGGGATGGGATTGCCGGCCGCGAGTTCGATGAACGCCGCCCAGCCCATCACGGCCGAGACGTGGTCCTTGTCCTGGAGCAGCTTCGCCACCTCCTCGCCCGGCTGCGGCCGATTTGCGCCGCGCGCGCGGAGGAGGAGTTGGTTGCCGGCCAGCATCCGCATGCTGAACGACGGGTCGGCCAGCAGCGTGAACAGTTCGACGTCGGTGGATTTGGTCAGGTCATACGTGCGCACGGGCGGCGGGGTGCCGGGCTCCCCGGCGTACGAGATGCGCCACAGCCGGCCGCGGGTCTTGTCGCGGCCGGGATGTTTGAGGTCTACCTCGTAGTGGCCGATGATCTTGTTGTAAAAGTCGTTCACGTACAGCGCCCCGTCCGGCCCCAGCTTGATGTCCACCGGCCGGAACCACGGGTCCTTGCTCACCAGGAAGTCGGGCAACTCCTTCGCCACCGGCGTCGCGCCGCGCCACTCGATCTTGTCGAAGTTGATGCGGCTCGTCACCACGTTGCCGACGAACATGCAGCCGCGGAAGCGGTCGGGGAACTGCTTCGCCTCGTACCAGCTCAGCCCGCACAGGCCGGTGCTGGCGTGGTCGTGCGCCGTCACGTGCGGGGCGAACCCAAGGCCGTCGTGCGGCTTGCCGAAGCTCTGGTAGTAGGCGCCCGGGATGATCTGCGTGATCGGCTTCGAGTGACAGTCGGCGGTGTACAGGTTGAACCACGGGTCCACGGCCATGCCGAACGGGTTCACCTGCCCGCGGCTCACGACCTCGATGCGGCCGCCGTCCACCTTGAAGCGGAAGGTGTGGCCGCTCTGCATCTTCACCTCGTGGCCGTCCTTCCCTTTTACCGTGCTGTCGTTGGCAAACCCGTGGCAGGCGTACACCCAGCCGTCCGGCATCAGCGTGTACGAGTTGTACATGCCGTGCGTGTCGCGACTGCCGAAGCCCTTGTACAGCACCTCGTGGCTCTCGCTGACGCCGTCCATGTCGGCGTCCTTGTACAGCCGGATCTCGCCGACACTGGACACGAGCACCGACTTGCAGTCAGGCAGCGGCAGGATGCCGATTGGGATGTTGAGGTCGGCGGCGAACGTCTGCACCTTGCGGGCGCGGCCGTTGCCGTCGAAGTCGGACAGGACGAACACCTTGTCGGTGGGGTTCTCGGTCGCGGCGAACGGGTAGTGGAACGACGTGGTGACCCACAGCCGGCCCTTCGCGTCCCAGGCCATCTGCATCGGCTTCTGAATTTCCGGCTCACTGGCGACGAGTTGCGCGATGAAGCCCGGCGGCAGCTGGAAGCCGGCGAGTTCGTCGGCGGGCGAGAGCGGCCCCGTGGGTGCGATCAGCGCGGGCCCTGGGCGGCGGCCGGTTGCGCGAGGGCGAGGGCCGCCGCGAGTGCAAGAGCGAGCGCGCATGAACGGGCTCCTCAGGGAGGCAGGGAGGCAGTGATTGTACCCCCTGGAGCGGGGGGGGGGGGGGGGGGGAACGGGGCGACCATCGCCGTTGGGTTGCCGCTTGCGGCTTCGCGCTACGCCGCAAGCCAGCAACCAATGCGGCTCGCCGGCCGGCGCGCTGCGCTACGCTATCGCCCCGCCTTTCCTCTCGGAGCCTCCTCCCATGCGCTCGCCCGGTTCCTCGCCCTCGCCGCCGCCGTCCGGGTTCGCCCCCGCCGCCCGCGCCCGACGTGCTGCCGCACCCGCTGTTCACCGACCACATGGTCCTCCAGCGCGACACCGCCGTACCCGTGTGGGGGCTGGCCGCGCCGGGCGAAGAGGTCGAGGTCGTCCCTCGGCGACGCGACCGCGAAGGCGACCGCCGACAAGCGGACGGCAAGTGGCTCGCCAAGCTGCCGCCGCAGAAGGCCGGCACCGGCACACCCTCGGCATCAAGGGGAAGAACGCCGTCGAGTTCAAGAACGTAGCCGTGGGCGACGTGTGGGTCTGCTCGGGCAGTCGAACATGGAGCAGTCGGTCAACGCCAGCTGGGACGCGGACCGGTACAAGAACCAGCCGCAGAACAAGAACGTCCGGCTGTTCACCGTCGCCAAGCGCTACTCGGCCACGCCGCTGAACGACCAGAATGACCTCAAGCACTTCAGCAAGTGGGCCGAGCCGGGCGCGGGGAACGTCGGCGGGTTCTCGGCCGTGGCGTACCACTTCGGCAACCACATCCAGAAGAGTTTGGGGAACGTGCCGGTCGGGCTCATCCACACGTCGTGGGGCGGCACCCCGGCCCAGGCGTGGGCGAGCGCCGCGGCGATGGACGCCGACCCGGAGCTGAAGCACTACGCCGACGCCGCGAAGGCCGCCGACGGGAAGGTGAACCAGGACTCGCCGACGGCCCTGTACAACTCGATGATCCACCCGCTGCTGCCGTTCGCCATCAAGGGGGCGATCTGGTACCAGGGCGAGTCGAACGCCGGCCGGGCCTACGAGTACCGCACCCTGTTCCAGGCCATGATCCGCGACTGGCGGGCGAAGTGGGGGAACGACCTGGCGTTCCCTGTGCGTCCAGCTCGCCCCGTGGCACGCCAACGACGCCGACGGCGTGACCTGGGCCGAACTCCGCGAGGCGCAACTGCTCGCCACGCAGCAGCTGCCGAAGGTCGGCATGGCGGTCATCACTGACGTGGGCGACCTGTTCGACATCCACCCGAAAGACAAGTTCACCGTCGGCACCCGCCTCGGGCTCGCGGCCCGCGGCATCGTGTACGGTCAGAAGGTCGTCCACAGCGGCCCGGTGTACAAGAGCATGAAGGTGGAGGGGAACAAGGCGGTGCTGTCGTTCGACCACGTCGGCGGCGGGCTGACCAAGGGGTACGGCACGCTCAACGGCTTCGAAGGCGTGCGGCGCCGACAAGGTGTTCCGGCCGGCGCAGGCGGTCATCAAGGGGGACACCATCGAGGTGACGGCCGCGGGCATCGACGCGCCGGTGGCGGTGCGGTTCGGGTGGAAGAACTACCCGGTCGTGAACCTGTTCAACTCGAACCCCGACAAGAAGGGCGGCGGCCTGCCGGCGACGCCGTTCCGCACCGACGACTTCCCGCTGACCACGGGCGGCCCCGGGGCGCCGGCGAAGAAGTAACCGGGAGTCCGGAAAAATGGACAGGATAACAGGATGAACAGGATACCGAGCCGAAGACAGTGCTTCGGCTCGGTATCCTGTTCATCCTGTTATCCTGTCGAAAATGCTTCGCGGCCTTCGGGGTGAGTATGGCGCGGCACGTCGTTGTCGTCGGTTCTGGTGTCGTGGGCGCGTTCGCGGCGTACCACCTGGCGCGCGGCGGGTGGCGTGTCACCGTCGTAGACCGCGCCGGGTTCGGCCGCGGTTGCTCGCACGCCAACTGCGGGTACGTCTGCCCCAGTCACGTCCTGCCGCTCGCGGTGCCCGGCGCGGTCGGCGCGACCCTGCGCACGCTGTTCCAGACGAACTCGCCGCTGAAGGTCCGCCCGGCGACGGTGCTGGCGAACCTCGGCTGGTTCCTCGGCTTCGCCCGCCGTTGCAACGAACGCCAGATGCTCGCCACGGGCGTCGCCATCGAGGCGGCTCCTCGCCGCGTCGCGGCAGCAATTCGCGGACGTGATCACGTCCGAACAACTCGACGTGGAGTGGGAGACGAAGGGGCTGCTGTTCGTCTTCCGCAGCGCGGGCGCGTTCGAGCACTACGCCGCGACCGACGCCCTGCTCCGCGACCGATTCTCCACCCCCGCCCGCCGGCTCGACGGGGCCGAGTTGCTGACGCTGGAACCCGCCCTGCTCCCCGGCAACGCCGGCGGCTACCTCTACGAGGGCGACGCCCACCTCCGCCCCGACCGGCTGATGAGCGAGTTGCGCCGCGTGCTCGGCCGCCTCGGCGTGGAGGTGCGTGAGAACACACCTGTCACCGGCTTCCGCGTGGCGAACGGCACCGCGACCGCCGTCGAAACCGCGGCCGGCGACATCGCCGCGGACGCGGTCGTGGTCGCCACCGGTGCGTGGACGCCGCAGTTGAACCGCTCCCTCGGCGCAAAGGTACCGATCCTCCCCGGCAAGGGGTATTCGCTGACAATGCCGCGGCCGGCGGTGTGCCCGACGTACCCGCTCATCTTCGAGGAGCACCGCGTCGCCGTGACGCCGTTCGCGTCCGGCTACCGCCTCGGCTCGACGATGGAGTTCGCCGGCTACGACGCAGCCCTGAACCGCGCCCGCCTCGGCATCCTCACCGACGCCGCGAAGTTGTACCTGCGCGACCCGCTGGCCGAACCCGTGCAGGAGGAGTGGTGGGGCTGGCGGCCGATGACGCCGGACGGGCTGCCGGTGATCGACCGCGCCCCGGTCGCGGGAAACGTGCTGATCGTGGCGGGGCACAACATGCTCGGCCTGTCGATGGCGCCCGCGACGGGAAAGCTCGTCGCCGAGTTGCTCGCTGGCGGCCCGACGCACATCGACCCGGCGCCGTACCGGTTGGCGCGCTAACGCATCTCGGAGCCTGTCATGCCGTTCGACGCCACAAAACTCGCCGCCGACACCGAGGCGTTCTGCCAGGAACTCCGCCCGCACGAGGAGTTGTGCTACGTCGAGCGTCGCTTCAACGACCACCTCGTCCCGCTGGCGAAGAAGCACAACCTGCTCGGCATCAACGTCCGCGCCGAGTACGGCGGCCGCGGCGCGGACAACGCCTCGTACTTCCGCGCCCTCGCCCGCATCGGCCGCGAGGGGACCGGCGTCCGCACCTTCTTCTCCGGCCACCTCAGCATCGGCGCCTACCCCATCCAGACGTGGGGCTCCGAGACCCTTAAACGCAAATACCTCCCGGTCGCGGCCCGCGGCGATGTCGTTCTCGCGTTCGGTCTCACCGAACCCGACGCCGGCAGCAACCCGCGCGAGATGACGACCACCTACGCCACCACTGCCGACGGGTACGTCCTGAACGGCGTGAAGTACCTGATCTCGAACGGCGGCATCGCCGATGCCGTGGTCGTGTTCGCGTACCCCGCCGGGGTTGAGGGCGGGCGCATCAGCGCGTTCGTCGTGGACACGAAAGCCGCGGGCTTCACCGCGGAGTCGTTCGCGCCGACCGCCAAGATGGGGATGCCGACGGCGGACACGGCGATGTTCGAGCTGGCAAATGTCGCCGTCCCGCGGGAGAACCTGTTGGGCGCCGAGGGCGACGGCTTCCGCATCGCGATGGGCTCGCTGGTGAGCGGCCGGCTGAGCGTCGCCGCGGGCTGCCTCGGGGTGATCGAGGACTGTCTGGCCGAAGTGATCGAGTACGCGAAGGCCCGCGTCCAGCACGGCAAAGAGATCGCGCGGCACCAGCTGGTGCAGGAGCACGTCGCCCGGATCGAGCTGGCGCGGGTGGCGACGGAGGCGCTGGTGGAGCGAGCGGTCGCGGCGAAGGACACGACCGGGGGCGATCTGTTGGCGGCGGAGGCGAAGTGGTTCGCCTCGAACGCGGCGTGGGACGCCGCCGACCGGGCGGTGCAGGTGTTCGGCGGCAAGGGCTGGAGCACCCTGTACCGCCCCGGCCGGCACCTGACCGACGTGCGCGTCTGCCGCATCTACGAGGGGACCGATGAAATCCTGACGCTGAAGGTCGCCGCCGCCGTGCTCGGCAAGGGGTGGGACGCATTTCGATGACGAAGCCCGGGGACGGCCGTCCCCGGGCTTCGCGACTATCACCCGTCCAGGTCGTTCTCGGTGTAGACCGTGAACCCCTGGTTCGACAGCGTGTTCATCGCCGCCTCGTGGTCCTCGACGTGCATCGCCAAGGCGGTGTTCCCCATCGGGCCGACGCCGATCAGCAGCGGGTAGGCGTAGTGAATGTTGATCTCCGCCGCGAGCAGTGCCTTGCAGATCGTCAACAGCGGCTGATCGTTGTCCGGCAGCTTCACCACCAGCAGATCGCTCTCGGTGAACGGCAGCTTCGCGGCCTGCAGAATCTCGTAGGCCCGCTCCGAACTGCTCGGCACGAGGCGGATGATGGCGCAATCCGCGGTCTCGACGATCGTCATGGCGACGATCTTCACGTCGGTGAGCTCGAACCGCCGGACCAGGTCGAGCAGCGCCCCCATGCGGTTGGCGAGGAACACGTTGTACTGCCGCACGCTCGGCCAGTCGCGGCCGCGCGCCGTGAGGTCGTCCAGCACCGCCCCGCCGTCGTCGGCCTCGCCGAAACTCATGCCCCGCCCCCGGATACGTTTTCCCGAGTGTACCGGGGCCGGGGCCGCCTGGTCAACCGGAAGCCGGCGGCGGGCGGTTGCCCCCGCCGCGTCGAACGGTTACCGTAGCGGGGTCGCCCGACCCTGGAGCCCGCCGTGCCCCGGCTGATCGTCCTCCGCGGGGTGGACGAGGGGAAGCAGTTCGACGTGACCGGCCCGGCCGTGGTCGTCGGCCGGCACTCGACCAACCCCGTCTCCCTGCACGACACCCAGGTCTCCCGCAAGCACTTCGAGCTGAAGTCGCTGCCGGACGGCGGCTACCAGCTGTTCGACCTCGGCAGCGGCAACGGCACCCTGCTCAACGGCCAGCCGGTGAAGGCCGCCCCGCTCCGCACCGGCGACCGAATCGCTGTGGGTCAGACGCAACTCCTCTACACCACCGGCGCCGCCGATGCCCCCCCCGGCCGCGACGCCCTCACCGAGCGCGTCCGGTTGCTGAACCGCGACGCCGGCTCGGACGTGCTTTCGGCCATCGTCCGCACCGTCGGGGCCGACGCCGGCAGTCAGATTCTGTCGCGCCCGTCGGCGGCCGGCTCCGACTGGGTGAAATCCCGCCTGGCCGCCCTCGCCACGCTGTACGAAACGGCCGACGCGATCAGCCACATTCTCGACGTGGACGAACTGCTGGTGCGGGTGATGGAACTGGCCCTCCGCACAGCCGACGCCGACCACGGCTGCTTCATGCTCCGCGACGAGGCCGGGCACCTCGTCCCCAAAGCGGCCCGGTACAAGGACGGCCTCAACCGCCAGGAAGACCTCGCCGTCAGCCGCACCATCGTCGATTACGTCCTGAAGGAGCACCAGGGCATCCTCGTGACGGACGCCGCGACCGACGCCCGGTTCCGCGGCGGGGCGAGCATCCACCGCCACCACATCCGCGAGGTCATCTGCGTGCCGCTGAAGGGCCGCCGCGAGACGCTCGGGGTGATGTTCCTCGACACGCAGTCGAACCTGAAAAACGTCGTGTCCGGCGGCACCGGCACGGGCACGTTCACCGAGGACCACCTGCACCTCGCCAGCGCAGTCGCCCACCAGGCGGCGATTGCCGTGGAGGAGAGCCACTACCACCAGGCGCTCGTCGGCGCCGAACGCCTCGCGGCCGTGGGGCAGACGATCGCGGCGCTGTCGCACCACATCAAGAACATCATGCAGGGCGTGCGGTTCGGGTCCGACATGGTCCGCGCCGCGCTCGGCGACGGCGACAAGGAACTGCTGACGAAGGGGTGGCGGCTGGTTGAGAAGAACCAGGGCCGCATCGACGCCCTGATCCTCGACATGCTCAGCTACTCGAAGGAGCGCGAGCCGTCGATCGAGCCGACGGACCTGAACAAGCTGTGCGAGGACGTGCTCGACATGGTCCGCGGCCGCGCCACGGAGCGCGGCATCGTCCTGGACTGGCGGCCGGGGGCGAACGTGGGCGCGGTGCCGTGCGACCCCGACGGCATCCACCGGGCGGTGCTGAACCTCGTGAGCAACGCTCTCGACGCGCTCGACGACCGGCCGAACGGCAAGGTGGGCGTGCAGGCGCTGCTCGAGCCGGACGGGGCGTGGGCGAAGGTGATCGTGATGGACAACGGCCCCGGCATCCCGGCCGACCAGGCGGATTCGATCTTCAAGCCGTTCGTGAGTACGAAGGGGAGCCGCGGCACCGGGCTCGGCCTGCCGGTGAGCCGCAAGATCCTCCGCGAGCACGGCGGCGACATCGTGGTGCAGAGCGTCCCCGACAAGGGGAGCAAGTTCACCTGTCGCATCCCGATGAAGGGCCCCTACGGCGACCTGTCGGGCACGAGCCAGTTCCCACCCGTCCGCCCGCCGGACTGACCCATGCCAGGCAAACGCCCGCAACTCGTCGTGCTCGACCCCGAAATCGCCCGGCACCTCGCGGACCACGCCGCCGAGCACCGCTGGCTCGTGCGCCACGCGAAGTCGCTCGCCGCGGTGCGCGAGCTGGCCCGCGAGCGCCGGCCGACCGTAGCGTTCCTGACGTTCATCCCCGCCGACCCGGCCGCGGTGGCGCTCGTCGCCGAGTTGCACCGCGCGGCCCCGGACGCGGCCGTTGTGGCGGTGAGCGACGAGAAGCTGTCGGAGCCCGACCGGGTGGCGTGGACGGCCGTGCTGATGGACCTGGGCGCGCGGTACGTGCTGTTCCCGCCGTTGACGAAGGCCGTGCTCGAAGACCTGGCGGGCGGGCTCATGCCGGGCGGCACGCCCGGCCCCGCGGCGCCCGGCGACGAGGTGATCGACCTCGCCGACGAGGACGACGCGTAGCCCGGCCGAACCGCTCTGGACCGCGGCCCGCTCGGCGGTGTACGCTCGCGGCCGATGCTTCTGAACGTCCTTTACCTGGCGGCGCTAGCGGTGCTGTCGCCGTGGCTGTTGTGGCGGTGCGCCGCCACCGGCCGCTACCGCCGCGACCTGCTCGCCAAGCTCGCCGGCCCCCCCGCGGTACCCAACCCGCACGGCCGGCCGGTGGCGTGGTTCCATGCCGTCAGCGTCGGCGAAGTCAACCTCCTCGGCACGCTCGTGCCGGCGTTCCGCGCCCGCCACCCGGACTGGCTCGCGGTCGTGTCGTCCACCACCGACACCGGCCTGGCCGAGGCCCGCCGCCGGTTCGCCGACCTACCGGTGATCCCGTGGCCGCTCGACTTCACCTGGGCGGTCGCCGCCGCGTTCGACGCCGTGAACCCGGCCGTGCTGGTGCTGGCCGAGAGCGAGCTGTGGCCGAATACGCTCGCGGAGGCCGCACGCCGCGGGGTGCCCGTCGTGGTGGCGAACGCCCGGCTGAGCCCGCGCAGCGCCCGCCGGCTGGGCCGCGTCTCCGGCCTCGCACGCCGGCGGCTGTTCGCCCACGTCACACGGTTCGCGGTACAGGAGGCCGAGTACGCCCACCGCCTCCGAGCCCTCGGCGTGGACGCGGCGAAGCTGACCGTCACGGGTTCGATCAAGTACGACGGCGCGCTAAAGGACCGCGACACTATCGCCACCCGAGCCCTGGCCCGGTTGCTCGGCGGCACGGCTGATCATCTGGTCCTGCTGGCCGGCAGCACGCACGCCCCAGAGGAAGAACTGATCCTCGCCGCGTTCGCGCGGCTGAGGGCGCGCTTCCCGCGGGTGCGGCTCGTCCTCGTCCCGCGCCACCCGGACCGCTTCGAGGAAATCGCCCGGCTGATCGATGCAAGCGGGTTGCCGTTCGTGCGCCGCAGCAAGGTGAGTTCACCGCTCGCGGCGATGCCTGCGATTACGCTGCTGGACACGGTCGGCGAACTCGGCGCCGCGTGGGGACTGGCCGACGTGGGCTTCGTGGGCGGCACGCTGGACGGCCGACGCGGCGGGCAGAGTATGATCGAGCCGGCGGGGTACGGGGTGCCGTGCGTGTTCGGGCCGCACGTGTGGAACTTCAAGGACGCCGCCCGCAGGCTTGTCGAGGTCGGCGCCGCGACGATGATCGCGGACGCCGCCGGGCTGGAACCGGCGATCGCCGAGCTGCTGGCCGACGACGCCCGGCGTGCGCGGATGGGCGCCGCCGCACGCGATCAGGTCCGCCGCCAACAGGGCGCCACCGCCCGCACCCTCGACGCGATCGACGCCGTTCTCTCCGCCTCCGCCGGCCGTCGCGCGGCTTGACCGCGCCGGGTCGGCTGGTAGCCTGACGCGATGCACTACGTCAGCCACCTCGAAGCCGCCATCGACGGCACCGTCCTGCCGTTCGGCCAACTTGCCAACATGCACAATGGCCGGCCCATCTGGGTGCGGTATCATCTCGACCGCGTCCGCGAGGCGGTCACGCCAGCCGACCTCGCCAAACGGCCGCCGTCGCTGTGGCGCTACCGCGAACTCCTGCCGCTGCCGCTCGACGTGGAACCCGTCACGCTCGGCGAGGGAATGACGCCGCTGCTGCCGTGCCCGCGGCTCGGTAAGCAGTTGGGGTTGTCGCGCCTGCTGGTGAAGGACGAGAGCCAGCTCCCCACCGGCAGCTTCAAGAGCCGCGGGCAGACGGCGTGCGTCAGCATGGCGAAGTGGCTCGGCGTGAAGCGCGTCGCGCTGCCGACGGCCGGGAACGCCGGCGGCGCCGCTGCTGCGTATGCCGCCCGCGCCGGCATGGAGTGCTTCATCTTCATGCCGGCCGACACGCCGGTCGTGAACCAGTTCGAGGCGCACCTGTACGGGGCGAAGGCATTCCGCGTCAACGGCCTCATCAACGACTGCGGCAAGATCGTCAAGGACGGCGCCGAGCGGATGGGCTGGTTCGACCTGTCCACGCTGAAGGAGCCGTACCGCATCGAGGGGAAGAAGACGATGGGCCTCGAACTGGCCGAGCAGCTCGGGTGGACGCTGCCGGACGTGATCTTCTACCCAACCGGCGGCGGCACCGGGCTCGTCGGCATGTGGAAGGCGTTCCAGGAGCTGATGGAGCTGGGCTGGATTGCGAAGGACACGAAACTGCCGCGGTTCGTGTCGGTGCAGGCCGAGGGGTGCGCCCCGATCGTCACCGCGTTCGACAAGGGCGAGCGCTTCGCCGACCTGTTCCCGAACGCGAAGACGGTGGCGAGCGGGCTGCGGGTACCGGTCGCGGTCGGCGACTTCATGATCCTCGACGCCATCCGCGCCAGCGGCGGCCTGGCCGCGACCGGGCGCGAGGACGCGATCGGCCCGTGGATGCGGCGGGCGAGCGCGGCCGAGGGGATCGGCATCTGCCCCGAAACGGCGGTGTGCTTCGACGTGCTGGAGCGGCTGGTGAAAGACGGGACGGTCGGCCGGGACGAGTCGGTAGTGGTGTTCAACACCGGGGCGGCGCCCAAATACCTGGAGGCGCTGCCGGCCGAGCTGCCGAGCCTCGACAAGGACCGCATCGACTGGGCGGCGCTGGGATGATCGCTAAACGCTGGAGCGTGCTGTTACCGGTTCAACGCGCGATCATCGGTTGCGCGGGCGTTACCCTGTTGGGGCTAGTGGTGGTGGATTGCGTGACGTGGTGGGGAATCGGACTCGAAGCGGTTTCGTTCCTACTGCTCCTCATCCCAACTTTTCAGACCAACCCGCCACAAGCCGCGCTTCGAGCTGTGAAACGCGGCTTGGTCGGCGTCTGTGGCCTCGGAGTTACGACTGTGTTGCTCCTAGACTCCGTGGGGATGATCGGTGTCGCATTTGCGTTCGTCTCACTCCCGCTTCAATTGCTGATCGCGGCCTGGGTCGTTATCGTCGCTTTGCTCGCCAAATCACCACAACAGCCTCGTGCCGAATGACCGGCAGCGGTTCTCCCGCGCGAACCCGGCGGCGTATTCCCGGCTCCTGTCCGCCAGGGCGGTCGCAGGCGGTCTGAAGTACCGCGGCCAATGTGTACTCCGGGACGTTGAACGACACCCGGGTCGATTTCACAAATCGAAGCCGCCGATCCTTCGTATCGGTCAGCCTTCGCGGCCGCCCCCCAACACAACACCACAGGCCCACCAGGGAGGCACGACCATGACCGCGACCAACGAGATCATCATCCGCGACACGCACCGCGGGCTGAAGTACGTGGACGGCGTTCTCGCCGAGGTACTCGCCCCGGGGCGGCACGAGCTGCCGCGGCGCCGGCTGTTCGGCCGCACCCCCAAGGTGGACGTGACCGTCGTGGACCTCCGCAACCGCGACCTCACCATCAAGGGGCAGGAAATCCTGACCGCCGACAAGGTGGCGATCCGCGTCAGCATCCTGGTGCAGTTCGCGGTCGTGGACCCGAAGGCGGCGGTGCAGGCGGTCGCGAGCTACGAGGACCGGCTGTACACCGACGTGCAGCTCGCCGCCCGCCGCAGCCTCGCCGCGATGACGCTCGAGGACATCCTCACGAACCGCACGCGGCTCAGCGACGACATCCTCCGAGAGGTGCAGGGCGCCGCGGCCGGGTACGGCGTGGCGATCGGCCGGGCCGACGTGAAGGACCTGGTGTTCCCGGGGAACCT
>JBGAQM010000094.1:0-18557 GCA_044220735.1 Urbifossiella sp. | reverse complement strand
ACCAGGCCGGTTGGAAACCGGCCCCACGACGGAGGCCCGACCGTGAACGACGACGCCGCGATGGTGGTCGTGATGATCGTGATCGGCGTGATGTTCGTCGGCCTGCTCGGCCTCGGCGCGCTGGTGGTGCGCGACACCGTCCGCGGCAGCGGGAAGTGGGGCGTGAACACGAAGCCGCTGGAGTGCCCGCACTGCGGCGAGCCGGCGCCGCTCGTGCGCAAGCCGGCGAACCGGCGGCAGACGCTCTGGGGCGGGGCCACCTGCCGCGAGTGCGGCCAGGAGTACGACAAGTGGGGGAAGCCGGTCGAGGACGACGACTGACGGCCGCGGCCTACTTCGGCCGCCGCATGTAGCGGCGGAGCAGGTCGCTGGCGGCGTCGGCGGTGTCCTGCTTGTTCGTGTCCGGCTTCTTCTCGCCCGGCTTGGCGCCGGCCTGCGCCGGGTCGCCGGTCAGCGCCGACGCCGGCATGTCCACCACCGTCGAGCCGCCGGGCACGTCCGCCGGGCTGTCGTCGTCGAGCCCCAGCAGCATTGCCGCCAGCCGGTCGTGCTCGTCCTGCTCGGCCGACGCCGCGGGCAGCGGCTTCTGCTCCTTCGACCCGGTCAGGGCGGGGGCGGTGCCGGTGCCGGGCTTCGCCGCCTTCGCCGGGTTCGGGGTGGCGTTGCGGGCGGGCGGGGCCGGCGACGCCGCCGCGGCCGCGGTCGCGGCCTTCACCGCCGCCAGCGCCGCGGCCGTCTCCGGGCTCCGCTCGGGCAGCGGGGTGCCGTCCTCCTTCGCCACCGTCGCCTCGATCCGCACCGTGAAGTCGAGCGGGCCGACCTTCAACAGGTCGTTCGGCCGCACCTCGTGCTCCTCGCCCTTGAGCGTGGTTTCGTTCAACTGCGTGCCGTTGGTGCTCCCCATGTCGCGGACGTACACCTTGCCGTCGCGCACCAGCACGGCGCAGTGCTGCTTGCTGACGGCCTGACTGGCCGGGCGGAGCTGGCACGACGGGTCGCGGCCGATGACGAACTGCGACCCGACGATCGGGATCGCCTTCCCCTGGTGAACCCCGGACGCCACGACCAGGCTGACTTTCATGGGCTGTTCCGCCATCGTCGTTCCTCGCACCCGGCTGACGGGGCCGGGCGAGCGGGCCGGGCGGCCCTCGGGGTCCTACCATCCAGACGGGAGAATGTTGCCGGGCGACGGGCACCGTCGGGTCGCCCGCGGCGTACAGAGCCTGGGGCGACCGCGTCCGGTCCCTGATATTCTACCGGTTCAGTCGGTCGAACGCGAGTCATTCGGCAACGCTAACCGGCGATTCTAAGCGCGAGGCCGCCGCGGATGCAACACAGCAGTTCCGAAAATTCCGATCGCGGCACCCGGCGGGCGGCAATTCTGCTCCTGGTCGGAGCGACGTTCCTGCCCGGGTGTAACCCGACCGAACCGGCGGCCGCCCCGGCCGCGAAGCCGCGCGCGGGGGTGACGCTCCGCGTGAGCTGCCCCGACGCCCGCCTCGCCGACGTCCTCCGGCCGATGGCCCGCTCCTGGGCCGCCCGCACCGGCGCGAGCGTCGAGCTCGTCGAAGCCCCGATGACCCCCGGCGACGCCACCGACGTGGCGGTCCTGTTCGCGCCGGACCTCGGCGCCTGGGCCGACCGCGGCGACCTGGCGCCGGTGCCGGCGGCGCTGAAGGACGTCGGCCACCCGTTCCAGTGGAACGGCATCCTCCCCGCGTACCGGAGCGAGCCCTACGCCGGGTGGGGGGACCAGCTGTACGGCCTGCCGGTCGCCGGCGACGGGTCCGTCGTCGTGTACCGGGCGGACCGGTTCGGCGACAAGGCGGCGGGCGACGAGTTCCGGGCGAAGTACGGCCGGCCGCTGGCCCCGCCGGCGACGTGGGAGGACCTGGCGGACGCGGCCGCGTTCTTCGCCGCGCGGGACAAGGCGCCGAGCCTGCCGCCGCTGCCGGCCGACGGCGCGAAACTGGCCGACCTGTTCTTCCGCGTCGCGGCCGGGTTCGACCGGGCGGTCCAGCGGGAGGGCGGCAAGGCCACCGACGTGCCGAAGGGCGACGCGCTGGCGTTCGCGTTCCGCCCCGCCGACGGGGCGCCGCGGCTGACCGGGCCGGGGTTCGTCGCCGCCGCGACGTGGCTCGGCGAGCTGAAGGCGCGCGGGGCCGCGCCCCCGCCGGCCGACGCCGACGCGGTCGCGCTGCTGAAGGACGGCAAGGCGGTGCTGGCGGTGCTGTCGCTCGCGGACGTGGCCCGGCTGCGGCCGGTGGACGCGCGGCTCGGGGTGGCGCCGCTGCCGGGCACCCGCGGGTACGCGACGCCGGCCGGGGCGGTGGCGCCGGTGGCGTCGAACTACGTGCCGGTGTACGCCGGCGGCTGGGTCGGGGTGGTGCGGGCGAAGTCGGCGAACGCGGCGGCCGGGTTCGAGCTGCTGGCCGACCTGGCGGGGCCGGCCCGGAGCGCCGAGGTGGTCGCGGCCGGCGGGTACGGCCCGACGCGGGCGGCGCACCTGGACCGCGACCGGCTGGTGGCGTGGCTCGGGTACGGGTTCGACGCCGACCGGACGCGGGCGCTGCAGGACGCGGCCGAGGGCTTCGTGGCGACGGCCGTGCGGAACCCGGCGTTCGGCCTGCGGACGCCGGACCACGCGGCGCTGACGGCGGCGCTGGCGGCGGAACTGCGGCGCGCCGCGGACGGGGCCGCCGGCAGGCGCTGGGCCGCGCGCGGCGGCGTGGGAAGCGGCGTCGCCGCGCGCGGGAGCGCGACCGGCGGCGGCGGGCGGTGGGGCTGCCGTAAAGTTCGGTTGCCGCGCATCGCCTTCCCCGCGCGAAGCCGCAAGCGGCAACGTATCCACCCGAGCGAACGCTTGCGGTTCTCGCGGGGAAGCGCACAAGCCCGCAAGCGGCAACCGAACTTGCCACGCTCACGGCGGGTCGTACCCGCCGGCCGACCACGGGTTGCAGCGGCACACGCCACGCCCCCTTCGCCGCGCCGCACACCGGGCCGTACTTGCGGACGGCCGATGAAGTACTCGCTGCACCCCGGCTGGAACCGGCACACCGGCGGCAGCAGCGGCCGGATCAGCCACTGGTAGCCGCGCACCCCGCCCACGAGGACGGCCGACAGGAGCCACGCCGGGCCGCGCCACAGCCAGCGCATCAGGACGTCCCCGGCGGCGGAGTAGAAGGGGCGGGGGGTGACGGCCTCGGGCCGAGCTTCCGCGCGCCTGCCGGGCCAGCGCCACCAGCGACGCCCGCACCGCGGCCAGCGTCGGCGGGCCGCCGGGGCGCGGGATCAGCACCAGGTCCACGCCCGCCGGCAGCGCCTCCTGCTCCAGCCGGAACGCCTCGCGGTACAGCCGCTTCACCCGGTTCCGCACCACCGCCCCGCCGACCTTCCGCGACACCGAGCAGCCGAGCCGCGGGTGCGAGCAGGCCGTTCTCGACCGCGTACACGATCAGCACGCCGTCCGCCGCCGACTTCCGCCGCGCGTAGGCGCGGTCGAACGCCGTCGGCGACTTCATGCGGCGAGTCTGGGGGAACGTGGGCACGGGACACCTGGGACACGGACCGACACAGGGACGGCCGGCGGGGTCGCGCGGTTCGTGGCGAACGGCCGGCGTCAGCTGGCTGGTCGTTGGTACAGGCACCTGCCACCCTGACCAGCCGGCTCACGCCGGCCGTTCGCCTACCGTGCCCAGCCGACGTTCGCCCGCGGTGCCTGCGGGTTCCGCTCCGCGAACTCCGTAATCAGCTCGCGGCTGCGGTCGTCCACGGCCCCCGCCGGCACCGTCACCTTGAACACGAGGTACTGGTCGCCGCCGGCGACGCCCTTGCCGCGCAGCCGCAACTTCGCCCCGCCCGACGTGCCCGGCGGCACCTTCACCTCCAGCCGCTCCCCGGCCACCGTCGGCACCTCGACCCGCGCCCCCAGCACCGCCTCCGACAGGCTCAGCGGCACGTCGAGGAACACGTCGGCGCCCTCGCGGCGGAAGTACGGGTGCGGCGACACCTTCACCCGTAGGATCACGTCCGCCGAGCCCGTCGCCTGCGCCGGCACCCGCAGCTTCTTGCCGTCGGCGATGCCGGCGGGCACCTTGACGTCGATGCGGCGGCCGCCGACGTCGATGCTCACGCTGCCGCCGGCCGCGGCCACCTCGAACGGGACCGTCACCTCCGACTCGATCGGCTCGGCCGGCGGCCGCGGGCGTTGCCGCTGCTTGCCGCCGCGCCGGCCGCCGAACAGGTCGTTCGCGTCGGGGGCGCCGCCGCCGAAGAAGGTGCGGAACAGCTCGTCGGCCGCGCCGGGGTCCATGTTCACGCCGCCGGGGAAGCCGCCCCCGCCGGGGAAGCCGCCGCCGCCGCCGGGGCCGCCGGGGAAGCCGGGGCCGGCGTGGCCGAACTGGTCGTAGTTGGCCTTCTTGGCGGGGTCGGACAACACCTCGTAGGCGGTCTGCACCTCCTTGTAGGTGGCGTCGGCCTGCTTGTCGCCGGGGTTGCGGTCCGGGTGGTGCTTCTTGGACAGCTTCCGGTACGCCTTCTGAATCTCGTCCGCGCTCGCGGACTTGGAGACGCCGAGCACTTCGTACGGGTCGCGGGGCATGTCGGGTTCCGGCGCGGCCGGGGCGGGTGGGGGTAGTTTATCAGCGCGGCGGCGCCGCGCCCTCTTGGAGCCCCGCCGCCGCCGGGCGGATTCCGCCGACCCGGCCGGAACCGGCCGTCCGCCCGCCACCCGCGGGTGTGGTCAAGTTGGTATGGTCGTGCCGCCGCGCGAGAATTCGGCGCCCCGCGCGTTGACACGGTGATGAGAAGCTTGTTAATCTCTGTGCAGTCTTCTCTCCGTCGATCACCCGCCGGTCCGACTCGCGCGGCGGGCACGATTCTCATTCCGGAGGGCTCCTTCCGTGTCGCCTCGTTTCATCCGCGCCGCGGGACGGCGTGCGTTCACGCTCATCGAGTTGTTGGTCGTCATCGCCATCATCGCCATCCTCATCGGGCTCCTGCTGCCGGCGGTGCAGAAGGTCCGGGAGGCGGCGGCGCGCACGCAGTGCGCGAACAACCTGAAGCAGATCGGCCTGGCCACGCACTCGGCCAACGACACCAACGGGTACCTGCCGCCGGCCGGGTCGGCCGACGGGTCGCTCGGGTACGGGGCCAACGCCGCGGCGACGCAGAAGAGCCTGTACGGCGGCGGGTGGGGGAACCCGTTCTTCCTCATCCTGCCGTACATCGAGGGGGGCAACCTGTACAACCGGTCCACGGTCACGGCCAACGGGATCAGCTTCAAGTCGGCGCAGTACAACTACAACGTGGCCACCGACGCCACCGCCTCGACGCCGGTGAAGACGTACATCTGCCCGAGCGACCCGAGCGTGCCCGGCGGCCAGACGATCACCAACCCGTCGGTCGGCATCAACGCCCCGTTCGCCGTCGGGTGCTACGCGTTCAACTTCCAGGTGTTCGGCGGCAACTCCGGCGGGACCGGGCTGCCGAGCCCGTCGTACGGGTCGAGCGTCGGCGCCGGCACCGACTACCCGAACGGGTGGCTCGGCCGCGCGTCCATCCCCCGCACGTTCACCGACGGGACCACGAACACCATCCTGTTCACCGAGAAGTACGCGGTGTGCCTCACGTCCAGCAGCCCGCCGATCAGCGGCCCCGGGACCGAGCGCGGGTGCCTGTGGGCGTGGTGGCACGAGGGGTTCGTGTACTACCCGCGCGTCGGCTGGTCCACGTGGTGGGGGACCGGCGAGGGGGCGGCGTCCAAGTTCCAGGTCCAGCCGAACCCGTTCACCGGCGCCACCAGCAAGTGCGACGGCGCCCGCGCCTCCACCAGCCACCTGACGATGCAGGTCGTCCTCGGCGACGCCAGCGTCCGCGCCCGGCCGGGGCGTTTGGAGGACCACGCCCGTGCCCCGCCACCCCGCCCGCTGGGCCCTCGCCGCCGTGCTCGCCGCCGCCGCCGGGTGCGGCCCGCCCCCGACCGGCACCGTGTCCGGCGTCGTGAAGGTCGGCGGCCAGCCGGTCGCCAACGGCCTCATCACGTTCGAGTCCGAGGTCGGCAACCGCGACGTGTTCAGCGCCGCCGTCCTCGACGGGAAGTACGCCACCGGCGAGATCCCGGCCGGCCCGACGAAGGTGTCGATCGTCACCCGCCAGGCGAACCCGGCCGCCCCGCCGTCGAAGGAGGCGGGGCTGATGGCCGGCCAGGCGGGCGACCGGGCCCCGCCCCCGAAGCGCGCCGCCGAGGTGCCCGGCAAGTACAGCTCGTCCACGACCTCCGGGATCACCTACGAGGTGACCAAGGGGCCGAACACGAAGGACTTCGACCTGACCCCGTGACCCCGCCTTCCGCCGCCCGCGGCGGCGCACCGCCGCGGGCGGTGTCGTAAAATACCGGGGCACCCCCTCCCGCCGGCCCCGGATACCGCCGTGTCGATCGCCGCCGAGTGTCCGCACTGCGAGACGCGCTTCCACCTCCAGCCGGAGCTCGCCGGCCGGACGATGCGCTGCCCGAACCCGGACTGCCGTCAGGTGTTCGAGGTCGCCGCGGCCCTGCCGCCGCTGCCGATGATGCCGCGCGACGAAACCCCCGCCCCGTCGCCGCCCCCGCCCCCGCCGCGCCGCCCCGAGCCGGTGGTAGTCGAGGCGCAACTCGCCCCCGTTCAGCCGAAGCCGAAGCCGAAGCCGCCGAAGCCGCCGAAGGTCGTCGAGGCACAGGTGGTGTCGCCGGCGAAGCCCGCCGGCGGGCCGAAGGAGGTCGTCTGGACGCCCGGCGCCGACCTGCCCCCCGCCGCGCCGCCGCCGCCCGCGCCGAAGGCGCGCGAGTACGAGGAGCGGTACGAGGAGCCGGTGCGGCGCCGCCGAAAGCGCGGGCGGAACCTCGGGCCGATGATCCTCGTCGGGCTGCTCGTGCTCCTCGTGCTCGTGGGCGGCGCCGCCGGCCTGTACATCCTCAAGTACCAGGGGAAGGTGCAGGAGCAGGCCGTCGAGAAGGCCAAGGAGCTGTACGAGAAGCGGGAGTACGCCAAGGCGAAGAAGGCGTTCGACGACCTCGCCGCCGACTACCCCGGCCACGCCGACGCGGACGAGTACCGGTTCTTCGCCGACCTGGCGCAGGTGCGGCAGGCGGCGTTCGCCCTCACCAACCGCGAGAACCCGCGCCCCGCCGTCGCGGCGCTGAAGGAGTTCGTCGGCACCCGCAAGGACTCGCCCTTCGCCAGGCCGGACAAGTTCGGGTACGACGTGTTCGACGCCGGCAAGAAGGTCGCCGAGGACGCCGCCGGGTACGCCCAGGACCGGGTGAAGACCTTCGGCGGCGACCGCGGCAAGCTCGACGAGCTGAAGCACGCCGAGGAGGTGCTCGCCGCCGGCCGCGAGCTGCCGCCGCTGCTCGAGCCGTTCCGCCCGAAGGACAAGGACATCCCGGGGTTCGACGACTCGCTGGCGAAGTTCGCCGCCGTCGAGGCCGACGTGGGGAAGGCCCAACCGGCGCTGGCGAAGCTCGACCAGGCCAAGGGGATGCTCGACCCCCCGACCGAGCAGGCGATGGTGGAGGCGAAGGCGTTCCTCGCCGCGCACGGGCTGACCGACGACGCCGAGGCCCGCGGCCTGATGACGACGGCCGGGCCGAGTTCCTCCGCCGCGTCCGCTACGACGCCGACCCCGCCGAGGCCGTGCCGCCGGCCACCGCGCCGGCCGCGGCTCGTTCGTGTTCGTCGCCCCCGTCGGCGTCGCCAAGGCGGTGCCGCGGAGCCAGCTCGACAGCCCGCCGACCGTCTTCCTGGCGTCGCCCGCGGCGTGCTGTACGCGCTTGGACGAGGACAGCGGCGACCTGTTGTGGGCGGCGCGTCCAGGGCCGACACGTTCGACCCGCCGGCCGTCGTGACGCTCGACTCGGCCGACGGCCCGACGAGCCTGGCGCTGGTGCTCGGCAACGTGGCCGGGCAGCCGAGGCGGCGGGCCGCGTGCTCAAGACCGGCGAGGTGAGGTGGCGGCAGGTGCTGCCGGCGCCCGCGGCCGGCCCCGCCGCGGTGGTCGGCGGGCGGGCGTTCGTTCCGGTGCGCGACGCGGTCGGCACCGTGGTCGTCATCAACCTCACGACCGGCGCCCGCGAGGGGCGGATCGCGCTGGGCCAGCCGGTGGCGCAGGTGGTGGCGCGGCCCGGCACGGCCGAGCTGTTCGTGTGCGCCGACGCCCGCCGGGTGTTCGTGTTCGACTGCCCGCCGGGGGCGAACCCGCGCTGCGTCCGGGTGATGGCGACGAACCACCCCGCGGGCTCGCTCCGCACGACGCCCGTGATGCTCGGCAGGCCGGCGACGCGGCCGGCCTGCAGCACCTCCTGTTCTGCCAGGCCGACGGCCCCGCCGCGATGGCGCTGCGTGCCTTCCCCGTGGCGATACTCGGCCCCCGCCGACGACGCGCTTCCGCCGGTCACCGATCCGGTGCAAGCCGCGGTCGAGCTGCCGGTGCCGGGCTGGGTGTGGTACCCGCCCGTGTCCGACGGCGAGCGCCTGGCCGCGGTGACGGACGCGGGTCAGTTCCGGCTGTTCGGCGTGAACCTGCCCGGTAACCGCGACCCGGCACTGTTCGCGCTGCCGTCGCCGTCGCTCCCCCTGCCGCCGGACGCCGCCCCCGTTCCCGGCCTCGCCGTGCCCGCCGAGGACGGCGCGTTCTGGGTGCTCGCCGGCGGGTCGCTTCAGAAGTACCGCCTGCGCCTCCACCCGGTCCGCGGCCTGGAACTGACGGCCGACGGCAAGGCCGACCCGGTCGGCGCGCCGACGCAGCCGGTGCAGCTGAACCCGCGGCGCGACACGGCCTGCTTCGTGGTGCGGTCGGGGAACTCGTCCGGCTGCCGGGCCGTCGCCGTGCGGCTGCGCGACGGCGAGCCGCGCTGGCAGCGGCAACTCGGGCTCGTCCCCGGCGGCGCGCCGGTGGCGACCGGCGACGGGCTCCTGCTCGCCGACGAGGACGGCGGCGTGGTCGGCGTGCCGGCCGCGGCGGTGGCGGCGCAGGCGAACAACCCGGAGACTGTGGTGGCAACGGGGCTGGGCGGCATCGTGGCGAGCGGCCCCGGCGCCGCGACCGGGCCGACCGCGGTGGTGACGGGGCCGGGCGGGCAGGTGTTCACGGTGACGCCGACGGCCAACGAGAAGGGGCGGCAGTGGGCGGTGCGCGTGTACGAGAACGGCGCCGCGAAGGCGAGCGCCACGTTCCCCGCGCCGGGGGCCATCGCCGGGGCGCCGCTGGCGCTCAACGGGGCGCTGCTGATCCCCGCGTCGGACGGGTCGGTCCACCGCTACACGCCGGTCGACGCGAAGGGGCTGGCGCGCGGCCCGACGTGGCTGACCGACCGCCGCGGCCCCGACCCGGTGTGTTATCTGGTGGCGCTGGACGGCGACCGGTTCGCGGCGTCGGACGGCGGGCGGGCGCTGAACCGCTGGCAGTGGCCGGCGACGGGCATGTGGTCGTCGGGGGACTTGCGCTGGCAGGTGCGCGACCGCGTGGCCTCGACGCCGGCGTACTTCGCGCCCGCGGAGGGCCGGCCGGCGCGGCTGCTAATCGCGGAGGCGACGGGCGGCGTGTGGCTGTTCCCCGCCGACCGCGGCGGCCCCGCGACGCGCAGCTGGCTGCCCGGTCGCACGGTGTCGCTGCCGGGCGGGCGCGTGGGGCCGTTCGGCGTGTCGGCGGCGGGTCGGGTGTGCTACGCGGTGGAGGGGAAGGCCGACGAGCGCTCGGCGGCGCGGTGGCTGGTGAGCCTCGATCCCGAACGCGCCGACCCGGCGTGGGTGGCGGAGGTGGCGGAGCCGGCGGTGGACGCGCCGGTGTCGCTGCCGACGGCCGCTGGCTGGTGACCGACCGCGCCGGCGGCGTGACGGCGCGGGCGTCGGACACGGGCCGTGCGGCGGGTGAGGCGTCGGTGGGGTTGCCGGGCGCGGTGCCGGTGGGGGCGGGCGTGCCGGCGGGGCGCCGCAGTGCTGGTGCCGCTGACCGACGGTACCGCCGCGGTCATCCCGCCGCCGGCGGCGGCGAAGGAGTGAGTCGGTTTCCGAGCCGGTCCCCGTTAGGGGTCGGAGCGTTCGACGGGCCGGTTTCCAACCGGCCGGGATATTCGGCCGGTTGGAAACCGGCCCCACGACCAAGCCCGGATCAGGGTAGAAGGTCGGCGACGGCGATGCTCGCGCCCGGGGCGGCGAGCGGGTGATCGACTCGCCGGGGCCGAAAGTGTGGCACGTCTTGTAGGTCGTAGCCCCGAGCGTCGCGGGAACCGGCCGAGGGTCGCGGAACACCAGCACCCGCCCGCCGTCCACGTCTACCACCCAGTAATCGACGACGCCGGCGGTCGCGTACCGCTCGGCTTTGTCGCGCGTCTCCGACAGGAGGGACGAGTCGGCGACCTCGACGACGAGGGCGGCGGCAGTCGGGTGCTTGCCCAGGTAGTCGCGGGGGCCGCCCGACACCACGGCCAGGTCGGGTTCGGGGTCGGTGAACTCGTCGGTGTGGAACGGGCTCTGGACGCGCACCCAGAAGCCGACGGGGAACGCACGCTGCAGGGCGGTCTGGGCGAGGCCGAGGGCGACGGCGTGCGGCGTGTCCATCGGCCCTTGCTCCAGGATGACGCCGTCGATCAGGAACGCCCGCCGCCCCTCGAACCAGCCCATGTCGCCCATGTGGTTGAACTGCACGGCCGTGAGCCGCAGCGGCCGCGGGGCGGGCGGCGGCGTGGGAGCGGGGAGGGTGAGTGCGGACATGCGACGGTCTCCTTCGGGCAGCGTAGCCTCACGCCTTCCCGAGCAGCAGATCGACCACCCAACAGCCGCGGACGTGCGGCCCCGGGCCGCGGCAGTGCGCGAGCACGTCGGCGGCGGCGCAGCCGGCGTCCTCCAGCGCGTCGGCCAGCACCGGCATCGGGGCGAAGTCGCGCGCCTCGTACATGCCGCGCGCCAGGCCCACGACCGCCTCCGTCCGCCAGGACGGGTCGAAGGCGACGGGTTCGTACGGGTTACCGAAGATGCAGCGGAGCCAGTCGCACTGCTCCGGGTCGTGGTCGCCGGCTGCCCACAGGCGGTTCGTCATACTGTCCCGCGCGACACGCTTGATGCCGCCGACGTCCGCCTCGGTCGCGTGGATCGGGCACCGGGCGTAGGTCAGTGGCGTTAGCGCTCGCTCCAGCTCTCCCGGGGCGTGCGGGTCACGAGCGGCTTTCGCCCGGAGTTCGTTTCGGAACGCCTCTTCGGCCCACGCCACGGCCGGTTCTCGCTTCGCCTGGACGACCGGCCACGGCACGCGGCTCTCGATGTAATCTTCGAGTGCGATGACCAACTCACGCTGGGCGTCGGTCGGGTAGTAGTCCCACACGCGCCGGCAGCACGCGACGGCAAAGAGCTGGACCTTTCGGAGGTTGCGGGGCTTGAGATTCCGGACCAGGGATAACATGCGGTCCGTGTGCTGCCCCTCCCGCCACATCTTCTTGTACATCTCGGACACGGGCAACCTCCGAGGAACGAACAACCCCCGCCCGCGGCGGGCCGCGGACGGGGGTGCGTGTGGGTCGATCTCAGCGGGCGGTCAGCCGAGGTTCATCGACAGCAGGAACTCGGCGTTGTTCTTGCTCTTCTTCGCCCGGTTCACGATCAGCTCCATCGCCTCCACCGGGTGCATGTCCGCCAGCACCCGGCGCAGGATGCGCACCCGGTCGTGCTCCTCCGGGTGCATCAGCAGCTCTTCCTTGCGGGTGCCGCTGCGGTTCACGTCGATCGCCGGGTACACCCGCTTCTCGACCAGCCGGCGGTCCAGGTGCAACTCGCTGTTGCCGGTGCCCTTGAACTCCTCGAAGATTACCTCGTCCATCCGGCTGCCGGTGTCCACCAGCGCCGTGGCGAGGATCGTCAGGCTGCCGCCCTCCTCGACGTTACGCGCGGCGCCGAAGAACCGCTTCGGCTTCTGCATCGCGTTCGAGTCGAGGCCGCCCGACAGCAGCTTGCCGCCGCCCGGCGCCTCGGTGTTGTGCGCCCGCGCCAGCCGGGTGATGCTGTCCAGCAGGATGATCACGTCGCGCTTCAGCTCGACCATCCGCTTCGCCTTTTCGAGCACGATCTCGCTGACGTGGATGTGCTCCTCCGGCGGCTCGTCGAACGTGCTCGCCACCACCTCCGCGTTGGTGCCCTGCACCAGCCGCTGCATTTCCGTCACCTCCTCGGGCCGCTCGTCCACGAGCAGCACGAAGACGTAACTCTCCGGGTGGTTCTTCATGATGGAGTTGGCCATCTTCGACAGCAGCACCGTCTTGCCGGTCCGCGGCGGCGCGACGATCAGCCCGCGCTGGCCCTTGCCGATCGGCGTGATGAGGTCCACGATCCGCATCGACAGCTCGTCCGGCGCGGCTTCGAGGTGCAACCGGGCGTTCGGGTGGAGCGGCGTCAGGTCCTCGAAGTTCGTGACCGACGTGGCCTCGTCCGACGGCCGGCCGTTCACCACCTCGATCTGCATGATGGCGAAGTTGTCCTGGTTCTCGATCGGCAGCCGGATCGGCCCCTCGACCACCAGGCCGGTGCGCAGGCTCATGCGGCGGATCTGCGACGGCGAGACGTAGATGTCCTCGGGGCTCGCCAGGTAGTTGTGCGCCTGGCTGCGGAGGAAGCCGTAGCCGTCGGGGAGCACTTCGAGCGTGCCGGACCCGATGACCTTGTCGCCGCGCTCGATCTGCCGGCGGACGACGCCGAGGATCAACTGCCCGCGGCTCATACCGTTGTGCTCGTTGATCCCCTCCTTCTCCGCGAGCTTGAACAGCTGCGGCATCGGCATCCGGTACAGGTCTTCGAGGCGGGAGCCGACGCCGGGGCGGGGCGGGGCGACGGGCCGCTCCGGCGGGGCCGGCCGCTCGACCGGGGCCGGGCGCTCGGCGGGGGGCGTGAAGGACGGGGGAGCCGCGGCGGCGGATGTGGGGGCGGCCGCCGGAGCGGGCGCCTCGCCGGGCTTACGGGCGACGGGCCGCCGGGCGGCGGCCGCACGCAGGGAGGAGGGCCGCGGAGGCGGCGCCCCATCGACGCCCTTGGCGTCGGGCATAACGAATCCTCGGAACGGGGTCAGGACGGGACGCGGGGCGACGGCGCCGCCGGTCGGTCTGGGTGTAGCGGGGCGGGACTACCGCCCCGGATAGGTACGCGGGGGAAACCGTTTCCACCCGCGGTCAGGCTCGGTCTGGGTCCGCAGGACTCCGTCCGTGTTAAATCTGTCTCGTGGTCGCCGGTCGTCCGGTTCAGCTCGACAGGTGTCACTCGGGGGGGAGTCAGGAGGCGCCGCGGTGCTGCGTTCCAGCGGGCGGCGCGAGAAAGTGCGGGCTACCAACCTACCCAGAGTGTACGCCGGTGATTCCGGCGGGTCAACGGGATTCTACCCCCGGCGGGGGCATTTTCCACCCGAGTTTGCGGCTCGGGGCTCCGCGCGGCGCGACGCCGCAAGTGGCAAACGAACTGAGCCGGCTACCCTCCTTGCCCCGGACTTCGAGTCGGGTTACGCTCCACCCCACACCTGGGAGCCGACCCATGCCCGACCTGCGCGACGGCGAGGCGCTCGACGTGCCGGGCTCCAACGGCGCCACCTACACCATCAAGAACGTCGGCGGCGTCTACGCCTGCACCTGCATGGCGTGGCGGACCCAGTCCGCGGCCGCGGACCGGCGCACCTGCAAGCACATCCGCCGGCTCCGCGGCGACGCCGCCGAGGACGCCCGCGTCGGCCTCCGCGCGGCGCCGCCGCGGCCGGGCAAGGCCACCCCCGCCGCGCCGCACGTCGCCCTCCCGACCCCCGTCGCCGCGCGCACGCTGCCGGCGGCGGTGGAAGCCGACGCGATCGTGACCGCGTACCAGTTCACCACCGGCAGGCTCACCGGCCTGCTGTGCCGCCTCGGCGACGGGCAGGCGGTCGGCGTCGCGGCCGGGTTCGCCGACCGCGACCGCGACTGCCCGCCGCCGGTCGGCGCGATCGTCGGCCTCCGCTTCCGACACCTCTCCGCGACGGGCGTACCGGTCGGCGCGACGTTCGCCGGCGCACGCCCCGACGACGCGCCCGCGCGGCCGCTTCCGGCACACGGTTGAGTTTGCGCGTGAACTGCCCGACCCGTGGTGTATACTGAGGCGCAACAGCCGATCGTGCGTGTGATTGAGACGTGCTGATCGGTTGGTTAATTGTTTGTCATTCCCACCGCCATCGCCCCCGGCCCGCACCCCGGCCCGCCGTGACGCTCACCCTGGCGCAGAAGGCGCTGCTCCTCCTCGCGGTCCCGTTCGCGCTGCTGCTCGCCCTCCTCGGGCTCGTGGCCGGGCTCGAGCGCGACACGGCCGCCGCCCAGCAGTGGGAACTCCACACCAAGGACGTGACGGCCCAGACCCGGCAGGTGATGACTCACCTCAGCGACGCCCAGAGCGCCGTCCGCGGGTACGTCGTCACCGGCGACGCGACCTTCCTCGCCCCGTACGACGCGGCCGCGGCCCGCTGGCCGGCCGACTTCGACGCGCTGGCCGGGCTCGTCGCCGACAACCCGGCCCAGGCCGCGCGGGTGGCGGCGCTCCGGGACGGGGCGGCGGAGTACTTCGGCTGGCAGGCCGGCACCGTCGGGCGGGTGCGCGCCGGGGACGCGGCGGGGGCGGTCGATCGCGTCCGCCGCGGCGACGGCGACCGGCGGTCGGCCGCGCTGCGGGCGGAGTTCGCCGCGTTCCTCGCCGAGGAAGACCGGCTCGACGCCGGCCGGGCCGAGGGCGTGGCCGACGCCCGGCGGCGGCTGTGGCTCGTCCTGGCCGGCGGCGGGGCGCTCGCGGCGGGGGTCACGGCGGGGCTGGCGGTCGCGTTCCACCGCGGCGTCGGCCGGCGGGTCGCGGTGCTGGTCGAGACCACGCGCCGCCTCGCCACCGGTGCGCCGCCGGGGCCGCCGCTGGCCGGGGGCGACGAGTTCGCCCGGGTGGACGCCGCCGTGCGCGCCATGGCGGCGGAACTCGGCCACACCCTCGGGCTCCTCCGCGCCGCCGCGGCGGAGGTCCGCGACCTGTACGACCACGCCCCCTGCGGGTACCACTCGGTCGGCCCGGACGGGGTGATCGTGGCGATGAACGCGACCGAGCTCCGCTGGCTCGGGTACGCCGCCGCCGAGGCGGTCGGCCGGCTCCGGTTCGCCGACGCCGTCGCCCCCGCCAGCCGGGACACCTACGCCGCCGCGTTCGCCACGGTCCGCGACGAGGGCGGGGTGACCGACGTCGAGGTCGATCTCGTCCGCCGCGACGGGACGACGTTCCCGGTGCTGCTCAACTCGTCCGGCGTCCGCGGGCCGGACGGCCGGTTCGTGCGCAGCCGCACCACCCTCACGGACCTGACCGCCCGCCGCCGGGCCGAGGACGAGACCCGCCGGCTCAACGCCGAGCTGGAGGAGCGGGTGCGGACTCGCACCGCGGAACTCGCCGCCGTCCTGGCCGACCTGCGGCTGAGCGAGGAGCGGTACCGGTCGTTCGTCGCCGCGACGGCCCAGGTGGTGTGGATCACCGACCCGACCGGGGAGTTGCGCGGCGACACGGCCGAGTGGGAGGCGTACACCGGGCAAACGGCGGCCGAGGCGCGGGGGTTCGGGTGGATGGCCGCCGTCCGCGCCGACGACCGCGGGCGGGTGGTCGAGGCGTGGCGGCGGGCGGCGGCCACCCGCGCCCCCTACGAGGTCGAATACGACCTGCGGGTGGCGGACGGGCGCTGGCGGCGGGTCCACGCCCGCGGGGTGCCGTTGTTCGACCCGGGCGGCCGCCTCCGCGAGTGGGTCGGCACCTGCATCGACGTGACCGCCCGGCGGGAGGCCGAGGCAGTGGCGCGGCGGCGGACGGCCGAGCTCGAGGACGCGAACCGGGAGCTGGCCGGGAAGAACGCCGAGAACGAGATGTTCGTGTACAGCGTGTCGCACGACCTGCGCGGGCCGCTGGTGAACCTCCAGGGCTTCGCCGCGGAGCTGGAGAAGGGGTGCCGCCGGCTCGGCGAGTTGGTGGCCGACCCGGGCGTGCCGCCGGCCGTGCGCGACCCGGCCGAGGCGCTGCTCGGCGGCCGGATGACCAAGGGGCTGGGGTTCATCCGGGCGGCGGTGCTGCGGCTGTCGGGCATCATCGAGGCGCTGCTCCGGCTGTCGCGGGCCGGGCGCGTCGAGTACCGGTGGGAGGCGGTGGACGTGGCGGGGGTGGTGGCCCGGGTGGTGGCGTCGCTCCACGGGACGGCGACGGCCCGCGGGGCGGAGGTGGCGGTGGGCGAACTGCCGCCGGCGTGGGGCGACGCGACGGCCGTCGAGCAGGTGTTCGCCAACCTCGTCGGCAACGCCCTGACGTACCTCGACCCGGCCCGCCCCGGCCGGGTCGAGGTCGGGCGGCTCCCCGACGACCCCGACGGGCCGCGCGTGTACTACGTCCGGGACAACGGGCTGGGGATCGACGCCGGGCACCGCGGCCGGATCTTCCAGGCGTTCCAGCGCGCCCACCCGCAGGTGGCCGGCGGCGAGGGGATCGGGCTGGCGGTGGTGGCCCGGGTGGCCGAGCGGCACCGCGGGCGGGTGTGGGTCGAGTCCGAGGCGGGGGCCGGGAGTACCTTCTTCGTGGCACTGCCGGCCGCGCCGGCGGGGGGCGGGTGATGCCGACGAGCGAGCTGGTCATCCTCCTGGCCGAGGACGACGACGGGCACGCCTACCTGATCGAGCAGAACCTCCGCGACGGCGGGGTGGGGAACGTCATCGTCCGCGCCCGCGACGGGCAGGAGGCGCTGGACTACGTCCGGTGCGAGGGGCCGCACGCCGCCCGGGTGCCGAACGGCCCGCTCCTGCTGCTGCTGGACATCAACATGCCGCGGGTGGACGGGGTGGAGGTGCTGCGGCAGCTGAAGGCCGACCCGCGGACGGAGGCGGCGCCGGTGATCGTGCTGACCACGACCGACGACCCGCGCGAGGTCCGCCGGTGCTACGAGCTCGGGTGCTCCAGCTACGTCATCAAGCCGGTCGAGTACGACCGGTTCGTCGAGGCGGTGCGGCGGCTGGGGCTGTTCCTGGCGATCGTCCGGGTGCCGCGGGAGGACGCCCGGGCGTAGGGCGGCGGGCAGATTCTGTCCGGTGTGGGGCGCGGGGTTCGTATTCGCAGGTGGGGTTGGGCCGCCGCCGTCCGGTCGGAACCGACGGGGATCGGCTTCAGGAGGTGAGGATGGTTGCCGACGCGCCCGCCACCATCCTCGTGGTGGAGGACGACCCGGGGATCGCCGAGCTGGAGCGCGGCCGGCTCGAGGACGCCGGCCACCGCGTCGTCGTGGCCGCCGACGCCGCCGCCGCCGCCGCCCGCCTCCGCGCCGGGCCGGTGGACCTCGTGCTCCTCGACTTCCGCCTCCCCGGCGGGGTGGACGGCCTCGAGTTCTACGCCCGCCTGCGGGCCGACGGGTTCGACCCGCCGGTCATCCTCGTCACCGGGTTCAGCGACGAGGGGACGGTGATCCGCGCCCTCCGGGCCGGCGTCCGCGACTTCGTGACCAAGTCGGTCGAGTACCTCGACTACCTGCCGGAGGCCGTGCTGCGGGTGCTCGGGCAGGTGCGGACGGAGCGGCGGCTGGTCGAGTCCGAGACCCGGTTCCGCGACCTGGCCGACGCCGCCCCGCTCCTCGTCTGGCTGGCCGGGGCCGACGGCCGGTGCACCTACGTCAACCGGGCCTGGCTGGCGTTCACCGGCCGGCCCCTCGACGCCGAGCTGGGCGAGGGCTGGGCCGAGAGCGTCCACCCGGACGACCGCGCCGCCGCCCTCGCCGACTTCCGCGCCGCCGTGGCCGCCCGCCGGCCGAAGACGTACGAGTACCGCCTCCGCCGGGCCGACGGCGAGTACCGGTGGGTCATCGACACCGGGGTGCCGCGGTTCACCGCCGCCGGCGGGTTCACCGGGTTCATCGGGTCGGTGCTCGACATCACCGACCGCCGGCAGGCCGAGGAGGCGTTCCGCCGGGTGTGGGAGAAGGCCCACGACGGCATGCGACTGACCGACGCCGCCGGCGTCATCCGCCGGGTGAACGACGCCTACTGCCGGATCGTGGGTCTGCCGCGCGAGGAGCTGGAAGGGCGGCCGCTGTCGGTCGTGTACTCGGCGGCGCAGGGGCCGGCGCTGCTGGCCGAGCACGCCGCCCGGTTCGCCACCCGCAGCGACGCCCCGCCGCACACCAAGGACCGCGTCCTGCGCGACGGCCGGCGGGTGCGGCTCGACGCCTCCTACGCCTTCCTCGACCCGCCCGGCCAGCCGCCGCTGCTGCTCAGCGTGGTCCGCGACGTGACCGACCAGGTCCGGCTGGAGGCGCAGCTGCGGCAGGTGGCCAAGATGGAGGTCGTCGGCCGGCTCGCCGGCGGCGTCGCCCACGACTTCAACAACCTCCTCACCGTCATCAACGGGTTCGGCGACCCGGCCCTGGACGTGCTGGCGGCCGCCCACCCGGCCCGGCCGCTGGTCGCCGAGGTGCGCCGGTCCGGCGACCGGGCCTCCGACCTGACCCGGCAGCTGCTGTCGCTCAGCCGGCAGCAGGTG
>JBGAQM010000093.1:0-17767 GCA_044220735.1 Urbifossiella sp. | reverse complement strand
GGTGAACGTCAGCGTCCCCGTCGGGCTGATCGCCGGCACGACGCTGAACAGCCCCGGGTTGCTGTTGTTGGTCACCTGGAACGCGACCGTCTGCCCGGCCTCGTAGGACGCCGGGCCGGGCGTGATGCTCGTGGCGAACCCGGCCGCCGTCTGCGCGCCGGCGTCCTCAAGCACCGCCGCCAGCGCCGCCGGCACGGCGAACGTCGGGGCGTTGTTGACCGGCTGCGGGTTCACCACCAGGAACGTGTCGGCGTCGGAGTACCGGACGGTGACGGGGGTCGTGGACGCGAACGTCGGGCTGACCCCGTCGCCGTCGGTCAGGTTGAACCGGACGATGCGGGTGGTGGGGTCGAACGTGTTGACGTTGAAGTTGATGGCCCGCATCAGCGCGGCCACGACCTCGGGCGTCACCTGGTCGCTGTTGAACGACACGACCAGCGGGGACGAGCCGGTGCCGCCGGAGACCGACCCGAACGCGACCGCCGGGCTGCCGTCGAGCGGCTTGTACGCGACCGTCGTGCTGGTCAGCAGGAAGGCGTTCCCCGGCGTGCTCGGGGAACTCCGGATGGAGAGCCGGTTGCCCGGCGACGGCACGCCGTTGGCGAACACCTGCACCGTGAGGGCGCCGCCGTTGAGGTCCGGCGACTTCGGGAAGTCGCCGTCGGCGGCCGTGCCGTCCGGGGCCAGCGACAGGACCGGGAACGACGCGGCCAGCGGGTAGAAGAACGGCTGCACGGCGTACACCAGCCGGATCGTGTACGTGGTGGCCGAGAGCGGACTCGGGAACGTGAGCGTGTAGTCCGTGAGCGAGGCGCCCACCTGGGCCAGCACGGCCTGCGACAGGTCGAGCGCCGACCCGCCCGCGGTGGTCAGGCTGAAGATGTTCGCCTTCGTGAGCGGCCCGCCGCCCGGGGGCGCGGCCGCGAGCGTGAACGGCAGCACGGTGTCCGTCGCGGTCAGCGTCGCCGTGGCCGTGTCGAGCGTGGACGGCCGCACCGCCACCCGGTACGCGCCGGCCGCCAGCGCCGACGGGAACGTCAGCGTGTAGCTCGTCCCGCCCCCGGCCAGCGACGCGCCGGTCAGGCTCACCGCGGCCCCCGCCGGGCCGGTGACGCCGACCACGTCCGCCAGCGTCAGCGGTACGGGCGGGGTGCTGTTCAGGGTGAACGGCAGCGCGACGGACGCCGTCGCGAGCGTGGACGCGAACCCGACCGGGCTCGCCACCGGCGGGTCGTTGACGCCGGTAACGGTGATCGATTTCGTCGCGGAGGCGTTGAGCACCGGCCCCGGGGTGTTGCCGTTGTCGCTCGCGGCGATGGTCAGTTGCACGGCCGGGGCGGCGTCGGTGTTGAAGTCCGGGGGCGGGGTGTAGACCAGCCCGTTGCCCGCCGCGAGGGTGGCGTTGATCGCCGCCAGCGTGGAGAAGATGGTGACCGCGTTGGTGCCGTTCGACGCCACCTCGGCGCTCGTCACGCCGCCGACCACGTCCGTCCGCAGTTGGAGGGTGCCGGCGACGGCGGGGATCGACAGGGTCACCGTCATCACCGCCGAGCGCACGTCCACGTCGGCGAGCGAGATGCCGGTGAGGGCGACCGTCTGGCCCTCGTAGAACAGCGCCGGGGAGACGCCGACGGCGGGGCCGCCGACCGCCGTCGGGGCGTCGTTGACCGCCACCGCGGTGACCGTGCGCGAGGACGCGAGGCTCACCCCGCCGGCGTTGTCCCGCACCACGAAGCTGACGACCCGCGCCCCCGCGGTCGGGTCCTGCGAGTTGTTGTTGTAGGTGATCTGCCGGACCAGCGCCGACGCAGCCGTGAGGTTCGAGTTGGTGTTCAGGTTGATTACCAGCGGCGCCCCGCCGGTGCCGCCGGTGATCGTGCCGATGTTCGTCCCGCCGAAGAAGACGGTCGCGCCGGTGACTCCGATCTGGCCAGCGGCCATCCCCTGGTTGTTGACCCCGAGCACGTCCTCCGCGGCCACCCCCCCGGACGTGATGGTGACGATGAGCGCCCCGCCGTTCAGGTTCGCCGGGGCGTCCGGGTCGGTGACCGTCGGCGGCTGCGGCGACACTGCGGCGACACCGGGACGGTCGGCGCGATCTGGACCGGCGTGTTGGCCGTCAGGCCTTCGGTCCAGGTCGGGTCGCCGCCCTGAAGGGTCAGCGTCGGGCGGCGGTTGGCCGACACCACGATATTGTCGATGCCGACCCACTCGTCGTCGCCGCCCGCCCACGCGGTGATGATGCGGACCTCGACGGTGGCCGTGAGGGGGTCGAGGTTGTCCGCGCGGGTGGGGAGGGTGACCGAGAACGGCGTGACGAGCCCGGACGCACCCGTCGTCACGTCCGCTCGGTAGTCAAGGTTGGTGAAGTTAGCGTCGGTGCTCAGCCGGTACTGGACGGCGATGGGCTGCGTGCTGCTCCGCGGCGCCGGGTTGATGTCCTTCACGTCGAACGACACGGTGACGCCGTTGACGGCGTTCGTGTTCAGGTGGAGGACGAGGTTGGGCGCCTGGTTGGTGGCGTCGGCGCGGAAGGCGACGACCTGAAGGCTCTGGAACTCGGCGATGCCGGAGTAGGTGACGTCCTCCGGGTTGCCGCCCTCGTTGGCCGTCACCTGCTGGGCGCCGGTGGACGGGATGGTGATGCCGCGCGGGTCGGCCCCGGCCGAGAGCCCGAGGCCGGTGCCGCCGGTGCCGACGACGCTGCCGACGCCGGACCAGTTGTTGTTGGTGGTGATGAGCCCGGCGTTGGCCCAGTCCTGCGTGAACGCTCCCGTGAACAGGTTGTGCGGGGCGGAGTCGGGGACGCTCCGGTCTTCGAGATGCTCGACGGCCCGGAGGGCGGCCTTGCGGCTGCGGGCGGACGCCGGGCGCAGCCAGCTCGTCAGGGTGGTCAGCACGGGCGAACTCCCGCGGGGCAAGTCGTGAGGGGGCGCGGCGGGGCGAGTGGGACCCGGCGCGACGGAGGCATCTTATTCCGACGACGGACGCCGCCCGGAAGTTGTGCCGCGGGCGCAACGACCCCCGTCCCCTCACTTGGGCGTCGGCCGGAAACCCTTTTGACACTACCAGATTGGTCACACGCCCGCGACGGCGGGGTGCCCCGCTCACGGTTTATTCATTTTTCGCCGTCGGTCCGCGGCGGCACAGTTGCCCCCGCCGCTACAACCGGCCCGAGATCTGGCGAGTGTCGTTCTGACGATGTGGCGTGTTCCCGCGACGCGACGTGGGGCCGGCTTCCAGCCGGCCGGAGCTGACACGGCCGGCTGGAAGCCGGCCCCACGTTCAAACCACATGATCGGCGCTCACCCCATCAGCCAGCGTACGACCGCGGCGTCGTCCTGCTTCTCACTGTGTCGTACAAGTTTCTCCGCCTGACCGGCCGCTAGGTACGCCGCTTCCGCGATCCGCCCGCTGCCCGTTCCGACGTGGTTGTGGACGAACACGTCCGCGGGCGCCGCCAGCGCCAGGGCCGCGCCGAGGCCGCCGTACTTCACCGCCCCCGGCAGCAGCATCGGGTCGGACGTGGCGGTGACGGCGTCGAAGCGGAAGCGGTTGAGGTCGGCGGCCGTGCGCGCCACCGCGTCGCCGGCGACGCTGCGCGCCAGGACGGCGGCCGGCCCCATGCCCCCCCAGCCGACGAGGAGCACGCGCTTGGCCTTGAGCACGGTGCGAGCGAACGCCACGGTGGTGAGGACGTCGCGCACCTGCTCGGCGAGCCGCGGCAGGTTGTAGCCGAACGTGTAGCCGGCGTAGTTCGCGTTCACCGGCGTCGGCTTCGGCGGCACGGCCTCGCCGACGCCGAGCACGTCCGGGGCGAGAATGGCCGCGCCGGCGGCGAGGATGGGGAGTGCGGCCGCGGCGGGGCGGTTGGCGGCGACGAGGCTGCTCTTGCCGTCCGGGTGGACCCACACGACGACGGTTTCGCCGCGGAACGTGGGGCCGAACATCCCCATCGCCGGCACCGCGTCGGTGCCGCCGGCGCGGCCGACGACCGCCCGGTGACAGGTAGCCCCGTCGATCTTCGTTTCGAGAGGGCCGACGCGGGCGGCGACCTGCGCCGGCAGCGGGCCGCCGAGTAGGACGCGGTACGCCGTGCCGACGACGCGGCGGAACTCGGCCGGGGTGTCGGCGAGCTTGCCGAGTCGCGCCTCGTCCGCCTTCGCCATCACCGCGCGGAGGCGCGTGGCGTCGAGCTCGTCGGCCGGCCGTGGGTGGGCGGCGTCGAAGACGCGCAGCTCGGCGACGGGCGTTGGGGTGTACGGCGGCTCGGTGGTCGCCGCCTGGGCCTCGGGCACGCCCTGGAGGTGGCGGCGGAACCAGGCGTACATCATCTGTCGGGCGTGGACGTTGTACTGGTGGCCGTATTCGAGCCACGCCCGCGCCGCGAAGTTGTCGGGTGAGCCGAGCAGGGTGTACAGCGCCCGCAACTCGGGGGCGCCCTTCGTTTCGATCTCCTTCGTCCAGTCGTTCGCCGCGCTCATGGCCATTGGCTTCGGCGCGAATAGGGCGGCGAGTTCGACGTTGCCGGTGCCGACCCGGAGGTACGAGCAGTTCTCGCACACGCAGCCGCCCTGCATGGCCGTGCTCACCATCACCGCCGGGAACGCCGCCGCGAGGCGGTCGTCGAGGGCGGCGAGGAGGAACGTCTGCGTTCCGCCGCCGCTCGCGCCGGTCATGCCGACCTTCGCCGCGTCCACGTCCGGGAGGCCGCACACGAAGTCGAGGGCGCGGATGCTGTTCCACGTCTGGAGGCCCATCGCCGACTGCATCCGTAGCTCCGCGGCCGCGTCGGAGAAGCCGGCGGCGTGGGGGAGGGCGGTGCTGTCGCCGACGCCGACCATGTCGTACTGGAAGACGACGAACCCGAGGCGGGCGAGGGTGGCGGGGATGGCCTGCATGAAGAACTTGCCGCGGTCGAGGTCGGGCTCGCCCTTCTCCTTCACGCTAGCGGCCGCGGCCGCGTCGGTGGCGACGTGGAGGCGGCCGTTGGCCCAGTGCCCGTGGGCGAACAGCACGGCCGGCGACTTGACGGCGCCCTTGCCCGCGGGGCGGTACAGGTTGCCGCAGACGTAGTGGCCCGGCGTGCTGGCGAAGAACACCTTCTCGATCGTGTACCCGTCGCGCTCGATCTTCCCGTGGACGACCGGATTGAGCGGCGTCTTCTCGGGCAGCGGCCACAACCCGTTGGCGACGAGCACCTGCTCGCGGACGGCGGCGCGGCGGGCGGCCCACTCCTCGCGCGTCTTCGGCACGGCGAACGGGAACGAGTCGTTGAGCGTCTTGGGGGCGCCGAGGCGGGGGTCGGTGGGGCGGCGGTCGCCGCCGAAGACGCGGGTGGGGTCGGCGTCCTGTCCGAGGGCGGCGGTACCGAGGCCGGCGAACCAGAGGGCGAGGGCGTCGCGGCGGGTGATCACGGGAGGGGCTCCGGGCCGGTGGGATGCCCGGAAGGTACGCGGTCCGCGGGGGCGCGTCAACCGTCTGGCGGGTTGGACGAGATGGCGAGCCCGGGGCGTCAGCCCCCGGATTCTTGAGCCCGGAGGGCGCCGGCGTGTAGCCCCGGGTGGAACCCGGGGTGGCTTGCGGCGGAGTTCGATCCGGGTTGCTCCCTCGATCCACGCCGACGCCCGCCCCGGGTTCCACCCGCTACACGCTGACGCCCTCCGGGCTCCAGCCCCGAGCCACGAACCCGGGGTGCGGGTCAGCCCTCGAACAGCGACGGTTGCTCCCACGTTGCCCGCCGCGGCGGTGGCGGGAGCCGCGACCGCGGCGGTCAGACTGGGCTCCTCGACCGTCGCGGCGTTCACCCGGTCGCTCACACCGGCCAGCTCCATGCGCCTGGCCGGGTACGGCGCCAGCAGCGGCAGGAGCCGCCCGGGGCGGTGCTCGGCCGGGTCGAGCCACGCGGCGAAGTCGGCGGGGTCGAGCAGCACCGGCATCCGGTCGTGGAGCGGGCGGACGAGGTCGTTCGCCGACGTGGTGAGGACGGCGAACCCGTCGGTCCCGTGCCAGGTGTCCCAGACGGCGGCGAGCGCCAGCGGCCCGCCGCCGGCGCGGCGGAAGTGGTACGGCTGCTTCCGCCGCCCGACGTGCTCCCACTCGTAGAACCCGTCGGCCGCGACGAGGCAGCGGCGGCGGCGGAACGGGTCGCGGAACGCCGGCTTGTCGGCGGCCGTCTCGGCCCGGGCGTTGACGTACGCGGTCGGCTTCGGGTCGCGGTTCCAGTGCGGCACGAGCCCCCACTTCATCGCCACGAGTTCGCGCCCGCCGCGGCCGTCGGCCCGCACGACCGGCACCAGCTGCGACGGCGCGACGTTGTACCGCGGGGGAAGCGTGATGTCGGTGCCAACGCCGAACAGGTCGGCGATTTCGTTCGCGGGGGTGGCGCTGGTGATGCGGGCGCACATGGCGACGGACCGGGGCGGGTGGGGTAACGGATTGTACCCCATTCCCCGGCCCGGGCCGAGGTCGGCAGAGCCTCGAACGCCGGCGGCATCCGTCAGATGCAGTACTCGATCACGTCCGCGGTCGTCGGCGTGAACGGGGCCGTCGGCACCGGCGTGGGGTGCACGTCCCGGAGCACGAGCTGCGCGACCCGCATCGCCTGGCCGCGGAGTTCGGGCACCGCCGTCGTCTCCCACAGGCTCCCCCGCAGCAGCGGCCCGAGGGCGTAGAGGAACGCCGACCGCCGGCCGTCGCGCCCGACCGCGGTGAAGTCGGCGTCCACGTCGATGCCCATGTCGAGCCCGTCGGCCCGCACCAGCCCGCGCCGTCGAGCGCCGTCCGCTCGCCGTCGTCGCCCTCGATCGTCACGCGGACGCCCGTCCCGGCGCCGGCCACCTCCACCACCCGGCCCTTGTGGACCCGCAGCCGGCCGGCCGACACCGCCTCCATCAGCCGGGCGTGGATCGGCTCGGCGACGCGGTGCCGCGTCACATTCCACCGCGCCGCGTACCGCGTCGTGAACTCGCGCTTCTCGTCGGCCGTCAGGTGCTGCCAGATGCGCTGCGTGTGGGGGCGGAGCTTGTCCACGCAGATGGCCGGGTTCGCCCCCAGCTGGCGGAGCCGGCCGCAGTGCCGCTCGACCTGCTCGACGAGCCCGGCGAGCCCGAGCCGCTCCGGCTCGGGCGGCGGGAAGTCGGGGTACTCGATCCCGCGGAAGTGCGACAGCGGCAGCAGGCCGTTGCGGGACACGGCGCGGATCGTACCCCGCCACCCCGCCTCGGCGAGCGTCAGGAACACGTCCACCATCGTCAGCCCGGTGCCGATGAGGATCGCGTCCCGTTCGGGGTTGGCGAGCAGGCCGTCCCAGTTCACCCACGGGTCGGCGACGTACGCGGGGTGGGCGAACGACTCGTCGGCCGCGGGCAGCGGGGCCGGCGGCAGGTTGCCGGTCGCCAGCACCACCCGCTCGGCCTCGATCGCGTTCCCCGACGCCAGCGACACCACCGCCCCGCCCGCCCGGTCGGACACGTCCACGGCGGTGTCGTCGACGAACTCCAGGCTCACCGGGGTCGCGGCCCCGACCGGCGTGCTGTACGCCAGGGCGACGGCGCGGAGGTAGTCGCCGTACACCCGGCGGGGCACGAACGCCTCGCGGAGCACCACGTCCGGCAGGTCGGCGTACTCGGACCGGGTGCGGAGCCAGTCGAGGAAGTGGTTCGGGTGGTCGGGGAAGGCAGACATGTTGCGGGCGGCGACGTTGAGCAGGTGCTCGGGCCGGCGGGTCCCGTAGGCGGCGCCGCGCCCCGCCGGGCGGCCGCTGTTGATGACGCAGACGCGCAGCGGGCGCGTGCCGAGGCGGGCGAGGTTGACGGCCGTCATGGTGCCGCTGAACCCGCCGCCGATGATCGCGATGGTTTCCACGTCGATGACCCGGGTGTCGGAGGCCGTGTGCGGGTAGTGTAAGGGTACGGCGCCGCGGACCACCGCCCGCCGGCCGCGGAGTGCTCCCATGACGACGGCGGGGCTGTTGCTGCTCGGGGCGGCGGTCGGCGTGCTGAGCGCGCTGATGGGGATCGGCGGCGGCATCGTGCTGGTGCCGGCGCTGGTGCTGCTGTTCGGGCAGAGCCAGGCCGAGGCCCAGGGGACGAGCCTGGCGACCATCCCGCTCGGCGCGCTCGTCGCCGCGCTGATGTACAGCCAGAGCGTCCCGCTCCGGATGCCCGTGGTGGTGACGGTCGCAGGCGGGTTCGTCGTGGGCGCCTACGTGGGCGCGCGGCTGGTGCCGCACGTCCCCGCGGACGGCCTCCGGGTGGCGTTCGGCGTGCTGCTCCTCTACCTCGGCGTGCTGTTCGCCTTCGAGCTGCGACCGTCCGATCCGGCCGGGCTCGTGCTGGGGGCCGCGGCCGGACTCGCCGGGTGGCTGACGCGCCGCGTCCGGGGCCGCACGCCCCCCGCGGGGCCGCCGGCCGGCGAGCACGAGTACTACATCTAGGCGGCGCGGGCCTTTCGCGCCGCGGGCTGCGACTTCCACCGGCGGTGGAGCCAGAAGTACTGCTCCGGGTGCCGGCGGATGAGCCGCTCGATGGCCGCGGTGTAGCGCTCGGTGATGGCCCGCACCGCGTCCGGCCGGCCGGCGTAGTCCCGCGGGTCGATCACGTCCTCGGCCACGATCGCGTAGTACATCAGCGCCCCGCCGCCGGGCGTCCCCGGCGGCGCCGGCACCCGCGGCACGCCGATCACCGTCAGCGGGGCGTCGAACTCGATCGCCATGAGCGCGACCGCCTTGTGAGTGCTGGCCGGGCGGCCGAAGAAGTCCACGAACAGCCCGCGCGGGCCGGCGTCCTGGTCGGCGAGCGTCGCCACCTTGCCGCCGGCCTTCATCACGTCCGTGAGCCGCTCGAAGTCGTCCTTCTTGGCGATGATCGTCTGCCCGGTCCCCTGCCGCAGCCGCTTCAGGAAGCGTTCGAGGTGCGGGTTGTCGAGCACCCGGGCGATGGCGTACGTCTTCATGCCGGCGAGGCCCATCATCCACCCGGCCAGCTCCCAGTTGCCGAAGTGGGCGGTGACGACGAGCCCCGGCCGGTCCGACAGCGTCGCGGCGATGGCCGGCCGCCACGGGTACAGGTTGACGTACCGCCGCCACGACACGACGTGCAGCTTCCGCGGCAGCAGCACCATCTCGACCGCGACGCGGACGAAGTGCCGGTAGGTGGCCCGCACGCGCTCGTCCACGGCGGCGGGCGTGAGCAGCGGGAAGGCGTGGGCGATGTTTTCCGCGGCGACGAGCCGGTGCCGCTTGTTGACGCGGTACGCGAGCCAGGCGAGGCCGTCGGCGAGCTTCAGCGCGAGCTGCGGCGGCAGCGCGTGGACGACCATGACGACCAGCCGCACGGCCAGGTAGACGGCGTAATCGACGTGCGGCTTGCGCGGCTTCGTTGCCATGCGGCGGATGGTACCCTTCGGGCCGGCGCCGTGTCAGCGCCTGTTGTCGTGGGGCCGGTATCATGACCCGATGAGCGACCTGGGAATCTTCACGTTGCTGTCCGCGGCCGCGTTCCTGGCCGGCGCGATGAACTCGATCGCCGGCGGCGGCACCCTCCTCACGTTCCCGGCGCTGACGCTGTTCGTCACCCCCGCGGTGGCGAACGCGACCAGCACGATCGCCCTGATGCCGGGCTCGATCGCCGGCGCCGTCGGCTACCGGGCCGAGCTGGCGCCGAGCCGGCGGTTCCTGGTGCGGATGTTCGTGCCGAGCGTGGTCGGCGGCTTCCTCGGGGCGTGGCTGGTGCAGCTGAACGAGAAGGCGTTCGGCCAGCTGGTGCCGTGGCTGATCCTGACGGCGGCGCTGCTGTTCGTGGTGCAGGCGCCGGTGGCGAAGTGGCTGAAGCTGCACCAGACGGCCGACGAGCCCGGCCCGGTGCGGCGGGCGGTGCTGATCGGGTGTCAGTTCCTGATCGCGGTGTACGGCGGCTACTTCGGCGCCGGCATCGGCATCCTGATGCTGACGACGCTGGGGTTCATGGGCGTCGGCGACATCCACCGGATGAACGCGGTGAAGACGTTCCTGGCGGCCGTCATCAACGGCGCGACGGTGCTGGTGTTCGTGTGGGCGGAACTGGTGGACTGGAAGCTGGCGGCGCCGATGGTGCTGTCGGCGGTGGTGGGCGGCTACGCGGGGGCGCGGGTGGCGCGGCGGCTGCCGGCGGCGTACGTGCGGTACGCGGTCATCGTCATCGGCTTCGGGCTGTCGGCGTTCTACTTCGTCAAGCAGTACGGGTGGGGCTGACCGCGGCGGGCCCGGCCCCGCCCACCAGCGCCAGCTTCGCCCGCCGCGGCAGCGCCTTCAGCGCCAGCTCGCGCTTCAGCGCGTCCGGCTTCCCGCGGCGCTTCTCGCGGTACACCAGTTCGACCGGCCGCCGGCTCCGGGTGTACTTCGACGCCGTCCCCGCGTTGTGCTGCGTCAGCCGGCGGTCGGGGTCGGTGCTGATGCCGGTGTACAGTGACTCGTCCGAGCACCGCAGGATGTACACCCACCACTTCGGCCGCGGCGCCCGGGGCATGACAAACCCTCAGAACCAACCCGCCGCCACCGGCTCGCGCTCCGCGGCGCGGGGGGCCGCCGGCCGCGGCGTCGTCACGAACTCGGTCGGCGGCGTCGTCACCGTCATGCCGACCCACAGGAGCCGGCCGTCGTCGCCGTAGCTGCGGAAGCCGGTGCCGCGGTCGGTCTTCAGCCGCACGACCCGCACGACCGGCACGGCCGCGCCGTCGGCGCCCGGGGCGTAGGCCAGCCATTCCGGCAGGCGGTCGGCCGGCTCGGCCCGTTCCACGCCGTCGGTGCCGACGAACGTGACGACCCCGGGGTGAATCGGCCGGGCGGGGGTGGCGAATTCGGGGAACATGCGGGATTCCGGTGGGTGCGGCCCGCGGTCCGTCGGCGGGCGGCTCACCCGGGGAACGACGGGCGGGGCCGGGCTTGCGCCGGGCGTTCCCCCGTCTGCTAAGATGGGGGAACCCAAGGGGGCGGGCGTATGGCGGTCGTGGTGCGGTGTACCGGGTGCGGGGGGCTGGCCCGCGTCGGGCCGGAGGCGGTCGGCCTCCTCGTCGTCTGCCCGCGCTGCCACGACCCGTTCCTCGCCGACCCCGTCCCCGAACCCGCCGCCGCGTCCGCACCCCCCCCGCCGCCCGCACCTCCCCCACCGCCGGTTCGGGCGCAACCGGTCGCCCCCCCGCAGCCGCGGCGCCGCCGGGTCGCGCCGGAGGTCCACGACCACCCCCCGCCGACCGCCGGCGGGGTGCCGTTCTCCGTCATCATCGGGCTCGCGCTCCTGCCGCTGGCCATCCCGATGCTGTGGCTCATCGGCCCCGTCGCGGTCGGCACCGAACCCGCGCTCACCCTCGCCACCCCGGTGTCGCTGGCGGTCGCCGCGTCCACCCTGTGCCTGGCCGTGGCGTACACCGTGGACTGGACGCCGGTCACGCGGATCAAGGGCGTCCTCACCCTCGTCGGGCTGTCGGTGTTCGCCGGGCTGTTCCTCTACTTCATGAAGCGCGACTGGGCCGAGTGGCTGCAGAACGCCCTCGGCGCGCCCGACTGGCACGAGTTCTCGCCGGCCGACGAGAGCTACACGGTCGAGCTCCCCGGCCGCCCCGACCCGCTCCCGCCCGGCGCCGTCGGGACGGTCCCGGCGCTGAAGCAGATGACCGGCTACCGGCTCGACTTCCGGAAGCCGAAGCGGTCGGGCGTGTACACCGTCGCGGCCGGGGCCGACCCCGACCCCGACGCCGGCGACGCCGCGTGGTTCGCCGCCGTGGGGGATTCGCTCACGTCGGCGCGGCCGGGGTGGGAGGTGCGCGCCGGCCCCGCCGCCGCCGTGGGGGTGCCCCCGTCCCGCCAGTGGGAGGCGACGGCGAAGACGGGCGAGCGGCTTCTGGTGCGGGTGATCCGCGACCGGCCGAAGGGGCGCGTGTACCTGCTGGCCGTCGAGGGGCGGCCGGGGAAGGGGTTCGGCGACGACGCGACGCACTTCCTGAACTCGTTCACGCTCGCCGAAGACGAGTGACCGACGCGGGGCCGGTTTGCAACCGGCCATCCGCACGGCCAGTTGCAAACCGACCCCACGGTGTCACTTCTTCGGCGGCGGCGTGAGGTAGCCCGGCAGCGCCGCCGCGTCGAGCTTCACCGGCGCCCCCGCCGCGGGCACGTCGCGGCCGGCGCTCCACAGGATCGCGTTCACCAGCAGCCGGCGGTAGCCCTCTTCCGCGAAACTGGCGTGCAGGTGCGCCCCGGTGAACGTGAACGACCGCCCCGTCCCGCCCGGCCGGTCGTACGCCCACGCCACGATCGCGCCGTCGTCGGCCTCGCTGTCCTTCCCCTTCGGGTTCACCGTGCGCAGGACCGGCGTCACGCCCGCCTTGCCGGCGACGAACCGGTTCTTGAACAGCCACCCGTCGTCGATCTTGAACGGCGTGACCCCGCGGCAGACCGGGTGGTCCGGGAACGTCTTGAACTCGTGGACCCAGTGCGCCCGCTGGCCGGCGCCGGCCTCCCACGACCCGCCGGCCCACGCCCGCGCCCGCTCGCCGAAGTCCTTCGGGTAGTCGGCGACCTGGTGCAACTGCACCAGCCCGACGCCGGCGTCGACCAGCTTCTGGATCTCGGCGGCGCGGTTGTTCTTCAGCACCGCGTGCTTCGCGCCGCCGTCCACGAACAGCACCACGGCCTTCGCCCCGGCGAACGTTTCGGCTTTGGTCGGCCAGTCGGCGGCGAGCACGGGCGCGACGCCGGGCGACTGCTTGAGCAGGTCGGCGAGCACGGCGATGCCAGCGAGGTAGTCGTGCTCGCCGGCCTTGAAGTAGTTCGACCCGCCGACGAGGACGATCTTGGCGGCGGCGGGGTCGGCCGGCTGCTGTTCGAGCTTGTGGCCGTTGGGCAGCGGCGGGTCCGCGGCGGGGGCGGCCGCGGCGAGCAGGGTGAGGAGCAGGAGAGGACGCATCGGGGCTCCAGTCGGATGGCGAGCCGTCCGCCGTCAGGCGGCGGGTGAGGCACCTCACGCACATCACCCGCCGCCTGACGGCGGTCGGCTCGCCGGTTCAATTCGTCTTGCCGGCCAGCCACTTCACGCAGAATGCCACCGCCGCGGCCCGGTGCGCCGGCGTCACCTGGTGCCCCACGCCGTCGGCGACGTGGGCCTCGAAGCGGTCGGCGGCGCCGGCCGTCGCGTACTCGTCGCGCGCCGCGGCGATCGCCAGCCGGGCGCCCTCGACGGGGCAGTTCGGGTCGTCGGCGCCGTTCGCCACGAACAGCGGCCGCGGGGCGAACAGGCGGATCAGGTTCGGGCAGTCGAAGTCGGAGGTGATGCCGGGGATCACCTTCCCCCACAGCTCGCGGCACACGCGGCGGTTCACCGCCGGCTCGCCGAGGTCCTTCGCGGCCGCGTCGTGCGCCGCCTGGATGGTGCGGGCGCGGCCGCCCCAGCGGTCGTTCTCCAGGCTCCACCGGAAGCTCTGCACGCCGATCAGCGGCGCGGCCACGGCCACCCGGTCGTCCGCCGACGCGGCCAGCCACGTCTGGATGCCGCCCATGCTGATGCCGAGCATCCCGACGCGCTTGCCGTCGATGCCGGGCGAATCTTGCAGCACGTCCACGAGCCGCCACAAGTCCCACACGGTGTCGTAGTAGAAGGGGTGCTCGTGCGGCCGGCCGGCGGGCGTCTGCCACGCCTTCGTGACCGCCGCGACGTAGGCCGCCGACCCCTTCGCGCCGCCGCTGCGGGCGCCGTGGTAGCGGGCGTCGATGGCGATGCCCACGACCCCGTTGCGGGCGAACTCGTCGAGCCATGACGCGACGCCCTCCTTGTTCCCGCCGGTGCCGTGGAGGACGATCATCGCCGGCAGTTTCCCCTCGGCCTTCGCCGGCCGCACGGTCAGCACCGGGACGCGCTCGGTCGTGCCGTCGGCCTTCGTCTCGCTGGCGAACGACCACGTCTGGTACGTAAGCCCGTTCTTCACCTCGGCCGCGCCGCTCTCGCGGACGTCGGCCGGGACGCGCGGCCGGTCGAGGATTTTGAGGAACGCCTTCTTGGCGTCGGCCGGCGCGAGCGGCGCGCGGTCCTGGGCGGGGACGAGCGGCGCCAGCAGCGCGACGGCGAGGAGCGTGAGGGTGCGCATGTGGCGAGCCTACGCCGCCGCCGCGGCCGGGTCAACGAGGACGGCGTAGATCAGCTCGCCGACGCCGAACGACGCCAGGTTCGCGACGACGATCGCCAGCAGGTCGCGGGTGGTGGCGCGGCGGTCGGGCGGCAGCGGGTTGAGGAACGCGACGTAGAACAGGACGCACTCGGCGGCGGGGGCGAACACCTCGGCGACGACGAGGTAGGTGGTGCGCGTCTCGAACAGCGGCGCCACGCCCCGGCGAACAGCCGGGCGCGGGCCGGGTGCCGCCGCGACAGCGCGGCCAGCAGCACGGCCGTCTCGACGGCGACCGTGAGGGTGTAGCCGCAGAGCATGAGCAGCGGGAACGGCAGGTCGTACACTGACGCCTCCCGGGGAATGACCACGGCACGGGGAAGTTGTATCCCGCGGTCATCGGCGGGTCATTGGTCATCGGGCCTTCGACCGGAGGAGTCGTGCTCCCCGCCCTGTTCGCGGCCACGCTGTTCGTCGGGGCCGCCCTCCTGTTCCTGGTCCAGCCGCTCGCCGGCAAGCTCCTCCTCCCGCTCGTCGGCGGCACGCCCGGCGTCTGGAACGCCTGCATGGTGTTCTTCCAGGTGCTGCTGCTGGCCGGCTACCTGTACGCCCACAAGTCCGTCACCCGCCTCGGCGTCCGCCGGCAGGCGGCACTCCACCTCGGGCTGCTGGCGGTCGTGCTCGTCGCGTTCCAGGCCGCCGTCGGCTCCGCCGGCTCGCCGGTGCCGGTGGTCGCGTCGCTGGTGCCGGACGACGCCGACTACCCGATCGCCGGCGCGCTGGCGCTCCTGGCCGCGGCGGTGGGCGTGCCGTTCTTCGTGCTGGCGACCACGTCGCCGCTGTTGCAGCGGTGGTTCGCCGCGACCGGCCACCGCACGGCCCACGACCCGTACTTCCTGTACGCCGCGAGCAACGCCGGCAGCCTGCTGGGCCTCCTCGCCTACCCGCTGCTGATCGAGCCGAACGTCGCCGTCGCCGACCAGCGCTGGTACTGGGCCGTCGGCGTGGCCTGCTACCTCGCGCTGGTGGTCTGTTGTGCCGTCGTCGTCCGGCGCGCCGCCGGATCGGCGGCGCCCGAACCCGCGCCCGATCCCGTGCCCGCCGCCACCCCGCATCCGTTCCGGTGGGTCGCGCTCGCCGCCCTCCCGTCGAGTCTCCTCCTCGGCGTCACCACGCACGTCTCCACCGACCTCGCCCCCGTGCCGCTGCTGTGGGTGGTGCCGCTGGCGCTGTACCTCGTCAGCTTCATCGTCGTGTTCGCCCGCTGGCCGGACCGCGTCCACCGGGCCGTCGGCCGCGTCACGCCGGCGCTCGTGCTGTTCGTCGTGCTCGGGCTGCTCACCGACGCCGCCGAGCCGATGGGCGTCGTCGCGGCGCTCCACCTGCTGGCGTTCTTCGGCGTGTGCCTGGTCTGCCACGGCGAGTTGGCGAAGGACCGGCCGCCGGCCCGCGACCTCACCCGCTTCTACTTCTGGATGTCGCTCGGCGGCGTCGTCGGCGGGCTGTTCAACGCGCTCGTCGCGCCGCTGCTGTTCCACCGCCTCGGCATGGTCGAGTACCCGCTGGCGCTGGTGCTGGCGTCGCTCGTCCGGCCCGGCGCCGGCCGCGACGCCAGCCCGGTCCTGAAGCCGCGCGACGTCGCGCTCGTGCTCGGCCTACTGGTCGCCGCGGTCGCGCTGGTGAAGCTCGTGCCGTGGCTGCTGGACCTCCCCGCCGAACTCGACTCGCCCGAGGCGCTACCCGCGCGGCTGCTTCGCAACGGGCTGATGTTCGGCCTCCCCGCGGTGCTGGCGTTCGCGCTCGTCCGCCGGCCGGCGCGGTACGCCCTGGCGCTGGCCGCGCTCCTCACCGCGGGGTCGCTCGACCCCGGGCAACTCGGCCACACGCTGCACATGGAGCGGAACTTCTTCGGCGTCGTTCGGGTGACGCGCTCGCCCGACGGCGCGTTCGTGCGGCTCGTCCACGGCACGACGCTCCACGGCCAGCAGCGGACCGACGGCCCCGGTGCCGAGGCCGTCGCTGCCTACGCGAAGCCGGGGCAGGAGTGGACCTTCTACGAGATCGACCCGTCGGTGAAGCGCATCGCCGAGGACCCGGCGTACTTCCGCTTCCTGTCCAGCTGCAAGGCGGCGAGCTGCGACGTGGTGCTCGGCGACGCCCGGCGGATGCTGACCCGCGCCCCGGACGGCGCGTTCGACGTGATCCTGCTGGACGCCTTCAGTTCGGACGCGATCCCGGTTCACCTGCTGACGCGTGAGGCGCTGGCGCTGTACGTGCGGAAGCTGGCCCCGGGGGGCGTGCTGGCGATGCACGTCTCCAACGTGCATCTGGACCTGCCGCCGCTGGTGGACCGCCTGGCGGCGGACCACGCCCCGCCGCTGGCGGCGCGGTACTGGGACGACCACCCGACGGAGGCGGAGAAGGCGGACGGCAAGACGGCGTCGCAGTGGATGGTGCTGGCGCGGACCGCGGCCGACCTGGGACCGATGGGCCGCGGCCCGCTGTGGCACCCGGTGCGGGCCGGTCCGGGGCCGGTGTGGCGCGACGACTTCGCCAACGTGCTCGGCGTGTGGAAGCGCGACGACGCGGACAACTGACGCTGCTATCGTGTCACGGCCCGCGGCGGCGGCGCGGTCGGCACCTCGCCGCGCTGCACGCGGAGGCAGTAGTCGAGGCACTCACGAGCCTGGCGGAAGGACGGCTGGATTGCGACCGCGGTACGATAGGCGGTGACCGCCTCATCCAGGCGCCCCCGCTTCTGGTACACGTTCCTGAGGTCGGCATGGAACGGTGCGAAGTGTGGGTTGAGTTGAATTGCCATTCGGGTCTCGTCAGCCGCACCGTCCAAGTCCCCGATCCTACCGAGTAATCGGCCCAGGCTTGCGTGCGTAAACGGGTCCCTAGGGTTGTGCTGTATCGACTTTCGGTACGCGGCGACTGCCTCGGTTGTGCTTCCAAGCAAGTCGGCCAGCCTGGCGTGAGCCGTTGCATTTTCCGGGTTGCACGCGATCGCTCTTCGGAGCGCAGTGATTGCCCCCTTGGTATCCCCGCTGAGACTTAATGATTTGCCCAGGTTAGTAAATGCGTAGTCGTAGTTCGGATCGAGGCGGACAGCCGCTCGAAGTGCGTTGATCGCTTCCTCGAGATCCTCCCTGGACGGGGCTCCGTTGGAGATGAGGGCAGCACCGAGGTCGTTGTACGGGTGGGGGAAACTCGGATTGAGGCGGATGGCTTCGCGAAAGGCCGCACACGCCCCAGTCATATCTCTCTTGAGCGTCAGCGCATATCCCAACCCGTGGTGCGTATTAGCGTTGTCAGGAGCGAGGTCAATTGCCACGCGGAAGGCGGCAACCGCCCCGTCGGCGTCGCCGGCGTCCGCAAGTGCGAATCCCAGATTGTGAAGGGCCATAACGTTCTGGGGACGAAGTGCCACTGCCGCCTGGTAACAGCGCGCTCGGTCTCCAGCCCCCGCTGGCGTGAAGCTCGGGTAGCTGTAACCGAGTTGCATCAATAGCCCGAAGTCGTTCCGCCGAGCCGCGACAGCACGGTGAAGATAGCGCTGTGAATCCCCACGTGAGAGCGCCCCGGAGGCATGGTAAGCCTGGATCAGCCCTGACGGCTGAGTCGCCCACTC
>JBGAQM010000092.1:0-17625 GCA_044220735.1 Urbifossiella sp. | reverse complement strand
TTGGTTCCGTCCCGACGTGATCAAGTGGTCGGCATGCTCATGGCCTTCCGAATCGCCTTGTGCCGGCGGACCTCCTGGCGGCGACGGGCCTCGGACGGCTTCTCGTAGTACTCGTGAGCGCGGAGTTCGCCCTTCATGCCGCTCCGCTCGACCAGCTTCTTGAACCGCCGGAGGGCCGCCCCGATCGGCTCACGGTCGTGGACCCGCATCCGCAATCCCATACGCGCTCCTTGGATAAAGCGGCACGCGGCCGCGTGTGCGTGGAAATTTCTGCCCGCCCCAGGCAGGATTCTGCCTAAATTAGCTCGTGGTCGCGGGCCCGGCCAGATCAGCCCGCAGATTCTGTGAGAGTCGTGAGAACCTGCCGCACGTCGTCCGCCGACCCGGGCCGCACCACGCGGGCGACTTCCTTTCCGTCGCGCATTGCGATGATCGTCGGCCAGAGTTTCACACGGAACGAGCGGCCAAGCGGCCGCCCGGGGCCGTCCTCGACCTTCGTGTGCGGCACGTCGGCGTGGTCGGCGAGCGCCGCCGAAATGTGCGGTTGCGCCCCCTGACAATAGCCGCACCAACCGGTTCCGAACTCCAGCACGTGCGGCCCACGTACGGCATCGATCTCGTCGCGGCTCGGGCCGGGATTCAAGTAGTCGGTCGGCATGTCACCACCTCGTGCGGGGGTCGAAGCCGGGCAGTCTTTGGTCACACGGTCGGCACAGCGATTGCCTGATCACACGCGATCTGAACCGGGGTGATCTGTGCAAACTGTGTTGACCGAGCCGATTCTCACGGACTACGCCCCTGCGGTGAAGCCGCCGTGGGCGATTCTGGCGTTCACGTTCTGTCTGCTCGCACTGGCTATGCCGCGCGAGGTGCTGCCGGAATTCTGTCTCGCCGCCGTCGTGGTCGTCGTCGGCGGCTGGCTCCTGAACCGCTGCTTCATCCGGCCCGCGAACCCGGGCGGAGACGCGACTGACGGGACGTCCTGGCGCATCTGATCTCCGATTCCGCGCACCTCCGTTCCGCGACGATTTCAATCCTTCACCGGCACGAATACGACGGCGTCCGCGATGACGTACCCGTCGGCGTCGGCGTTGCCGATGGTGACCGAGCCGCCGCGCCCGGCCTCGAAACGGAACGTGCCGACCTCCGCGAACAACTCGCTCACGGCCGGCGGGCGCCGCATGTTCACGGTGGCCCTCGAGGTGCCCCCGGCGTGAACGATCGTGACTGGTGCGTTCGTCGCCCGGTTGGCGTTCGCCGTATATCCCACTCGCACCTTGTATCGGCCCGCGGTCGGCAGGTCGGGCGTGAACCGGGCCGTCTGCTTGCCGCGGTCGGCGTTGCCGTCGTGCCGGTAGCCGGTGCCGACGTACGGGCCGATACTGCTGCTCACCGTCTCGAACCCGACCCGTTCGGCCTCGGCGTCGTCCACCACAACGCCGACGAGTTTCTTCGGGTCGACCCCGCCCTTGGACGGCGGCGCGTCGAACTCCAGCACCTGCTTGTCGGCCAGGAGCCGCGTCCGCAGCCGGGCGTAGTCCACGCCCTGCACGTCACCCGCGGTCTCGATCGCCATGACGGCCGCGGTGCCCGAACTCTGGCCGAGGACCATGAACACGGGTTCCATGCGGATGGAGCCGTAGGCGATGTGCGAACTAGCGACGCACACGGGTACGAGCAGGTTCGGGCACTCGCCGGCCTTCGGGACGATCGACTTGTAGCTGATGCGGTACGGCCCGCCCGGCGACTCCTGCACGTCGCCCTCGTTCTGCACGGTGCCGTCGGGCGTCACCCAGCGCATGCAGTTGTGCGAGTCCATGTTGTACGAGCCCATCCCGACGCTCTGTGGGGTCTCGCGGGTGCGGCGGCAGTCGGCTTCGGTCATCACGTGGTCCGACACCAGCCGCCGCGCCTCGCGGACGTACAGCTGGTGCGGCCAGTTACCGCTGTCGGTGAACTCGCGCTTCGCCAGCCCCCACACCTTCATCTTGTCGCGGACCTGCCCCGGCACCCGCGGGTGGTTCGCCAGCGACCACATCAGCCCCTTCTGGTACAACTCGTGCTGCTTCGTGATGCGGTCGCGCTCGGCGTAGTCGCCCTCGGGGTAGCGGTAGTTCTGGCCGATGAAGTCGGTGCTGACGGCGTAGTTGTTGTTCGTGTCGGTCGTGCCGTTGGGCATCATGTCGATCTTCAGCGGCAGCCGCAGGTCGCCGGCCTCGAAGTTCCGGAACAGCAACTCGTACCACGCCTCGACGTACCCGTCCGGCCGCGGGAACGGGACCCGGTTCTCGGGCACGTTTGACATGCACATGCGGAAGCAGTACGCCTGGATGCGGTTGTCGCCCTCGCCGTCGGCGGGGTAGGGGCCCTGGTCGAGGCCGAAGATCAGACCGCTGGTGGGATCGCCGGGCCGCACGAACGGCGACACGCTCTTGAGGAAGCGGTGGGTGTGCGTGTTCCACTTGCGGGCGACGCCGTTCAGGCTCTCGCCGTAGCGCGAATTCGGCTCGCGGCCGACGGCGTAGCTGACGCCGGCGGCGGCCATCAGGTCGCCCTCGTAGGTGGCGTCGATGAACACCTTCCCCTCGACGACCTTGCCCGACTCGGTGCGGAAGGAGCGGATGCGCTTGCCGTCGAGCGTGCAGCCGCGCTTCCGGTCGAGGCGCTCGCCGTACACGACCTCGACCTTGTGCTCGGCGAGCATCTCGCGGAGGAGCCGCTCGGCGACGTGCGGCTCGAACACCCACATCGCGTCTTCCTTCGGGCGGTAGCCGCTGAACGCCTCGCGCTTGCCGAACGGCCACGCGGCGGGGTCGTCGTAGTGCTTCTTCACCCGCTGGTAGAACTCGCGGGCGACGCCGCCGATGACCCGGTTGTTGCCGCTGTCGGTGTACCCGAGGCCGCCGGAGGTGAGCCCGCCGACGTGCCGGCCGGGCTCGACGACGACGACCGTCTTCCCCATCCGCGCTACCTGCACCGCGGCCGCCACGCCGCCCGCGGTGGCGCCGTAGACGACGACGTCGGGTTCGGCACGGAGGAGGTGTGAGTGCGCAGGCGGCGAGCGCCGCAACAAGGAGCGAGACATGGGAGAGTCCGTCGAATGGGAGAGGTTTCGGAAGTGAACAGGCCGGTTGGAAACCGGCCCCACGTCACGCCCCGGTAAACAGCGGGCGGATGACCTCGCCGCGGTTCAACTGCACCGGGCGGTCGAGGCGGTCGCGGACCTCGCTGGCCGGGTCCACCCCCAGCGCGTGATACACCGTCGCGCCCAGGTCGTCGGGCGAATACGGCGTCGTGGCGGGGTACGCAGCCGTCTTGTCGGACCGCCCCACCACGATCCCCGGCCGCACGCCGGCCCCCGCGAACAGGGCGCTGAAACACGGCGCCCAGTGGTCGCGGCCGGCGTTGATGACCTTGGGCGTTCGCCCGAACTCGCCCACCACGACTACCATCGTCGTTTCCAGCAGTCCGTGCTCGCCCAGGTCGTCGAGCAGGGCGGACACGCCGGCGTCGAGCGGCGGCAGGAGGCGGCGCATCGTCGGGAAGATATTGCCGTGGTGGTCCCAGTTCTGGACGCGGCCCATGTTGGCCTGCACGACCGACACGCCGCTCTCGACGAGCCGGCGGGCCAGGAGCAGCGACTGGCCGAAGCTGTGCCGGCCGTAGCGGTCGCGGACGGCGGCCGGTTCCTTCTCGATCTCGAACGCCGTCGCCACCCGGCCGGATGTGAGCACCGTGATGGCGTGCTGCTGCTGGTCGCTCAGGCGGCGGCCCTCGGCGCTCGCGGTCAGGCCGCGGCGCTGGGCGTTCACGGCGTCGAGGAGGGCGGCGCGGTCGCGGAGTTGGTCCACGTCGATGCCGGTCGGGCGAAGGTTGTCGATCTTGAACGACGGGAGGTTCGGGTCTTGCGTCACCTGGAACGGGTCGTACTTCGGGCCGAGGAAGCCACCGTGCTGGCCGGGCCACACCAACGGGCCTTCCGCCAGAAACGTCGGCAGCGCGACGGCCGCGGGAACGCCGTCGGTGCGCGGGCGGAGGTAGGCGAGGCCGGCGCCGTAGACGGGGTAGTCGTCGCGCGAGAGCGGCTTGTCGAACCGGACGCCGGGCTGCTTCGCCCCGGTGGTCAGGTGGTGGGTAGCGGCGGTGTGGTTGTTGTCGGTGTGGGCGAGGGTGCGGACCAGGGCGTACTTGTCGGCGCGGGCCGCGAGCAGCGGCAGGTGCTCGCCGAGCCGGACGCCGGCGACGGGGGTCGCGGCGGTGCCGAACTCGCCGCGGATTTCCGAAGGGTTGTCCGGCTTCGGGTCGAACGTTTCGAGCTGGCTCGCGGCCCCGGTGAGGAACACGAGGATGACCGAGTTCGGCTTGCGCCGCGCCCCCGCCGTCTGTGCCGGGGCCGACGCCGCCATGCCGAGGCCGAGGAGGCCGGAGTAACCGACCTGAACGGCCTCGCGGCGGGTCAGGCCGATCCGGTGCGTGTGCGGTGCGGTGGGCATGGCGGGTGACGTGCGCGGGGGGTGGTAGGTACTGTCATTAGAGCAGAGGCCGCGGCCGGTGCAAGCCGGAAGCCGGGCTCAGCCCACCCGTTACGACGGGCGGGCGTTCTGAACATTCCATCGGCCTTAGTTCGTCGTCCCCTTCAAGCTGTACGCGTAGACCTTGTCCTGGTCGCGGACGAGTAGGCGGCCGTTCGCCACGACCGGGTGCGGCCAGCTCTGCTTGAACCGATCGTTGTTCGGCGGCGGTAGCTTGAACGACGACACCACCTTGAACTCCTTCGGGTCCGGCTGTACGAGCGCCATCACCCCGGTCTCGTAGCGGGCGTACAGCATACCGTCGGCGAAGGTGAGGGCGACCGAGCCGGAGCCGAACGGTTGCTTCTCCTCCTTGTAGGTGGTTTCGCCCGTGGTGATGTCCACGCAGGCCGGGAAACTCTTGTTCTGGTCGTGGCCGAAGTAGACGTGCTTCCCGACCAGGATCATGCCGCCGTGGTGGTTGTTCAACTCCGGCTTCCCGTAAGCCTTTACCAGCTTTACGTCGATCTTGTCCTTGCCGGTCGCCGTGAGGTCTAGCAGGGTCGCCCCGCCGTCCTTCCCGTAGCTGCACGACACCCACACCTTGTTCTCGTAGACGACCGGCGTCGGAATCTGCGCGACCCCGCCCTTCGTCCCCTTGTCGGCGTACTGCCAGAGCTTCTTGCCGGTGGTGGCGTGAACGCCGACGACGCCGGCCTCGCTGCCGAGGAGGCAGACGTAGGTCGGGATGGTCCCCACCGTCATCTTCACCGCCGACGAGTAACCGCCGCCGCCGCCGACCGGGTTGATCGGCGTGGCCCACACGGTCGCCCCGGTGTTGGCGTTGAGGGCGACGACAGCACCCTTGTTCGCACCGGGGTTGCAGATCACCTTGTCGCCGTCCACCAGGACGGACTCGTTGAAGCCCCACCCGCCGGCCTTGGCGCCGAACTCCTCGTAGCTCCGGGTCCACGCGACCTTGCCGGTCTTGGCATCGACCGCCGCGACGGTGCCGTTGATGGTCACGGCGTAGAGCTTTCCGCTGCTGTACGTCGGCTGGCTGCCGGAACCGTTGTTCCGGTCACGCACCGCGGACGCGCCGAGCGGGGCGAACCAGACCGACTTGCCGTCGGCCTCGTTCAGGCAGTGGACGCCGTCCTTCCCGTCCTTCGTGCCCATCGCGTAGATCTTTCCGGCGACGACAGTCGGCGTTCCGAAGCCGTCGCCGAGGCCGGTCGCGGTCCAGGCCAGCGGCGGACCGTCCTTCGGCCAGCTCTTGAGGAGGCCAGTCTCGGCCGACTTGCCGTCACGGTTCGGGCCGCGCCACTGCGGCCAGTCATTCGGCCCCGGGGTGGCGGGCGGTTGCGCGGACACGGCCGCGACGGCGACGGCAAGGACGCCGGCCGCGAGCGGCAGGAGGCGGGGGGACATCGGTCGGCGTCTCCGGGGTCGGGATGGGGCGGGGGGCGGGAGGGACATGGGAAGTTTACGAGACGCCCGCGGGGCCGCAAAGCCGCAAGCGCGTGCGGAACTTGAGACGGGTCGGGGACGCGGCGTACAATTCGGTGTCACGTCCGAGGTGTCCCATGCCCGTCGCCGGTCGTCTCCTCATCGGCGGGGAGTGGTCCGCCCCCCGCGCCGACTTCGCCAGCCACGAGCCCGCGCGCTGGTCGGAGCACGTCGGCACGTTCCCACAGGCGACGGCCGCGGAGGTGTCGGACGCCGTCGCCGCCGCACGGGCCGCGTTCCCGGCGTGGCGGCGGACCAGCCGCGTCCTCCGCGCCGAGTGCTTCGACCGCCTCGCGCAGCTGATCAAGCGCGACACCGACGCCCTCGCGGAGCTCATGGCCCGCGAGTGCGGCAAGAACGTGACCGAGTGCCGCGCCGAGGTCGTCGAGGGGCTGCACATGGTGCAGTACGTCTTCGGCTCCGGCCGGCTCCCGTTCGGCGAGGTGATCGCGTCCGAGATCGCCGAGAAGGACGCCTTCGTGCGGCGGAAGGCGTGGGGCGTCGTCGGCGTCATCACGCCGTGGAACTTTCCGTTCGCGGTGCCGCTGTGGATGCTCGGGCCGAGCCTGCTGGAAGGGAACACGTGCGTGTTCAAGCCCAGCGAGGACACGCCGGCGGTCGGCCAGCGGCTCGTCGAGTTGTGCGCGGAAGCCGGCTTCCCGGCGGGGACGATCAACCTCGTTCACGGCGACGGGGAAGTGGGTGAGGCGGTGGTCCGCGACGCGCGGGTGAACGTCGTCTGCTTCACCGGGAGCTACGACGTGGGGCGGCGCATCCAGGAGATTTCGGCGCCGATGCACGAGCGCATCGTCGCGGCGGAGATGGGCGGCAAGAACGCGGTGATCGTCTGCGACGACGCCCGGTTCGACCTGGCGGTCACCGCGGGCGTCCTGTCGGCGTTCAAATCGACGGGGCAGCGCTGCGTCTCGGCGAGCCGCATTCTCGTGCAGGAGGCGCTGTTCGACCGCTACGCCGAGGCGTTCGTCGCCACCGCCCGGCGGCTGCGCTTCGGCGACCCGCTCGACCCGTCGAACTTCGCCGGCCCGCTGGTGAACCCGGCCGCAGTCGAGAAGGTGCTCGGATACAACCAACTCGCCCGCGCCGAGGGCGTGACGGTGTTGTTCGAATCGGACCGGCCCGCCGGCGACGGCTGCTTCCTGCCCCCGTTCGTGTACCGCACCGAACACGACCCGGCGATGCGCTGCACCCGCGAGGAAGTGTTCGGCCCGCACGTCGCGCTGATCCCATTCCGCGACGACGACGAGGCGGTGCGGATCGCCAACGCCACAGACTACGGGTTGTCGCTGGCGGTCATCACCGAGAGCTACCGGCGGATGCGGCTGTTCCGCGACGAGTGCGACTACGGCATGGGCTACGTGAATCTGCCGTGCATCGGGGCGGAGGTTCATCTACCGTTCGGCGGCGTGAAGCGGAGCGGCAACGGCCACCCGTCGGCCGCGGCGCTGGTGTCGGCGGTGACGCACCCGACGGCGTGGACGGTCAACCACGGCACCGACATCAAGATGGCCCAGGGGTTGACCACGGCCATCGACGGGGGGCCGAGCTAGTTCCGTTGCCGCTTGCGGCTTCGCGCTGCCAAGCGCGAAGCCGCAAGCGGCAACACGACTTGACCGCTCCCGCTCCGGTCGGCATACCCCCGCGTTCGCACGGGGGTACGAGGGGGGCGGGGCATGAACCGCGTCGTGGCGCTGGGTGTCGCGTTATTCGTCGCCGGCTGTCAGGCGCCGCCGAAGCTGGTCGAGCCGTTCCCCGAGCCGAGTCGCGCGAGCGGGTCGTGGGTCGTTCTCGAAGACCGCCGCCCGGCGTGGGAAAAGGCGCCGTTCGAGGGGCCGGTCGTCTCGCTGTACCGGTTCAGTCGAGTTCACCCGAACCCGTGGATTCGACTCCAGAAGGCGACGGAAGACATCGTCGCCGACCTGCCGGAGAAGCCGGAACGCGTGGACGTGGTCGTCACGTCGTTCCGGCTGGTGTCGAAGGAGGCCGAGCCGGCGCCGCGGACGGAGGAGGGCGGCACGGTCCAGGTCGGCGGGCGGAACGCCGCCGGGATCGGCACCGGGGCGAACCGCCACGTGGACGCGCTCGCCTACGAGCAGGCGCGGTCCGCGAGCGCGAGCGGTGACCGGCAACTCGCCCAGCAGGCGGCCAAGGCCGTCGCGTTTCAGGGGAACGCGCCTGCCGCCGGGGTGCAACTCGGCGAGGCGCCCGCGGTCGAGCTGCCGGAAGGCCCGCTCGACGGGCTCGCCCCCGGCGCCCACTGCAACATCCGCGGCGTGATCCGCCTCACGTACCCCGGCGGCCGCGACAAGGACCTCCCGTTCCACGTCCTCGCCGGCCGGCCGAACGAGACCGGCTCCCGCTACTGGGGCGAGACGCTGGAGCAGGCGGCGAAGCTGGGCGTCGTTCAGTACACCCGTCAGGTCCGCCAGGGGCTCGGGCTGCCCCCCGGCGAGTAGTCGCCCGTCCGGAGGCCCGTCGTGAGCACCCCGTTCGCGTTCGACGGCCGGTCCATCCCTGACATCCGCACCCCGCTGCCGGGCCCGAAGGCGGCGGCGCTGCTGGCGCGCGACGCCGAGTTCGTCTCGCCGTCGTACACCCGCGTCTACCCGCTCGTGGTCGAGCGCGGCAGCGGCTGCGTCGTCGAGGACGTGGACGGCAACCGCTTCCTCGACTTCACCGCCGGCATCGCCGTGACCGCGACGGGGCACTGCCACCCGGAGGTGGTCGCGGCCGTTCACGACCAGGCGGACAAGCTGCTCCACATGAGCGGCACCGACTTCTACTACCGCCCGCAGATCGACCTCGCGGAGCGGCTGGCGAAGATCGCCCCGGGGCCGTCGCCGAAGAAGGTGTTCTTCACGAACAGCGGCGCCGAGGCGGTCGAGGCCGCGCTGAAGCTCGCCCGCTGGCACACCAAGCGGAACCGCGTGGTGTCGTTCTTCGGCGCCTTCCACGGCCGCACCTACGGGGCGATGTCGCTGAGCGGGTCGAAGCTCGTCCACCGCCGCGGCTTCTCGCCGCTCGTGCCCGACATCCACCACATCGACTTTCCGCGCGAGTGCGGGAGCGGGTGTGACGGCGGGTCGTGCGGGCTCGTGGCCGATATCACCGACACACTGTTCCGCCGCACCTGCCCGCCGGACGAGGTTGCGGCGATCTTCGTCGAACCGATTCAGGGGGAAGGCGGTTACCACCCGCTGCCTCCCCGCTGCCTCCCGGCGTTGCGGGCGCTGTGCGACCGGCACGGCATCTTGCTGGTCGCCGACGAGGTGCAGTCCGGGATGGGGCGCACCGGGAAGATGTTCGCGTGCGAGCACTACGGCGTCGAGCCGGACATACTCTGCGCCGCGAAGGGAATCGCCAGCGGGATGCCGCTCGGGGCGATCGTGGCGCGGGCGGACGTGATGGACTGGCCGAGCGGAAGTCACGCGAGCACGTTCGGCGGCAACCCGGTCAGCTGTCGAGCGGCGCTCGCAACCATCGACCTTCTGGAACGCGAGTACGTCGCCAACGCGGCCGCCCGCGGAGAACAACTGCGCGCGGGTCTCATGAGTCTCCCGGGGCTGGCGAGCGTCCGTGGTCTGGGTTTGATGACGGCCGCCGACGTGCCCGGCTCGGGCGGCCGCGAGGCGGTGATTCAGGCGTGCTTCCGTCGCGGGCTGCTGCTTCTCGGCTGCGGCGAGGCCGGCATCCGCTTCTGCCCGTCGCTGTGCGTGACGGCGGCGCAGGTCGAGACGGCGCTCGCGCTGTTGGGCAACGTGCTGGGCGAGTCGAACGTGGTTCCGGGGCAGGCTGGCGCGGACTCCCCTGTGTCGCCCGCGCCGGCGATTTCTCTTTAAGCAGTCCGGGCGCGACGGTATGCCCACCCGTCGCCCGCTCCCACCGGACCGCACATGCAACCGCCCCCGCCGAACGTCGCCCTGTTCCAGCTCATCGCCGGGAAGTGGGTCGCCCAGGCGCTCTCCGTCGTCGCCCGGTTCCGCGTCGCCGACCACCTCGCCGCCGGGCCGAAGACCGCGGCCGAACTCGCGGCCCTCACCGGCACGCACGCCGGCCACCTGTACCGCATCCTCCGCGCCGTCGCGGCCGTCGGCGTGCTCGACCAGTCCGCCGACGGGCGATTCACGCTCACGCCCGTGGGCGAGTTTCTCCGCGGCGACGTGCCGGGCTCGATGCGGGCGGTCGCCACCTACTGCTGCGACCCGTGGAGTTGGAAGCCGTGGGGCGACCTCGCGGAGACGGTCCGCACCGGCACGCCGGCGTTCGACCGCATGTTCGGTGAAGGCGTGTTCGACTACCTGTCGAAGCACCCGGACGAGTTCGCCACGTTCAACGAGGGGATGACCGGCTTCTCCGCCGCCGAGTCGGCCGCGGCCGTGAAGGTGTACGACTTCAGCCAATTCGGCACGATCGCCGACGTGGGCGGCGGCCACGGGCTACTCCTCACCACCATCCTGAAGGCCGCGCCGAACAGCCGCGGCGTCGTGTTCGACCTTCCGGGCGTTGTGGCGGGTGCGGAGCCGACGATCGCCGCGGCCGGGCTGTCCGGCCGGTGCGGGACGCAGGCCGGCAGCTTCTTCGAGACCGCCCCCGCCGCCGACCTGCACGTCATGAAGCACATCATCCACGACTGGAACGACGAGAAGGCGACGCAGATCCTCCGCTGCTGCCGGAAGGCGGTGCGGCCCGGCGGGAAGCTCGTGCTCGTCGAGATGGTCATCCCCGCGCAGGGCGGCGACCCCGCGGGGAAGCTGCTGGACCTGGAGATGATGGTGCTGTGCGACGGCAAGGAGCGGACCGAGGCGGAGTACGCCACGCTCCTCGCCGGCGCCGGCTACCGGCTCACGAAGGTCGTGCCGACCGAGTCGCCGGCGTGCGTCGTGGAGGCGGAACCCGTTTGACCGTTCCCAGTTCGGTTTGACGGGGCCGGCCGTTCCGGGTACACCGACGGCGGGTCCGGGGGCGGTCGGCCGCCCCGGGCCGCTCGTCGCACAGGCCGCGGGGTCAGGATGTCCACACTGCTCGTCACCGGCGGGTGCGGGTTCATCGGCTCGAACTTCGTCCGCCACCTGCTCGCCACCGACCCCGGCGTGTCGGTCGTCAACCTCGACGCCCTTACGTACGCCGGCAACCTGGCGAACCTGGCGGACGTGGAGAAGAACCCGCGTTACACCTTCGTGAAGGGCGACATCACCGACCGCGACGCCGTCCGCGCCGTGATGGGGAAGGGGATCACCGACGTGATCCACTTCGCCGCCGAGAGCCACGTCGACCGCAGCATCCAGGACAGCGGCCCGTTCCTCCGCACCAACGTCCTCGGCACGCAACTCCTGCTCGACGCCGCCCGCGAGTTCGGCGTCAAGAAGTACGTCCAGGTCTCGACGGACGAGGTGTACGGGAGCCTCGGCGACACCGGGCTCTTTACGGAGGAGACGCCGCTCCACCCGAACAGCCCGTACTCGGCGAGCAAGGCCGGGGCCGACATGCTGGTGCAGGCGTACCAGCACACGTTCGGCCTGCCGGCGGTCATCACCCGCTGCTCGAACAACTACGGCCCGTACCAGTTTCCCGAGAAACTGATCCCGCTGTTCGTGACGAACATCCTGGCGGACCAGCAGGTGCCGGTGTACGGCGACGGCCAGCAGGTGCGCGACTGGATTCACGTCATGGACCACTGCACCGGGGTGGAAGCGGCGTGGCGGAAGGGGACGCCGGGCGAGGTCTACAACTTCGGCGGCAAGTGCGAGAAGACGAACCTTGATCTGACGTACACGTTGCTCGACCTGCTGGGGAAGCCGCGGTCGCTCATCAAGTACGTGAAGGACCGCCCCGGCCACGACCGCCGCTACGCCATCGACTGCGCGAAGGCCGAGCGCGAACTCGGCTGGGCGCCGGCGTGGACGTTCGAGCGCGGCATCCGCGAGACGATCGACTGGTACCAGGCGAACGCGACGTGGGTCGCGGGGATCAAGACGAAGGACTACCTGAGCTACTACGAGAAGCAGTACGGGAAGGTGGGGTGACCGCGGAGCGCGAAACCCGGCCGGGGCCGCCCGGCCGGGTCACGTCGGACCGCCGCGTCGCGGCGGTCAGCCCACGAACACGTTGACGAGGAGCGGGTCGAAGTCGCCCGTGTAGTCCTTCAGCACCACGGCCGTACCCGCGGCCAGGTCGGAGCCGCGGAACCCGATCACCTTCCGGTCCGCCAACCCCGGGACGGACACCACGAGGTCGGCGAGGTCGTCGCCGTCCAGGTCCTTCGCGGCGACCCGCGCCCCGGCCCGGCCGGACGAGTCGGCGGCGAAGAAGTTCGCCACCGGGTCGGCGACGGCCGCCGCCGCACCCGCGCTCAGTAGTTGCGCCCCGGACACGACCAGCACCCGCGGGCTGCCGCCGAGGCCGGGGGTGGTGACCAGGTCGCCGGCCCCGTCGCCGTCCACGTCCCCGACCGCGACGTACACGCCGTCGATGAGCCGCGGCTCGTACACGAAGAAGTCGCCGATCAGTCGGGTCGGGGTGAGCGTCGGGCGGACGGTCGCCCCGTCGAAGATGGCGACCCGCGGCCCGCCGCCCGGCCCGGCGGCGACCACCAGGTCGGCGAGGCCGTCCCGGTTCAGGTCGCCGAGGGCGACGCGGGCGCCGCCGCGGAAGTTCGCGTCGTCGATGCCGAGGAAGCTCGCGAGCGGCGCGCCGGTCGCGCCGCTGAGGACCACCACCCGCGGCCCGCCGGTCTGGTCGGCCGACACCGCGATGTCGGCGCGGCCGTCGCCGTCCACGTCCCCGAGCGCGACGAACGTGCCGCCGTCGAACGAGTCGCCGAACGGGAAGTACGTCGCCACGGTCACCCGGGTCGCGCCGTCGATCACGACCACCGTGGCGCGCCGGCCGGGGCCGGTGCCGACCACGTAGTCGGGCACGCCGTCGCCGGTCACGTCGGCCACCGCGACGCGGGCCGGGGTGGAGCCGAACGGGCTGAACGGCGACCCGGTCGCGGTGCCGTCCGGGTTGAGCGGGACGACCGTGTTCGCCCCGAGCGGCCCGCCCGACACGGCGAACCGCCCGGTCGTGCTCTGCTCCGGCCCGCCGCGGACGGCGATCGAGAACGGCTGGTCCGCCGACCCGCTGGCGTTCGTCGCGCGGATCACGCCGTCGAACCGGCCGACCGTGGTCGGCGTTCCGCTGACGACGCCGGTCGTCGGGTTGAGGGTCAGGCCGGCGGGCAGCGTCCCCGACGCGAGTGAGTATGTCGCGGCCGGGAACGCGGACGTGGCGACGCCGAACGACGCCGGCGTCCCGACCGTCAGTTCGGCCGGCGGCGCGGGCGACGTGACGGTCGGCGCCTCGTTGACCGTCAGGGTGAACGCCTGCGTGGCGTCGGGGGCGACGCCGTTGGCTGCGGTCAGGGTAATGGCGTACGTGCCGCCGGCGCCGACGGTCGGGGTGCCCGACACGGTCGCCGTGCCGTCGCCGTTGTCGGTGAACGTCACGCCCGCCGGGAGGGTTCCGGTCGGGGTGATCGTCACAGTGGCAGGGAAGGCCGGGCTGGTCGTCACCGTGAACGTCCCGGGGGCGCCGACCAGGAACGTCGCGGAACCGGCGCTGGTGATGGTCGGCGCCTCGTTGATCGTCAGCGTGAACGCCTGCGAGGCGTCCGGGGCGACGCCGTTGGCGGCCGTGATCGTCAGCGGGAAGGTGCCGCCGGTGCCGGCGGCCGGCGTGCCGGCGAGGGTGACGGTGCCGTCGCCGTTGTCCGTGAACGTCACGCCCGCGGGGAGCGTTCCGGTCTGGGAGATCGTCACCCCGGGCGGGAAGGCCGGGCCGGTGGTGACGGTGAACGTGCCGGGCGCCCCGGCCGTGAAGGTCGCGGAGGCGGCGCTGGTGATCGTCGGCGCCTCGTTGACCGTCAGGGTGAACGTCTGGGTGCCGTTCGGGGCGACGCCGTTGGCGGCCGTAATCGTGAGGGTGTACGTCGCTCCCGTGCCCGCGGCGGGGGTGCCGGCGAGGGTGGCGGTGCCGTCGCCGTTGTCCGTGAACGTCACGCCGGTCGGCAGGGTGCCAGTGGCCGACAGGTCGGCCGTCGGGATGCCCGTCGAGGTCACCGTAAACGTCCCCGGCGTGCCGACGGTAAACGTCGCGGACGACACGCTCGTGACGAGCGGCGCGACGCCGAGGGGGGACGACACCAGCACCCGGTCGAAGTAGATGCGCGTTCCACTCATCGCCACGCCGCCGGGCGGGGTGTAGCTGCCGGCGCTGGGCACGAAGCTGTACAGCTGCTCGGCGAGGAAGATGCGGCCGTCGGCGCTGATGTCGATCCCGCTGAACCCGGAGTCGGCGGCGGCGTCGCTGTTGTAGGTGCTGACCCGCCCGGACGGGCCGGCCAGGGCCGCCCCCGGCGGGGTAATGATGCCGTCGGAGCTGAGGTCGGCGGTGTTGAAGACGGCGATCGTCGAGTTGGCCGCGAGGTACTCAGTCACGTACGCCTTGCCGCCGAACAGGGCCACGTCCATCGCCGCGAACCCGCCCAGCCCGTCCGCCCCGCCGGAGACGTTCACGGACGTGACCGCCGACAGGTCGCCGGCCGCGGCCCCGGCCGCCGGGATTTTGACGAGGGCGTCGCCGAACGAGGTCGTGGACTGAAGGCCGCCCGCGACGTAGATCGTGCCGTCGGCGTCGACCGTGAGGTTGTTCACGTAGGCGTCGGCGTCGATCGTCTTCAGGTTGATCTTGCCCGGGGTCGCGACGGCACCCCAGGCGGTGTCGAGGACCGGAATCGTCGGGTCGCTGACGTTCCACCGCTCGATCAGCCCGTTCGTCCAGCCGACGTAGGCGTAGTACGTCCCGCCGATGGTGGCCGTGGCGATACCGCGGAGCGTGGACGCCGTTGCGTTCGAGGACACCACGCTGCTGGGAACCGCGCCGAGACTGGCGGAGTAGATCGACCACCCCTGGGCGAAGGCGTTGGAGTTGGACGTGTTCACGGCGTACACGTAGCCGCGGTCGTCTGTGGCCAGGCCGCGCGCGAACCCGGTGGTGGCGACGCGGGCTTCGAGGCCAGTCGTGTAAGGCGGGTTGGCGCCGAACGGGACCGGCTCGTTGCCGATGAGGGCGGTGTTGACGCCCGCCGACACCTCCCGGATGGCGGCGCTCGTCGAGCCCTGAATATATCCGGTGTAGACGTGCTGGTCGTCTGCGGAGAGGGCGAGGGAGCGGAGACTCCGGGCCTGACTGACGCCGTCGCGTGTGCCGAAGTAGTCCGACTGAACCTGCCAGGTTACCGACGGGAGGACGCGATCGCCGAGGTGTTCGACGGTTGGACGGTAGGACGACGTCCGCCGCCCTTGAACGCGGCTCGAACGAGTTGTGATCGGCATGAGTTTCGTCTTTCGCAATCGCTGGAACGTGTCGTGGGGCGTGCTGCGGCTGTTATCCGCATCTGGGCTGCACAGAAGATAGGCAAAGTGAGCATATTGGGTGCCTACATCGCCGTAGGCTGACGTCTATTCTCAGTTCGCGTCTTCTGACGGTAATTTCGGCGGCTCAAGGCCGAGAGAGAGTGCAAACGGGCCGGGTTATCCAGTGCGACTAAGATCTGGAGTGAGCAGTTCTGGCACACACTGTTTTGTAGTTGTCCAGGTTGCCGGTAATGTTGAACACGTTTTTGATCTTTGTGTCCGATAAATGCTTCGAGCCGTGTCCGCTCGGAAGGATCGAGAACAGAATGGAATCACGGGCGGCAATCGTGTGTGCCGTTCGCCGCGCGGAGTCGGTAGGTCACCCCACGCCGCTTTCGCACGTCGGTCAAGCGTTCTCACGGCCGTCCGCACTGTCTTGCGTCGGGCGTTCGGCGGGGCCGTGGTTCGTCTCCAGACCGCGGTCGTCGACGTAGAACCAGTGATCCTGCTTCCACACGGCGACGTATGCGCACCCGGCGGCCGGCGGGAGGGCCGGGCCGCCGCGGACGCGGAATACCGCGCTCGGGCCCCGAGCGTTTGGGGCGGTGGCGCACACGCTACTGCGCCCCCTCCCCGCCAGCCCTGCCGGGTGAGAAGATGCCGTGACGTCGGTCACGCCGGCCACACCCGAACCGTGCCGTCGTCGCCGCCCGAAAGCACGGCGTTGCCGTCGGGGGCGAAGGCGACCGTCAGCACGTTCCCGGTGTGCCCGGTGAAGCGGGCGAGTTCCTTCCGCGTTCGCAGGTCCCACACCCTCACCGTGCCGTCGTGCCCGGCCGAGGCGGCGCGGTCGCCGTCCGGCGCCGGGCTCACGCACGACACCGCGTCCGAATGACCCACCAGCCGGAACAACTCCGCCCCCGTGAACGTGTCCCACACCCGCACCAGCCCGTCGGCGCCGGCCGAGAGCACGCGCCAGCCGTCGGGGCTGAACGCCACGCACGACAGGATCGTGTTCCTCAGCGCGAACGTCCGCAGCAGCCGGCCGGTCGGTACGTCCCACAGTTTCACCGTGCGGTCGAGCCCGCCCGAGAGCGCCAGCTTGCCGTCGGCCGCGAACGCCACCCCCACGACCCAGTCGGCGTGACCGGGTAGCACCTTCAGCGCCTTGCCGGTGGCCACGTCGAACAGGCGGAGCTTGCCGTCGTAGAGGGCGCCGCACAGAGCCGTCTTGCCGTCCGGGGCGAAGGCCGCGCTGCGGTTCGTCTGGCGGTCGAAGGACTTGAGCGCGATGCCGGCGTCCACGTCCCACACGCGTACGGTCTGGTCGAGGCTGCTGGAGAGCACCGTCCGGCCGTCGGGGCCGAACGCGAGGCAGCACACGCGGTCGCGGTGGCCGGCCATCACCCGCACCTCGCGCCGGGCGACGAGGTCCCAGACGACGATGCCGCGATCCGCACCGCCGGACACGGCCCGCGTCCCGTCCGGCGAGACCGCCAGGCACGCGACGGCGCCGGTGTGAACGGAAAGAACGTCGTTCCGCACGGGCTTGGAAGTCGGGGGCCGGTCGTCACCCGGCTTCCCCGTTCCTACGTCCTCCGCGACGGACGTCGCGGCGGGGCGAGGGACACCGTTCGCCAGCGCGGCCATCAGCGCCCGAACTTCCGCCCGCGTCGTCAAGGCCGTGTCCTTCAACTCGCCGAGCCGGGCCTCCAACCGCTCGACGTACCGGGCCATCAACGCCGCCAGTTGCGCGGCGCCGTCCTCCTGGGCCTTGCCGAGCCGTTCGAGCTGCGCGAACGCCAACCCCTGGAACAGCCTCGGGTCCTCCTCGACGGAGCGGCGGAAGTAGTAGCGCACGGCCACCGCCAGCAGCGGTGCCGCGGTCGGGTCCGCCGCCGGCCGCAACGCCACGAGCGCCGCCAGCGCCGGATAGCCCTCCGCGTGCAGGTCGGCCGCGAGGGCGTCGGCGACGCCCCACTGCGCCGCCAGCAGCGCCGTCGGCTCGTCGAACCGCGTGAGGGTGCCGAGGCCGTCCGCGAGGGCGACGGCATCGGCGTCGCCGGCGAGCAGGCCGGCGGCCTTGGCGGCGGTCAGTTCCGAGCGGCAGCGGGGCACGAACCCCGGGTCGGCGGTCGCCCGGCCGTCGGCCTGCGCGGCGAGGACGAACAGCCGCAGTTGCTCGCGGAACG
>JBGAQM010000091.1:0-17520 GCA_044220735.1 Urbifossiella sp. | reverse complement strand
CGAGGGGTTGGAAGTCCTGAACTGACCGCGAACTCGTCTGTCGAAGTTCGGAGCAGCGTGTGGTGATAGAGCGTCGAAAGCAGGCCCTTCCACAACCCCGAAAGACTCGTCGAACCGAGTCCAACCGGGCACAAGGGAGTACTCCAACAGAGGCATTTGCCCGGTTCTAAAGGTCGGCACTGTTGTCATCAAACGCAGAAACGGAGACGCGTCCCGCGTGCCAGGACACGATGACCCTCCGCAGGGAGGAAGCCGTTCGCACCATCTTCCGGCTCTCGCTTCACGACCGTGGGCGTTACCGGATTGCTACCGGGTTGCGGGCGGTAGAAATGCGAAACTACTGCGTTTTCTCGCTGTTCTTCGTTCGGCTTCGCAGGGTCTTGCAACAGGTCACGGGCGGCTGTAAACTGCTCTCAACTAGAGACTTCTGCGGGCTAAAGCGACTGTCAAAAGCCCGTCTGTCGATCCGGTGGTTGCGGGTTCGAGTCCCGTCGTCCTCGCTCCTGACTCCCGTTGCCACCCGGTGACGGGCCTTGACGAAACCCCTGATTTCTCAGGGGTTCTTTCGTTTCCCGACCCCCGATGTCCATACCTGTCGAATTGCCCACGACGGACAGCAGCGGGCCCCGTTGACCCCCTGTACTTGCAACCTTGGTGCAACCAAAATGGGTGTCGGTGCTAGCACCTGGTTCGTCCCGGTGCAGGAATGAGGTTCTGCAACTTCTCGGCCACGCCTGCCTGATCGTACAGCAACCGGTGCAAGTAAGAAGCAATGAGCTCGGTGTTGTTCGACTCCGCTGACGCGCGCCAAGAGCGCACCGGCCTCATCCCCTTCGTCCACTGAGGACAGCGGCATACGGCAACCGACGCTCCACCGCGGGACAGAGGGTGGGCGGGTCAACGCGGACCTCCCCGTGCGCCCTCGGACCCCCCCGCCGCGACGAGGGTCTGAGGCGGGGGCCCTACTTCTTGATGAGGTCGCTCGTGGCGCGGCCGAGGCGGAGGCCAACTTCGAGAAATGTCTCGGCGTTGCGGTTGTAGTGGTAGCCCTGGTTCTTCGGCGACACGTCCACCTCGCGCCACAGGTCGCGGACATCGACGGCCTTCACGTTGCCGGCGAACGCCGGGTACTTCTTGGCGTCGCCCACGGCCAGCTGCGCCTCGGCGATCTTCAGGCCGTTCCCCTCGCGGCCGGGGTTCCCGCAGCCGGTGGCGAGCACGAACTTCGCGGCCGGCGCGGCGTAGTCCTTCCGCAGGCTCACGATCAGCCGCTCGAGGTTCTCCTCGTACTTGGCCGTGTGGGCGGCGCTGCCGGTGTCGCGGTGGCCCTGCCACCACACGAACCCCGTGATCTCGTAGCCCTCGCCCTTGTAACCCGGGTACCACTTGTCGAGCGTCGCCAGCGCGGCCTTCGCGTTCGCCATGTCGTCGTCGTACTGCTTGCCGGCGTACCAGTTCACCTCCTTCTTCGGCTGCCCCTCGATCCACCACTCGGCCTTGTCCCCGGACCCGGCGTAGGTCTTCCCCTCAAACGTGTACCGCTTGCTGCCGGGGGGGAGCAAGTCCCACCCGAGGGCGCGGTTGCCGATGCACGACTTGAGCACCAGCACCGGCTCGTCGAGCGCCCCGCCGACGACGTACCCGAACCCGACCTCCGGGCCGAACGCCTTCCCGCCGTTCGCGGACGGGCCGAGCCATGCCCCCTTCTTCACCCGCGCGTCGTAGTAGTACACGTCCTTCCGCTCGGTCCACCGGCCGTCGGGGCCGACGAGGAATGGGTACTTCTTCTGGGTCTTGGCGAAGTATTCGAGCGTGCCCTTCGTCTCGGCCGGGCCGACGTCGCCCATGCCGACCATGTTCGACTGGCCCATCAGGATGAACACCTTGAGCGGCTTCCCGGCGGCCCCGGGCTTGCCGTCGGGCCGCAGCGGGTCGTCCTGGGCGGCCGCGGCCGCGGCGAGCGCGGTCACGAATACTGTGGCGACGAGGGGACGAGCGATTCGCATGGGTAACGTACTCGTGGGGCTACGGGGTCTCGGCGAGGAACGCGGCGACGCCGGCGGCGAACGCCTCCGCGGCGGGTGGGTGCCGGCGGAGCCAAAGTTCCGGCTCGATCAGTTCGAGTTCCATCACCGCCAGGTGGCCGGCGTTGTCGCGCACCAGATCGACCCGGCCGTACACCGGGACCGGGTGGCACGCCGCCGCGGCGCGCTCGGCGAGCGCGACCTGCTCGGCCGTCGGCGCGTGGTCGTGGACGGTGCCGCCGTGGTCATTGCACGCACGCGGAAGTCGCCGGCCTTCGGCACCTTCCGCACGGCGTGCGTGTAGCGGCCGCCGAAGACCATCAGCGTGTCCTCGCCGGTGCGGGCGATGTCGGCCTGGAAGGGCTGCACCAGCATCGCCTCGTCCGCGAGCAGCGACGAAGCGGCTGCAACTCGGCCGCGGTGCGGCGGTTCACGCGGTACGTGTGCCGCGCCGCGCCGGACACGCACGGCTTCACCACCGCCTCGTCCCACCCCGCTTCCGCCAGCACGTCCGCGAGCGGCTGTGTCGAGCCGCGTTCGAGGAACCGCGACGGCACGACCGGCACCCCGCGGGCGGCCAGGTCGGCGAGGTAGTGCTTGTCGAGGTTCCAGCGGACGGTCGGCCCGTGGTTGCACAGGCGCGTCTGGCGCTCGACGCGGTCGAGCCACGCGGCGAACTCGAAACGGTCGGCGATCCACGTCGTCCGGAACACGGCGCAGCGGAACGCCGACCACTCGACCGCCGGGTCGGCCCAATCCACGCGCGCCGAGGTCAGCCCGCGACGGATGAGCGCCGCTTGAAGGAGCCCGTCGTCGGCCAGGATGTTGCTCATGTACCAGTCGCCGTCCGCCGCCACGGCGGCGGTGTAGCGGCGGTCGGTGAGCAGCGCCACGTCACACGTCATCGTTTTCGTCCGGCGGCACAGGTCGAAGGTTGTGCGGCTCGGCGTTCGTAGCGGAGGGCGATCGGCGAAGTAGCGGGTGAGCCAGGGCGGCCTGCGGCGTAGGTCTACCGCATGGCACCCTGGATCACCTGGTACGCCCGCCCCGGGTTCCACCCGGGGCTACTCGCCGACGCCCTCCGGGCTCCGAACCCCACAGCTACTCGTATGCGGCCTGGCGGGTGACGATCGGCACGTAGCCGACCTCCAGCCCCTTCGGCGGGGTGACGAGCACGGCCGGGTCGAGGTGTGCGAGCGTGCCGGTGGTCGGCGGTGGCAGGTACTCGCGCTCCTTCGTCCACGTGCGGTGCAGCATCTCGACACGCTTCTGGAGCGCCTCGCGCTCGGCGGCGGTCAGGTCGGCGTTCAGCAGCGCGGGCTGGTCGGCGAACCGGTACCAGTAGTACGTCGCCACGCTGCCGTCGCCGAGCTTCGCCTTGAACGGCCCGGCCGCCGGCCCCGGCGTCTTCCAGCTGCTCGCCGGCTCGTCGGGGGTGACGTAGGGCTTGGGGGCGGCGTCGCGGCGGCGCGGGAACGCCACGTCCGCCAGCCCCGTCTCGGCCGGCACCGCGGCCGCGCTCACCACCACCCAGCGGTCCTTCCCCTTCGCGTCCGCCTCCAGCCGGTAGTACTCGGGGAGGGTGATGAGCGACCCGGCCTTCAACACGTCCTTCCCCCACTTGTATCCGAAGGTCGTGTCGTCGAGCGCGGCGGGCGTGGCGAACGAACTCCACGCCACCGGCGCCTTCTTCTCCCGCGGCGTGTCGGGGGTGTAAATCTGCCACGTCGCCCCGCCGCCGCCCTTGAACGTGTGAACGCCCGCGGCCTTCGGGTCGATCGCGCCCGGCACGGCCGGCCCGCCGTCGAACCACGCCTTCACCCCGTCCCACAGCGCAGCGCGGTTGTACGCGCTCACGCGGTGGACGAGCGGCGAGTCGCCGTCGGCCTTCACCGGGAACTGCGTCGGCGCGACGCGGGCGTAGGTGACGCCCTTCGCGTCCGTCCCAACGTAGGCGGGGATGTGCTGCGTCTCCATCTGGATCGCCTTGTTCGGGTCCGACGGCCGGGCGTCGAGGAACGTGCCGGCGAACTCGGTCTTGTCGAGCGTCGGCTTCGACCAGAAGTACGGGGTGAAGAACGCGACCGGCCCCTTGAAGTTGCCGGTGTTGAGGAACAGCGTCCAGCTCTGGTCGCCGGTCGGCACGTCCTTGCCGGCGGTGGTCTTCTTCGCGGCGGTGAGCGGCAGCGGCAGGTAGCCGTAGCCGAACAGCTCGCCGTTCGTGCCCTGCTTCAGGTTCAGCCCGTCCGGCGGCCAGATCACCCACGGGCTCAGTTGCGCGATCGCGTAGTGGCCGGCGGGCTTGGCCCAGTTGCGCCCCTTGCCGGCGCCGGGGCCGTTGGCCCACTCGCTGAACTCGAGCGCGACGCCGCCCATGATGAACTTCGGCGTCTCGGTGGCGAAGCGGGTGTCGCGCCACCAGCCGAGCCCGCCCTCGATGTCGGAGTAGTGGCCCTTCCGCGCGACGCCGTCGTTGCGGGCGAACATCCAAGTGCCGAACAGCCCGCTCTGGAACTGCGACCCGGGGTAGTTCTTCAGCAGCGGCCACGCGGCGACGTACATCGAGAAGCCGGCGTCAAAAGTCTGCGGCACCCGCTCGTGCGGGACGAGGAGGTAGCCGGCCATCTCGGCCTTCTTCGGCGCCGCGCCGGGCGGGGGCACCAGAGCGTCGGCGAACGCCTTGCCGATCGGGGCCATGATCCGCGCCGCCCCGAGGTAGTGGTAGCCGCCGTTCGACACGCCGCCCGCCAGCCGCTTCGCCTCGGCCGGCGTGAACTGCCCCTCCACCGCCTTCTTGCGGGCCGCGTCCTTCGCCTCACGGGTGAGGGTCGGCGCCTTCTTGAACTCCTGGTCGAGCTTGCCGTTCAGCCGGCTCATCCGCTCTTGCAGGTCGTCCAGGTCGTCGTCCCAGAACGGCGACGTTTCCACCGCCTTGACGTTCCCCTTGAACTCGGGGAGTGTTGCGACCTTCATCTGCGCGGCACGGAAGTGGAGCTGCGGCGCCTTCGAGCCCTCGCGGTCGCCGCCGATGCCCATGACGCCGATCACCACCGGCAGCTTCGGGGCGCCCAGGTCCTTCCGCACGTCGCGGACCAGGTGGCCGAGCAGTGTCGCGTACTCGTCGTACCCGCCGGCCTTGCTCCGGTCCGGGTAGGCGTTGCCGTCCACGAGGTCGTTGAACCCCTGGAACCACACGAACCCGGCCAGCTCGTAGCCCTCCTTGTCGTCGTAGTCGGGCACCACGCGCTTCACGTCCTTCAGCACCGCCCGCACGTGGTCGATCATGTGGCGGTAGAAGACGCCGCCGTTCTTGTGGACCTTCGCCGTCTCGGCGGCGGGGTCGAGGCCGCGCTTCTTCCACTGCTCCAGCGTGAAGTCGTTGATCGTCTCCGGCCCGGCGCCCGGCGGGCGGAACTCGGTATGCAGGTTTCGCCCGCCCCACGCCGTCTTGATGAGGAGGATCGGCCCGGCGTGCCGCTTCTCCAGCGTCAGCCCGAACGTGAACTCGGGGCCGAACTTGTCCTTCCCCGGGCCGTACCCGAGCGTCAGCTTGCCGGTCTTCTCGCGCAGGTCGGTGTAGGCGTCGCCGAGGCTGCCGACTGACGTGATCCACACCCGCTCGCACACCTTCGGGGTGCCGTCGGCGGCGCGCATCTGAGCCAGCAGCGGGGCCGTCTTCGGGTCGCCGGCCATACTGTCGAGGGTGGACAGGTGGGCGTGCCCCTGCATGTTCGACTGCCCGGCCAGGACGTACACCTTGAGCGGCGCGGCGGCGGCGGGCGCGGCCGCCGCGAGGACGGCGAGCAGCGGGAGAACCAGGCGCGACATGGCGGGCACCTCGGCGGCGGGCGGGTCGGCAGGAGGTCATCTTGACGTCCGGCGGTCACGTTCCGAGGAAAAAAAGACACGAATCTCGGAATCCGACTGATGCCCCGACCGGCCCGCCGCGTGGCGCTGATGCTCGACCTCCAGTGGCCGTACAAGCGGCACGCCGAGGTGTTCGCCGGCGTCCAGCGGTACGCCGTCGAGCAGGGCTGGGTGTCGATCCTCGACGAGTTCGCCCACGACACGCTGCGGACGGGGCGCGGGGCCGCCCCCTACGACGGCATCGTGGCGCGGGCCAACCACCCGCTCGTGCGGCAGGCGGGACGGCGGGGCGTGCCCGTGGTAAACGTGTGGCCCAGCTCGCCGGCCCGGCACCTGCTGCCGGGGGTGTTCCCGGACTCGGCCGAGACCGGCCGGCTGGTCGCCGAGCACCTGCTGGCCCGCGGGTTCCGCTCGTTCGCCACCCTCACCTCGCCGAAGAACGCCCGCCGGGTTCCGCTGCGCGTCCGCCTACATTCCCCAGGACCCGTACCGCGACCTCGCCCACTGGCGCAAGACGTCAAGGCTCATCGACAGGGCGATGGCCGGGTGGGAGCCGCCGGTCGGGGTGTACGTCGGGCAGGAGGTGTGTGGCCGGCTGGTGGTGCAGGCCGGGCACCGCCGCGGCTGGCGCGTCCCGGAGGACGTGGCCGTCGTCGCGGGGAAGAACGAGGAGACGCTGTGCGAGCACCCCCGGCCGTCGCTCACCAGCGTCGAGGTCGGGTACGACCGGATCGGGTACGCGGCCGCCGAACTTCTCGACCGGCTGATGGCCGGGCACGCCCCGCCGGCGGCGCCGGCCCGCGTCCCGCCGCACGGGCTGGTCGTCCGCGAATCCACCGACTTTTTCGCCGTCGACGACCCGGTGGTGGCCGCGGCCCTCGCGTTCATTGCGGCCAACTGCCACCGCCGCATCGGGCCGGTCGACGTGGCCGCGGCCGTGGGGGCGGGGACGAGGACGCTGCAGAACTACTTCCGGGCCGCGATCCAGCGGCCGGTCGCCACCGAGATCCGGCGGGTCCGCGTCGAGCGGGCGAAGCGCGAGTTGGCGGTCGGCGACCGGCCGCTGGCGGCCGTCGCGCGTGCGGTCGGGTTCGGGACCGTGCAGCGGTTGTACGAAGTGTTTTTGCGGGAGGTCGGAATCTCACCCGGTCGGTATCGCCAACAGCGGCAACCGGGCCGCAGCACCTGACGCCCGCTTCTCGCCGACGCGGACAACCCATCCCCGTGAAGCGGTCGCCGGAGTACCCGGAACGCCCACAGCCTTGAACCCGTAGGCAACCGCTTCAGGCGGGGGCGCTCCGGCTTCATCTACGGTCGCCGGAGAAACCGCTCCAACGCCCGCGCCGGCGCCGTGTTCTTCCCGGGTAGAGATCCCGGCGCCGGTCGGCGCCGTCCTCCCCGGGGTGTGGTGATGCTGCGCCGCAAGCTCGTCTGGTCCGTCCCGCTGGCCGGCGCGATCGGGGCCGGCGTCGCCGCCGACCGGTGGCTCGCCGCCGAGTCGCTCGCCGACGCCAAACAGGACCTACGCCCCGCCGTCACGCTGCCCGTCACGCGCGTCGTCATGTTCAACAGCGGCGTCGGGTACTTCTCCCGCTCCGGCGAGGTGGACGGCGACGCCCGCGTCGACCTGGCGTTCCAGGAACTCGACATCAACGACCTGATCAAGAGCATGGTGCTGGAGGACTTCGGCGGCGGCCGCGTCGCGGCCGTGTCGTACGACAGCCGCGAGCCGATCGCCACGGCTCAGAACCAGCCGGGCAAGCTCACCGGGTCGATCGTCGGCATCGAACTGCAGGCGGTCGCGGTCGGGCAGACGCAGATGCCGGTGCAGGTGCTGAACATGTGGTGCGCCGAGGGGCTGCGGAGCGTGCAGCTCCGCGAGGTGCAGCAACTTCGGTTCCTGAACCCGGTGCTGGAGTCGGAGTTCCGCCGGGCGCTGGAAGTGCTGGCGCGGAACCACGACGCGGCGAAGAAGGCGGTGAGCGTCCACTTCGCGGGCGACGGCAAGCGCCGGGTGCAGGTGGGGTATGTGATCGAGTCGCCGATCTGGAAGACGAGCTACCGCCTCGTCCTCGACGCCCAGGGCAAGGGCGGGAAGCCGTACCTCCAGGGGTGGGCGGTAGTCGAGAACACGACCGACGAGGACTGGTCGAACGTGAAGATGGCGCTCGTCAGCGGCCGGCCGATCAGCTTCAAGATGGACCTGTACGACCCGCTGTTTGTGCCCCGGCCGACGGTCGAGCCGGAACTGTTCGCGTCGCTCCGCCCGCCCACCTACGACGGCGGCTTCGCCCAGCGCGGCATCCGGCCGGACCCGGTGGCGATGAACCTCGCCACGCAGAACACGGCAATCTTCAACCCGATGTTCGCGAACCCGAACTTCAACGGCCAGCCGGGTCAGCTCGGCAACAACTTCGCGTTCCAGAACGGCTTCGTGAACGGCGGCGGCGGGTTCGGCGGAGGCGGGTTCGGCCCTCAGCAGCAGACGTTCAACTTCGTCGGCAACGCGATCCGCCCGCCGGCCGCGGCGAACGAGGCCCAGAACGCCCAGATGCGTCTGGCCCGAGTCCAGGAGCAGGGGAAACTGGCCGAGTCGAAGCAGCAAGCGGCGAACCTCGGCCGCGAGCTGTCGGACCGCCTCGCTACCGGGGCCGTGACCGACGCCGCCACCGCCGGCAAGCTCGGCGACTACTTCCAGTACGCCATCGACCACCCGGTGTCGCTGGCGCGCCAGAAGTCGGCGCTCCTGCCGATCGTCGGCAAGGACATCGAGGCGACGCGCGTCAGCATCTACAACCCGGCCGTGCAGGCCAAGCACCCGCTGCTCGGGCTGCGCTTCAAGAACACGGCGGGCGTCCACATGAGCCAGGGGCCGATCACCGTGTTCGAGGGCAGCACCTACGCCGGCGACACCCGCGTGACGGACGTGCAACCGGGTGAGGAGCGACTCGTCAGCTACGCCATCGACCTGGGGACGGAGGTGGACCCGCAGACCGGCCCCGGCAGCGGCCGCATCACGAGCGTGAAGGCGAACAAGGGGATGGTGACGACCGTGCGGAAGGTGCGCGAGGAGAAGAAGTACCGCATCGCCAACCGGAGCCAGACCGACCGCACGATCGTGATCGAGCACCCGAACCGCACCAACCAGCAGTTCAAGCTGGTGGAGACGGACCGGCCGATCGAGGACACGGCGGGCGTGTACCGGTTCCAGGTGTCGGTAAAAGCCGGCGAGGAAAAGTCGTTCGTGGTGACCGAGGAGCGCGACGTGTCCACCCAGGTGGCGCTGTCGAATAACCCCGACCAGCAGATCCGGCTCGTGCTGAACCTGACCGAGGCGACGCCGGGGCTGAAGGCGAAGCTGACCGAGGCGCTGACGCTGAAGGCGGCGTGGGACGGTCAGGTCCGCGACCTGGCGCAGGTGAAGGCCGACCTGGCGCGGGTGGGGACGGACCAGGATCGTATCCGCAAGAACCTGGCTGCGACGCCGCGCGAGGCCGAGGTGTACCAGACGTACCTCACCCGGCTGGCGACCCAGGAGCGCGAGATCGACGGACTGACGGCGCGCGAGCGGACGCTGATGGCCGCCGAGTTCACCGCCCGGAAGGCGTTCGAGGACTACCTGGCGAACCTGACCGACTGAAAGTGACGTTACCGCTTGCGGCTTCGCGTTTCCCAACGCGAAGCCGCAAGCGGCGTCATTTCACGTCACACGTTCCCCGCCGACGTACACGTCCTTCACATTCAGGTCGCGGTCCAGCACCACCAAATCCGCTCGCTTCCCGACCGCCAGGCTCCCCACGTCCGCGCCCACGCCGAGGATGCGCGCCGGCGTCAGGCTCGCCATCCGCACCGCCTCCGGCAGCGGCACGCCGGCCGTGCGGTGAATCGTCCGCACGCAGTGGTCCATCCCCATCACCGCCGACGCCAGTGCGGTCTCGTCGAGCGTCACGCCCACGCCGTCGCGCTTCACGATGCGCTCGCCGGTTCCCTCGGGGCCGAACCAGTATGCTCCGTCGGGCATGTCCACGGCCCGCATGGCGTCGGTGACGAGCGCCAGCCGGTCCGGCCCCTTCGCCTTGTACGCCAGCCGTAGCAGCTCGGGGCTGAGGTGCTTCCCGTCGGCGATCACTTCGGTGGTCAGCTCGTCGAAGAACAGGGTGGCTTCCATCACGCCGGCGCGCATCGGGAAGGTCTGCGTCTGCCGCAGGCGGGCGCGGTCGGACATGGCACAGAACAGGTGATCGACGTGCCGCACGCCCCACCGCACCGCTTCTTCTACCTGCGGGAACGTGGCGTGCGAGTGGCCGGCGTTGAACCGCACGCCACGCACCGAATACGTCCGCACGAGCCAGTCGGCGTTCGGAATCTCGGGGGCGACGGTTACCACCAGTGGCATCGTCGCGGCGAGTTTCGTGAACGCCGCCGCGTTCGACTCGTCCGGTGTCAGGAAATCCTGGTCGGGGTGGCAGCCGCGCGCCGGCCGGGCGAAGTACGGCCCGTAGAAGTGACAGCCGACGATACGAGCGCCGCCGGGCACGTCGCCCGCCAACTCGCCGCACAACTCCAGGAAGCGGAGGTACAGATCCGTCCGCGCGACGGTGCTGGTCGGCGTCAGCGAAGTGGTGCCGTGCCGGGCGTGGCAGCGGCACGCGGCGCGGAACGCCTCCGGGGTGCCGTCCATGAAGTCGGCGCCGTCGCCCCCGTGGACGTGCAGGTCCACGAAGCCCGGCGCCAGGTACGCGCCGCCGAGGTCGATCCCGCCGGCCGTCGGCACCTCGTTCACGGCGCGAATCCGACCCCCCTCGACGACCAGCGAGCCGTTCGGGACGAGGCGGTCGGGGAGGACGAGCGTCGCGTTCGTGAGAACCGTCACAGCCATCACGACCCCCCGGGTTTGCCGCGTCCCCGCCGCCCGCCGGCGCAGCGGCCGCGGTCGGCCGCCGCTACAACGAACAGGGTACGAACCGCGAGGGGGGAGCGATGCCGCGTCGGAACCTGGCCGGGCTGCGGGTGCTGGTCACGGGGGCGTCCCAGGGGATCGGCCGGGCGCTGTGCGTCGTCGCGGCGAGGAAGGGCTGCAAGGTCGTCGCCGCCGCCCGCTCGCGGCCGCTCCTCGACGAACTGGCCGCGGAGGTCCGCGCCGCTGGCGGCACCGTCGAGACTGTAGTCGCCGACGTGACCGTGCCGGCCGACCGCGAGGCGATGGCCGCCGCCGCGCGCTCCGCCTTCGGCGGGCTGGACGTGCTCATCAATAACGCCGGCATCGGCGCCACCGGGCACTTCATGGACTCCGAGCCGCAGGTGCTGCGCAGCATCTTCGAGACGAACTTCTTCGGCCTCATCGAGACGACGCGGGCGTGCCTGCCGCTGCTGAAAGCGGGCACCACGCCGGCGATCGTGAACATCTCGTCGGTGGTGGGGCGGCGGGCACTGCCGGCGCGGTCGCTGTACTCGGCGAGCAAGTTCGCGGTGGCCGGGTTCAGCGAGGCGATCCGCGCCGAGCTGGCGAAGGACGGCATCCAGGTCGTCGTCGTGAGCCCGGGCCTCACACAGACGAACTTCTCGAAGAACATGCTGGAGCAGAAGGCGCGGATGCAGATGGACCACATGCGCGGCATGACCAGCGAGGAGGTCGCGGAGGCGACGCTGAAGGCCATCGCGTCGGGCAAGACCGAGGTGACGCTGACGCTGAAGGGGAAGCTGCTGGTGATGGTGAACCGGTTCGCGCCGTGGGTCGTGGACTTCTTCGCCCGCAAGAAGGTGCGCGAGCTGTTTGCCGAGGAGATCGCCGAGCGCGAGAGGCGGCGGGCGGCAGCCGTCTGAAGCGCGTCTGAGGCCAGCGGACAGGGGCCAGACTGCAAGTCGCGCGACTTGCAGTCTGGCCCCTGTCCGCTGGCCTCAGACGCCCTCAGTCCCCGCTGCAACCGATGAACGCGTACTCGACCGGCTTTCCCTTCTTGTACACCACCAGGTAGTGCGCCTCCCAGCGGTCCAGCCGCTCCGACACGTCGGCCCAACTCTCCTCGACCTGTTCGTGGGTCGGCTCCAGCGTGCCGAACACCTGCTCGACCGCCCGCGGCGGGTACGGCGTCGCCACCCCGAAACCGCGCCGCCGGCCGGTGTTCTGGATGTCGAGGATCGAGTGCGTCCCGTCCTCGGCCGCCATCTCCAGCGCCTCGTCGATCGACCCCGGCCGGTCGGTATCGAAGTCGTCCTCGCCCTCAACGTCGTCGTCGTCTGGCTGGTGAAGTCGTGGCCCCTGGCCGGGTTGCGGGAAGGCGTTGAACAGCGTGCGGAACTGCTGGGCCGCCTGTCGCTCTTCGGGGCTGAGCCCGGACATGTCTCCGCTCTCGACCGCCCGCAGCAGGCGGGCCATCTCCGGGTTCTGGCGGGCCATCGAGCGGACGCCCGCGACCGGGTCAAAGCCCGCGGGCATCCCACGGAACGGGCCGTCGTTGAATGCCCCGGACCCGTTCACCTTCGTGAAGCCGCCGAAGCCCATCGAGTAGTCGCCCTCGGCGAACACACGCTGCCGGAGCTCCTGTAGCGCCGCTTCGGGGTCGTCCCGGTACGGGGTGTAGTACCGCCAACTGCTCGCGCCCATCGGCCCCTCCCGCGGGTGAAGTCGGTCGTAGGAACGCTAGCACGCGAACCCGGCGCGGGACGTGACTACCGGCCGACGACCACGAACGGCCGCAGCTTGTCGAGCGTCTTGGGGCCGATGCCGCGGACGCGGTCGAGGTCGGCGACGCTGCGGAACGGCCGGCCGGCGACGATGGCGCCCGCCATGACCGGACCGACGCCGGGGAGCCGTTGCAGCTCATCGACCGACGCGGCGTTCACGTCGATCGGCGGGTCACCGGGCTGAATCTTGCGGACGGCCGGCACGCGAGCGGGGTCGGCCGTCTCGGTCGGCGCTTGCGCCCGCGCCCGCGGCGGGAGCTCGGGGTCGGCGCGTACCGGCACGACGGCGGCCGGCGGATCGACCTTCACCAGTGGGCGGAGCCGGTCGATCGTCACCGGGCCGACGCCGGGGACGGCGCGGAGGTCGTCCACAGAGCGGAAGCCGCCGCGGTCGCGGCGGTGGGCGTCGATGGCGGCGGCAAGGCGCGGGCCGACGCCGGGGAGTTGTTCGAGCTCGGCCGCGTCGGCGCGGTTGAGGTCGAGCACTGCAGCGGGAGCCACGGGGTCGGTGGGTCGAGACGTGAAGCGCGGTCCGTACCCGCGGACGGCGAGGAGCCCGACCAACACGGCCGCGACGGCCGCGAGCGCGAGTTGCGCGGCCCGCCCCGTCGCGGGCGGCGTGCCGGGGGCGTGAGCTCCCGGATTCGGCGGCGTGTTCGGCGTGTCCATCGCGGCGCCCGGCGCGATACCGTCCGCACAGGCGCACCAGTTTAGCCCGCCCGCAGGGTCACGACCACGTACCGGCACCAGTTTTTGAGCTCAGGCCGAACGCGCAACAGCCAGCGGTCCGCGGCGTCGAGTCGCGCCGTCCCGCGGCCGCGCCACACGCGGCGGACCATGCCGAGGAGCTGAAAGCCCTCCCACTGCACGACGGGGAAGCACGCCCGAAGCGGCTCCAGGTCGCGGGCGGTGAGCGGCACCTCGTCGGGCGTGCGGTCCTTGCCGGGGTACGGCAGACGCCGCCGCGCCAGACCCAGGAGCGGGTTGCCGCCCCACGGCTCGCAGAACACGGCGACGCCACCCGGCCTCATCACGCGGGCCAGTTCGCGGCCGGCCTTCGCCAGGTCGAGGTGGTGGAGGATCGCGTTCCCCCACACGGCGTCGAACGACTGGTCGGGGAAGGGGAGCGCTTCGCCGTCGGCGGCGACCACGGTGCCGGCGACGCCGTTGGCCCGCAGCCGCTCGCGCGCCTCGGCGACGTAGCCCGGCGACAGGTCGAACGCGGTCACGTCGGCGCCGGCGCGGGCGAGCACGACGGCCGCCATGCCGTGCCCGCAGCCGTAGTCGAGGGCGCGCTTGCCGCGCAGGTCGCCGAGCCGGGCGAAGGCGGGGCGCACCCAGGTTTCGTGGTCGAGGTAGGCGGCATCGGGGAAGCGCAGGTCGGGCCGCGACGCGGCGCGGGCGGCGGCCTGGCGGTCGTGGAACAGCTGCTCGGCGAGGCGGCGGTCCATGCCGGAAATCATCATCGGAGTCTACTCGCACGAACGGAGCAGCCGCCAGCCCTACCAGCCCGCCAGCACCTCGCCGCCGTCAGGTGTCACCGCGGACCAGAACACGGCTTCCGAGATGGTGGGGTGTAGAGTGCGGACGCTACCGTCCATAAGGGCGACGGGGAGCCCGCCGGGGTGCGGCGACTGGAGGACGCGGTAGTCGCACGCCTGCTGTGCCGGCCGCAGCTGGAACGTGAGCCCGGGGACCGACGCTCGGGTGCCGGCGGCGGCCGTAGTCATCGGCACCACGTCGAAGACAATTACCGGATCCGCAAACGTGGCACGCCGCAAAGGAGGACCCTCGGGGAAGGCTCCGCCACCCGTGACAACCGGTGTATTCCAGTCCGCGTCGGTGGCTCGGCAGCGCGCGTACCGCTCGCCGAATGCGATGGTTGCCGACATTCCGTCTGGAATAGACTCAGGTAGTCGGTAACCGGGGCGGAAGACCTGGGCGTTCGCAGCGTAGCTCGCGTTCCCATAGATCACGCCGTCGCCAGCGTTCGCGTTGAACGTCGGGTCGATGGGAGAAATGTAAGCCGGTACGTGGGGGGGGGGCGGGCCGAGAGTCTGGGGAAGCGTGTTTCCGGCTTCCAGATAGGGCAGGATGGAGCGAAATGTACCTTCTGCGGGGGCGAATGGGATGACGGTCATGTAAGCAGGCACTCGGCCAGCGTGGGCAGCAGTTGAGTTGTGGGCTGCGGTGACAATCTGGCGAAGTTTGTTGACACTCTGTAGCCGAGCTGCATGCACCCTTACCTGCTGGACTGCCGGCAGAACCAAGCCGATCAGAACGGCCAGTATGGCTAACGCGACAAGGCACTCGATCAGCGTGAACGCGAAACGGGGTGCATGGCGCATCACAGTTCCTTCTGGATTGGCCAGCGAGTATCGCCGGGCGGCATCGATGGGGCATCGGAACCACCCGGCGATCAGACTACTTGGTCGTCCCCTTACCAGAGCCGCTGGCAAGGACCTTACCCTTGCTATCTCGGACCTCGATGAGCAGACTCACCGACGCCCCGGAAACGCTGGTTTGCACCGTGCCTGAACCAGGCGACTTCGCCGGAAAGACGCCGGCGCCGATGCTCTTCTTCGTGCTGACATCGGTCGCGTTGATGTAGACCGTATTTGCACCAGTGCAGTTCGAATACGTCCAGTTCACGTCGATCGTTGCGACACCAGCCCCGGGCGCCGTTGACGTGATCGTGACGGTCCCCACGGGCTGCGCTTGAACCACTTGCAGGGAGCCGCACATGGCGACTCCTACCTAGACCCCGACGACTCGCTGGCTTGAACAGACCCACATAACGTTCGTCTCCCAGGTGGGATCGATCGGTCATGGCGTCCGTGCCTTCCAATTACTCTGCGCAGATACTACCGAGGAAAAACCTCTGTCAAGTCGGCGATACTTATGATCTTGATTGAATCGCCCTTTACTGTTCAGACGCATGGTCCGTTTCCGGCGGGTGTCCTTCCGCCGAAGCCGCGCCGTAAAACGACCCCAATTCCCATCCCCGCACTGGACGGACCCCCGTGGCCGACGAAACCCAAGACCTCGCCGAAGTCCGCGCCGACAAGCTCCGCCAGATCGAGGCGCTCGGCCTCGACCCGTGGGGCCACCGGTTCGACAACACCACCCCCATCGGCACCATCCGCCAGAAGCCGGCCGCGCCGTTCGACGACGCCAACCCCGGCCCGAAGGTCCGCGCCGCCGGCCGCGTCGTCCGCTACCGCACCGGCGGGAAGCTACTCTTTCTCGAACTCTGGGACCAGACCGGCCGCGTCCAGCTGATGATCCGGGTCAACAAGGTCACCGAGACCGAGTGGAAGCTGGCGCAGCTCCTCGACCTCGGCGACCTGATCGGCGTGGACGGCGAACTCGGCAAGACGCGCACCGGCGAACTCACCATCCAGGTGGAGGCGCTGACGTTCCTGGCGAAGTCGCTGGAGCCGCACCCGAAGGACGTGTTCGGCATGGGCGACATGGAGTACCGCCTCCGCCACCGCTACCTCGACATGATCTACACCCCGGACACCCTCCGCCGGGCGCACCAGCGCGTTCAGGTCATCCGCACCATCCGTACGCACCTCGACAAGCTCGGCTACATGGAGGTGGAAACGCCGACGCTGCACAGCATCGCCGGTGGCGCCGCGGCCCGGCCGTTCGAGACGCACCACAACGCACTCGACACCGGGCTCTACCTGCGGATCGCGCTCGAACTGCCGCTGAAACGGTTGCTGGTCGGCGGCCTCGAAAGGGTGTACGAGCTCGGCCGCGTGTTCCGCAACGAGGGGATTAGCCCGCGGCACAACCCCGAGTTCACGATGTTGGAGCTGTACCAGGCGTACGGCAACTACCAGACGATGATGGACCTGACGGAAGGCCTCATCGTCGCCTGCGTGGACGCGCTCGACGTGGCGACCACCGGCGAGGAAGACCCCCCCGAAGGGCACAACGAGTCGCGGCGGGTGCAGATCGACCGCAAGCGGATCATCCCGTTCGGTGATGTGACGGTGGACCTGACGCCGCCGTTCCAGCGAGCGAGCTACGGCGACCTGTTCAAGGAGCACGTCGGCTGCGACATGTTTGACGAGACGGCGGTGCGGGCGGCGGCGCGGGCTGAGGACATCAACCCCGACGGGAAGGCGCACGACGTGCTGGTGCAGGAGCTGTTCGAGGACATCGTGGAGGAAAAGCTGGTGGGGCCGGTGTTCGTGTTCGACTACCCGGCGAGCCTGTGCCCGCTGACGAAGCGGAAGCGCTCCGACCCGCGGGTGGCGGAGCGGTTCGAGCTGTACGTGCGGGGGATGGAACTGGCGAACGCGTACACCGAGCTGAACGACCCGGCGACGCAGGCGGCAACGTTCTCGCAGCAGCTGGCGGGCCTGCCGGCGGACGAGTCGATGGCGAAGATGGACCACGACTTCGTGCGGGCGCTGCGGCACGGGATGCCGCCGGCCGGCGGCCTCGGCGTCGGCATCGACCGACTCGTCATGCTGCTGACGAACACGCAAACGATCCGCGACGTGATCCTATTCCCGCTGCTGCGGTCCGAGGGGGGGAAGCCCGGCGCGAACCCGGGAGCGTAAGCGAGTGTCAGGAGTGCGGAAGTTTTTGGGGGTTGGCCCCTTGATCCGGAGGCGGTCGGTCCCCATAATTTTACCTCACGCCCCTTTAGCTCAGTTGGTAGAGCAGCTGACTCTTAATCAGCGGGTCCTCGGTTCGAGCCCGAGAGGGGGCACTGAAGCAAGGCGATGCGGGCCGGTGCCGAGAGGCGCCGGCCCCTTCTATTTCTAGCATTTCCGGCGCGTCGCCCTCAACCCTTCCGATAACCCGAAGATTGCCAGACGGTGCCGTCTGATGCAGTCCGGCGCCCCCCGTCACTGCATCCGGCACTGCGCTTTTCGCCCCGTCGGTGCCGGTCAGGCGAAGGGGGAGCGTCGCCGCGCTGGCC